>NZ_LR134289.1:305454-610909 GCF_900636535.1 Chryseobacterium gleum
ATCAATCCATCGTCAGTAATATAATTAACATACCATGAGATTTCATCAGCATGCGCTTCAATCACTACTTTAAATTCAGCTTCCGGATTGATAATCCCATAGCAGGTTCCATAATGGTCTATTTCTATCTTATCTACATACGGTCTGATGTAATCCATCCAGACTTCCTGTCCTTTATGTTCGTAACCTGTTGGTGATGAAGTGTTTAGGTATTTTTCTAAAAATTTCAAAGATTTCTTTTCAAATTTCATAAAAAGGAATGATTTTTGCGTTCAATTTTTGTTCTTATAAGTGTAAAAATAATGAATTTTAGTAAGATTATCTGCCTTTTTATTCTCTTTTTTGGAGTCAGTGTTTTCGGTCAGAAGGATGGTATTGTGGCAAAACCTCTCAATCAATACCCGCCCGAATCTCTGAAAGTGGATGAATTCGGTAATAAATATTATTACGACGAGCAGCAGAAAATTAAGGTTTATGAAATCAATGGAGAACCTGTCGTCGTTTTAGATGAACTGGTATTGGTGAACAAGCCACGGTTTAACAATCAGCTGGATAAGAATTACTATTACTTCCTGAATAAAAAACTCTATAGGGTATATCCGTTATTTGTTACCGCATTGCAGCAGTACAGGGATATTCAGAAAGATATGAATGATATGGATAGTAAAGCCAAGAGAAAGTTTGTAAGAGAGAGACAGAATATACTGGCTGACCAATATGAGAAACAACTGAGAGATCTTACTACTACCGAAGGACAGGTTTTTGCAAAACTGATGAACAGGGCTACCGGTAAAAATGTCTTTGAAATTATCAAAGAACTTAGAGGTGGATGGAGCGCTTTCTGGTGGAATGTAAAAGGAAAAATGGCTGATATTGATCTGAAAGAACGTTATGACCCTCATACCAACAGAAGTGATGAATTTATAGAATCACTGCTGCAGTCCAATTGGAACTCAGGTTATTTACAGCCTTACCCGGGAGCAAGCGATTTTAAAGTAAAGAAATAATATAAATTCCTGTAAGATTACTTACAGGAATTTTTCTTTTAATTTATTAAATACAATTTTATCTATCGGAAGCGGGAAAGGATTGTCTGGTCTGTCAATATCAATCCATTCTGTTTTTTCAATACAGGGATCCATAATAATAAAATCTTCTTCATTGATGATGTCTACAATATAATATATGGTAAGCAGCTGTTCATTTTCTCTGAAACGGGAAACAAGAAAGTTTTCCTGGGTGTAGAAATGTTCCAGTACATTTATTTTTACATTCAGTTCTTCATCAAACTCACGATGCAGGCATTCCAGTACGCCTTCTCCGTATTCCAGTCCGCCACCCGGAAATTTCATTAAAGGTTCGCCGGCATATTCTTCAAATAAGGTTAAAACCTGTTTATCTTTTACCGCACATGCATACACTCTAATGTTGATCTTATCTATCATATATATAATGTATAATATTTTGTATAGCTAATGTAAGGAAATTTTACAGAGGTGAAAAGGCGAAATAGGGAAAAAACAAAATAGCTGAAAAGCAAATTTGAAGATCCGCTTCTGGATAGTTTTTGCCTTTTAGCAATTTTGCCCCTTTGCCTTTTACAGTTTCACTGCGTTAATCATCTCTCTTTTCCCCGGCGGGCCCTGTTTTTTTTCAACCTGGAAATTCAATTCCTGAAGAATTCTTCTTACGCTGCCTTTTGAAGAATAAGTTGTTAATAATCCGTTAATGGCCATTTTGTCAGCAACCAGCTCAAATAACGGTTTTTCCCAAAGGTCAGGCTGTACTCTGGCGCCAAAACAATCAAAGTAGACAAGGTTAATTTCAGGCAGATCAATGTCTTTCAGGTCAAAAAAATCACATTCTATCTTTTTTAGGTTGAATCCACTAATAATTTCTACTGACTTTTCCCAATCTGACAGATGAATTTTCTGATAAATATTTTTTAACTCCGGGTTATCAAAAAGTTCATCGTAAGCCAAATCTTTAACTTCGGATTCATTTATGGGGTATTTTTCGAGCGAAAAATAATTGATGACATGATTTTTGTCAGTTTTTAAATATTCATTAATTGTTACCAAAACATTCAAACCTGTTCCAAAACCGAGTTCTAAAATATTAATTTCGCAATCATTTATCAAATTCAGTCCATTTTTGATAAACACGTGTTCGGCTTCCTGTAGTGCCCCGTGATGAGAATGGTAGTTTTCATTTAATTCATTGATAAACAATGTTTTACTACCATCGTTTGTGGTCTTAATTTCTCTTTTCAAGCTATTTTTTTGTCAAATTTACTCTAAAATTTTTATATTTAGAAAATTATGTTAAATTTGTAGAACATCGTAAAAATTTTAAAAAATGATAATTCAAAAAACTGAAAACTCCAGAATTTCTACATTTGACCCTAACAATTTTTCATTCGGAAATACTTTCATCGATCATATGATCATTTGTGAGTATGAAAACGGAAAATGGGGTGATGTAAAATTAGTTCCTTACGGTCCGATTCCATTTACACCTGCTATGATGGGAGTAAATTATGGACAAGCTTGTTTTGAAGGTATGAAAGCCTATAAAGACAAAGACGGGCAGGTTTTCCTTTTCAGGCCTGAAAAGAATTTTGAACGTATCAATAAGTCAGCGAAGCGTCTTGCTATGCCCGAAGTGACTGAAGAAATGTTTTTAGACGGATTAAAAGCATTAGTAGATATCGACAGAGATTGGATTCCACAGGGGGAAGGAATGTCTCTTTATATCAGACCTTTGATTTTTGCTACAGAAGAAGCTTTGAAAGCAAGAGTTTCGAATAAATATATGTTTGCTATCGTTGCAACGCCAGCGAAGAGTTATTATTCAGAACCGGTATCAGTGAAAATTTCTGACCACTATTCAAGAGCTGCAAACGGAGGAGTAGGTTCTGCAAAAGCTGCAGGGAACTACGCTGCTTCTTTCTATCCTACACAATTGGCTATAGAAGAAGGATATGAGCAGATCATCTGGACAGATGATGCTACTCACGAATATTTCGAAGAAAGTGGTACAATGAACGTATTTGTAAGAATCAACGATACAATCTATACACCTCCGACTTCTGAAAAAATCCTTGACGGAGTAACAAGAGACAGCTTTATTCAGTTGGCAAAGAGAAGAGGAATCGAAGTAAAAGTAGAGCCTATAGCTGTAAAAACAGTAATTGAAGCTTTAAAGAACGGTTCTCTTAAAGAAGTTTGGGGAGTAGGTACGGCTGTAGTAACCACTCAGTTCCAGGCTTTAGGATACCAGGGAGAAAAACTTGATCTTCCAAGATTATCTGATGAAGAAAGCTTTGCAGCGATCCTTAAGAAAGACCTTGTAGACTTACAAACGAACCTGTCTGAAGATCCTTTCGGATGGAGAGTTATTGTAGACCACGCTTTGGAAACAGTATAATAGCATAAAATAACAATATGAAAGCCGGGTTTTTCCCGGCTTTTTTGTATCTATGTATTTATAAAAATGTATGAATAGTTTAAGATCAGATTCATATTTTATTACATTCACACATTTCTTAACCAAGTTTTGTAATTAATTCCCGAAATGTGTATTTTCGCAAAAGTTTATGAAAAAAATACTCTTCATATCAGCCATAAGCCTGTTGAGCTGCAACAGAAATGCCCAGACGGCTCATCCTCCTGTAGGCGGTGTTTTAAGCCAGAAAGATCTGGATGTTTCCAAAAACAGGATGAAAAACTTAAATACTATAGAACGGGGCCAGATTCAGGACTGGATCAATGGCCAGTCTGTAAAGTATTATCCTACGCAGCTTAATTACTGGGTAACGGTGGAAGGTTATGATCAGAGAGAAAAAAGGAAGGATGAAACCATGATTTCCTATTCCTATGATCTGTATGATTTTGACGAGACTAAAATCTATGACAAGCCTTTTGAAAGGAGAGATGCCAGATTCGGGCATTTTGATGAACTGAAAGCGGTGGAGAATGCTTTACGTTTTATACGGGATGGAGAGGAAGTAACGCTTTTGGTACCGTCTTCACTGGCTTACGGAACCTACGGAGACGAAAAGAAAATAGACAACGACATTCCATTAATCATAAAATTAAAAGCTCTATAATACATGAAATTGTTTAACAAGAATATAATTCTGGCAGCGGCAAGTATTTCGCTGATGAGTTGTACCCCAATTTATAAAAAAATGAACGTAGACAAAGAAACTTACGAAGGTCTTAATGACGGACTTTATGCCAATCTTCAAACCACAAAAGGAAATATGATTGTGAAGTTTGAAGACAAGAAAGCACCAGTAACTGTAGCCAACTTTATCGGTCTTGCAGAAGGGAAAATCGATAACAAAGCTAAGGCTAAAGGAGTTCCTTACTATGACGGAACTATTTTCCACAGAGTAATCAAAGATTTCATGATCCAGGGAGGTGACCCTCAGGGAACAGGTATGGGAGATCCGGGATATAAATTCGAGGATGAAAGAAATGACCTTAAACACACAGGAAAAGGGATCCTTTCTATGGCGAACTCAGGACCTAACACAAACGGTTCCCAGTTCTTTATTACTGAAGTAGCTACTCCTTGGTTGGACGGAAGACATACGATCTTCGGAAAAGTAGTAAAAGGAACTGAAGTGATTGATGCTATTGCTAACGTTGAAAAAGGAGCTCAGGATAAGCCTAAAACAGATATCGTTTTAGAAAAAGTTTCTGTTTTCAGCAAAGGTGACGAGTACAAACACTACGATGCAGCTAAAACTTTTAACGAAGGAAAAGCTAAAATCGCAGAAAACAATAAAGCTTTCATCGCTAAAGAAGAAGCTGAAAGAAAGAAAAAAGAAGAAGAATTCAAAGCTAACCAGGAGAAATTGGTAGAAAGCCTGAAAGCTGGTATGCAGAAAACTGAATCCGGTCTTTATTATAAAATCACAAAAACAGCTGACGGTAAAGCTCCAAAAGCTGGTGACAATGTATCTGTACACTATGCAGGTAAATTAGTGGACGGAACTGAGTTTGATTCTTCATTCAAAAGAAATGAGCCGATCGAAATTCCAATCGGAATGGGAAGAGTAATCAAAGGATGGGATGAAGGGATCCTTTTATTGAAAGAAGGTGAAACAGCAACATTATTGATTCCGCCGGCAATGGCTTACGGAGAAAGAGGAGCAGGAGGGGTAATCCCGCCAAACTCATGGTTGGTTTTCGATGTTGAGCTTGTAAAAGTAAAATAATTGAATCTTCAAAATATGGTAAAAGCCGTCCGAAAGGATGGCTTTTTTATTTTGCTCAAAATATTCTGTAACGATCTGAGTCAATATCACGACATATTTTACAGTTGGAAAGTTTAATAATTTTTCTGGCAAAAATGTAACACCCTTCAATCATGAAAACCAAATCACTTCTGCTTCTGTTCGTTATGCTGTCTTTTATGGCTTTTTCACAGACCAGGGCAAATCCGGACGATGCCGCAATAAAAAAATCACTTACTTATTTTGTAAACAGCATTCAATCTAAAAAGATCGATCAGGCGGTAAGCTGTATATATCCAAAATTCTTCACGATAGTTTCAAAAGAGCAGATGACCCAAATTTTGAATATGACTTACAATAATCCATTCATGAAAATTGAAGTACAGGATTTAAAGTTTGGAACTATTGAAAAACCTGAACTCATTACCGGTGAATATTTTTCTATCACCCATTACTTTTTGAAACTGAAATGCAACGTCAGTTCATTAAATGATGACATGAAAAAGAAAATGAGCGGTGCCTTAACAGCTAAGTACGGTGCGGATAATGTGAAATATGTAGCCAGCGAAGGTTCTTATCTCATCAACGCTGGTATGAAAACCTGTGCGGTTTCAAAAGATAAAAAGGCGTGGAAATTTGTGATGCTTGAAAAGGAATATAAAAAAGAACTGGTGAAAATTTTACCGAAGAAAATTCTGGATAAGTTTTAAAGATTAAGCAGTAAGTGCTGGTTTTATATAAGCATAGAGCTGTCATGAAGAAACACTTCTTTATTTTCTGTAAATACCGTAAAAATACGGATTTCGGTAAGGAGTTATTACTTCTATCTTTATCCAGCACTTATAAGAAACAAAATAAATATGTTGGATCTGAATTACGATGAGATAAAAAAGGAAATAGAGTCGGAAGTATGTGAAACGCACAATCTGCATCCGGAACTGATTAAAACAGATGAAGGCTTCGGTATCAAAGCCTGTTGCGAGCCTTTCAGGGAAAAAATGGTTGAAAAATCCGGAAAAATGATCGAGGAAGAAACCCAGAAGATCCTCGAAAAAATGCTGAAGAATATGTTTAAAGAATAAATTTTTACGATGTGATGATAGCACTTGTTGTTATCACGGGAGCTGCTCCAGAAGGAGTGGCTTTTTTTGTTGGAAATGAAAAATATATTTTTTAAATAACTTGAATAATAAAAAACCGCCCCAAAACAGGGCGGTTTTCCAAGTAAAAATAAATTGAAAGTTATATGTTTTGTTATCTTTTCTTCACACGTGTTCCGGCCAGGGAACTGATGAATACAAGGCCAAACCCGATATAAGCGGCAAATGCCGTCAGGTATATAATTAAGCTGTTAAAGCTTGGTTTTGTGGCGTATACCAACACAGAAAATGCAGCAAAACTCAACACCAGCATTAGGCTCCATATATGCAATTTCGCAGCATCTTCATTTCTCTTAAAAATCATTTCAAAAAACGCTCTCATCATTACTAACATTTTAAGGGTTATACATTAATTTATATCATAAAGGCGCACTCATCACGGTAAAAAGAATATATTCTTTTACTGGGCTAAGGTTCACGATGACTTTGCCATTTATTTATATTATGATACCGGGCTGAAAGTCCGGGATATTTTGTTTTTTTGAATCAATAAATGATTCCTGGTTATTGTGATACCAGTCAGATACGGGTGCAAAACTGCTATGAAAAACTAATGGGGGTTAGTTGATCAGGGGCCCGTATCTTTTACGGCATCGTAGAAAAAAAAGGGATTCATATTTACATATGAATTTGAATCAGTGGAAAAACTGAAAATCCACAGAAAACCTTTTTTCTCATCCTTAGTGTTTTTTTATTTTTTTTCTCCATAATTTACATGCCAATATTATGCCAAAGTTCAGATTATGCGATTGACACTTTGTTTCACGGGATTGATGAGATCAGTATTGAAGCGTGTTTTCTTCTGTTATTTCCTTAAACATAGAAAAATTTTCTATTACTTAGGTGTTATTAATGACAACAAAGAAAATATTACGGAGAAATTGTTTTTCATATTTATAATATGATGGGAAAAGTTTAGCATGAAGCTTGTGTCCTTAAAGATAGAACTAATGATTAGAATACTGTTTTCAACTTATTTTTAATTTATTTGAATAAAATGAGTTTTATGAAATTGGTGTTATTCGTGAAATTATTAGTGTCATTTGTGTTTAATCATAACCACAAATAGCACTAATATTTTTACACAAATTTCACAAATAGTATCATACGAATCAAGCTATTAAAAGATTTGCATGATCATCTGTGCACATCTGCAAAATCAGTGGGGAAAAATATTTAAATTGATGATTTATCAACAGTGTTTAAAAAGAAAACCGTCTTTACAGACGGTTTCATATTTACCAGTTTTTGTCAATCATATAGATTATCTGTGTCAAAGCAGTAGCGCCTAATAAAAGTTCTCTTCGGTTCACCTTTTCAAAAGTATCTTCTACTGTATGGTGAATATCGAAATAACGCTGAGAATCCGGCATCAGTTCGGCCGCAGGAATTCCCATGTCATGAAGCGGGTAGAGGTCGGTGCCTGAAAACCGTTCTTCAAAATTATAAACTCCGTAAGGAAGAAACAGGTTTGACCAGCTTTTGATCTGGTTTCTTTTGGCATCATCCATATCCAGGGCAATTCCTCTCGGTGCAAAACCTCCGGCATCTGTTTCTATGGCAAAAAGATGTTTTTCATTCTTCTCTTTTACTGTTTTACCATATTGAATTCCGCCTTTTACTCCGTTTTCTTCATTGGCAAAGCAGACCACTCTGATGGTGTGGGTGTTCTGAATTCCTAATTTTTTAAAAGTTCTCAATACTTCAATACTTTGAACAATCCCGGCTCCGTCATCATGGGCACCTTCGCCTACATCCCAGGAATCAAGGTGTCCGCCGACAACAATAACACTTTGATCTTTTTTACCGGTGATTTCACCAATAACAGAGTGGGAGAGTTTCTCGCCTTTCATTCCGCAGTTGGAATTGAGTTTTGCCGTTACTTTCTGATTTTTCAATAATGCTTCCAGTTCGTCTGCTGTAGTACTTCCGATGGCTACAGCCGGTATTTTGGAAACCTTGTCTTCATAGCGCATTGCTCCGGTGTGGGGAATATCGTCAAATGCAGAAGAAAGAGATCTAACGATAGCAAATTTACCTCCTTTTTTGGCTGTCAGAGAAGCGGCTGTAGTTCTGTATTTGGCAGCATCACCATATGCTTTAAAGGTTTCTATGAAAGACTGGCTGAAAGCATAGTTGAAGAAAACAATTTTATCTTTCACTTTTTCCGCGGGAAGCTTATCATATTCTTCCATAGATTTTACCATGATGATTTCCCCTGAAACATCTTTTCCTCCGGTGCCTTCCGAGTTTCCAAGAGAAAGCATTTTAAGGCTTTTCCACTTGCCGTTCGAAGTCTGGATGTGCAGGGATTCTTTTCCTCTTTCCCATACCGGGATCATTACCTCCTGAAGCCACACCTTATCAGCTCCGGCATCACGGAGTTTTTGTTCAGCCCATTTTACGGATTTTTCATAGGCTTCAGACCCGCTTAAACGATGTCCGATATTCTTTGTAAGTTCTCTCAGCTCAGTATATCCTTTTCCGTTGTTCAGGATTTCTGTGGAGATTTTTCTGAACTGAATGGAATCTTCTTTAGACTGGCCGAAAGCAAGCATTCCAAAAAGTAATAGTGAAGTTCCTAATATCTTTTTCATTGTTTACCAATTTTTATCAATCATATAAATAAGTTGTGTCATTACTGCAGCACCGAGCAGCAGTTCTCTGCGGTTGACTTTTTCAAAAGTATCTTCCTCCGTATGGTGAATATCAAAATAACGCTGTGGATCTGGAACCAGTTCAGCAGTGGGAACACCCATTTCGTGAAGCGGAGCGATATCCGACCCGGAATATTTTCCTTCAAAGTTATAGACGCCATATGGTAAGAACAGATTAACCCAGCCTTTGATCTGGTTTCTCTGAGGGGCATTCATTTCCAGGGAAATTCCTCTGGGTGAAAAGCCTCCGGCATCTGATTCTATAGCAAAAAGATGTTTTTCATTGTTTTCTTTCGCTGTTTTGCCATATTGTTTTCCTCCTTTTGTTCCGTTTTCTTCGTTGGCAAAGCAAACCGCGCGAATGGTGTGGTTGTTTTGTATGCCTAATTTTTTAAAGGTTCTTAATACTTCGATACTCTGCACAATCCCGGCTCCGTCGTCATGGGCACCTTCACCTACATCCCAGGAATCAAGGTGTCCGCCAACCACAATAACGCTTTGATCTTTTTGGCCTGTAATTTCCCCGATAACGGAGTGGGAGAGTTTCTCGCCTTTCATTCCGCAGTTGGAATTGAGTTTAGCAGTAACCTTATGATTTTTTAACAACGCTTCAAGCTCATCAGCAGAGCTGTTTCCAATGGTTACAGCTGGTACTTTGGGAATATTTTCGTCATAACGCATGTTTCCGGTGTGGGGAACATCGTCGAAAGCTGAAGAAAGTGACCTGACGATGGCAAATTTGCCTCCTTTTTTAGCCGTTAAAGAAGCTGTAGTCCGTCTGTAAGCACTTGCATCACGGTAAGAAATGAAAGTCTGTACATTTCCCTGATTAAAAGGGTAATTGAAAAAGACAATCTTATCCTTCACCTTTTCAGCGGGAAGCTGATCATATTCCTCCAGTGATTTTACTATGATGATTTCACCTGAAACATCTTTTCCTCCTGTTCCTTCAGAATTTCCAAGCGAAAGCATTTTGATGTTTTTCCATTTTCCTTTGGAGGTTTGAATATGCAGGGATTCTTTTCCTCTTACCCAAACCGGGATCATGACTTCCTGAAGCCACACCTTATCAGCTCCGGCATCACGGAGTTTCTGTGCTGCCCACTGTACCGATTTTTCGTAGGCTTCAGAACCGCTTAAACGATTGCCTATTGTTTGGGTAAGTTCTCTTAATTCATTATATCCTTTGCCATTGTTCAGAATTTCGGTGGAAATTTTTCTGAACTGAATGGAATCTTCTTTGGACTGGCCGAAAGCAAATATTCCACAAAATAATAATGATGTTCCTAATATCTTTTTCATTGTTACCAGTTTTTATCAACCATAAAAATCATCTGTGTGATGGCAACCGCTCCGAGCAGTAGTTCTCTTTTATTCACTTTATCAAAAGTATCCTGCTCGGAATGATGGTAATCGAAATATCTTTGTGTATCTACAACGAGCTCTGCCAAGGGAATATCAAGTTTTTTCAAGGGTGAAATGTCCTGAATAGCCTCAGTCTGGTCAAAATCATAAACTCCGTAAGGAAGAAAATATTCTTTCCATGGATATACCAGTCTTCTTCTCTGAGGTGACATGTCTAAAGAAAATCCCCGTGGAGAATATCCTCCGGCATCAGTTCCTAAAGCAAATACATGTTTTTCCTCTTTCTTTTTTACATAAGCGGCGTACATTTCGCGGCCCTGTCCTCCGTTTTCACTGTTGGCATACAAAACTACTCTGATGGTGTGATTATTTTCGTATCCAAGCGCTTTCAACGTCCTTAAGACTTCAATACACTGCACAACACCTGTTCCGTCATCAATGGCGCCTTCGCCAACATCCCAGGAATCAAGCTGGGCACCTAAAACAATTACTTTAGAATCTTTTTTGCCCTGAATTTCAGCAATGATATTGGGATTGGTGGTATCGCTTTTTGACTGTGCGGTCATATTGATTTTAGCGGTAACTTTTTGACTTTTCAGGGTTTTCTCCAATTCATCCGCAGATCTTACCCCGATAGACAAAGCCGGAATTTTAATTTTATCATCCGGTTCGTAGTAAATCATTTTGGCATGCGGAGTATCATCATTGGCAGTTGTTAATGATCTTATAATTAATGCTTTTGCGCCTGTTTTGGCAATAACAGATGCGGAAATTAATTTTGATTTTGCAGTTTGTAAATAGGAATCACTGGTATTGATAATTTTCGGGTCCATTGGAACATTTACGAAAACTATTTTGTCTCTTAATTGCCCTACCGACATAGCGTTAAGCTCTGATGTGGAATTAATTAAAATAATTTCACCTGTAAGGTCTTTTCCGCCTGTTCCTTCAGAGTTTCCAAAAGAAAGCATCCTGATATTTTTCCAGTCTCCGTTTCCTGCTTTTATCTGCAGTGATTCTTTTCCTCTGATCCAAACCGGGGTTTTGGCTTCCTGCCTCCAGATCATGTTTATGCCGATTTCCTTAAATTTTTTTTCTGCCCATTCTACGGCTTTTGCATATCCTGGTGTGGCACTGAAACGTGGCCCGATTCCTTTGGTAAGTTCTCCCAGGTTTTCATAAGCAGCGCCGTTGGTCATAATTTCATCCGAAATTTTTCTGAACTCATCATGATAATTGAATTTGGCAACCGTTCCTTTTTTTGCCGGATTTTTTTGTGGCTTTTTTTGAGAAAATAAAAATCCACTCAAAAAGAGTGGAAGTATAATGAATATTTTTTTCATTTATTATTTACCTTTCTTTTTCCATTGATAAAATTAGGGAAAAAATAGGAAATTATTAAGGTTTCATATCATACATTACTAAGGCTGTAATCAATTTTGGCTCAATGAATGTACATTTCGGAGGCATGCTTAGTTTTAAGTCTGAAATTTTAATCATATCATTAAAACTTACAGGATAAATTCCGAAACCGACTTTACCTTCACCGTTATCCACTTTTTCTTTTAAAATATTGATTCCGTTGATATTGGAGGTTCCTTTTACATAAGAAATAAGCTCAGAGCTGTCCGGATCTTCAATTTTCAGAATATTTTTGAAAATATACTTGTCTAAAAGATGGTGATCCAGATTGTCCAGAGACATTTCCTTGGAACGAAGATCATGCTTTACGTGAAGAGAATAAAACTTACCGTCCATATACATCGAAATGTGGAACTTTTGAGAAGGGTAGTATGGTGTTTCTCCTTTTTCGTGAATAAGGAAATATTGTTCAAGCTGCTTCAGGAAATCTTCCGGAGCAATTCCATTCAGATCATGTAAGATTCTGTTATAGTCATGAATCTTGATCGACTGGTTAGAAACAATAAAACTATATACAAAATTGTAATGCTCTGTACCGTTATGTTTTTTGTTTTTCTCTTTATGGTATTTGGCATTTAATGCTGTAGATCCGATTCTGTGGTGTCCATCGGCAATGTAGAAAGAATCAATCTGATCAATTACTTCCTTAAACTGCTGAAGTTTCAGGCGATTGTCAATTCTCCATATTTTGTGTCTGATACCCAGCGAATCCACATGGTTGAAGATAGGAACATTTTTTTCCTCATGGTTCATCAGCAATTCAATCTTTGAATTGGCCGGATAGGTAAGAAGTACAGGTTCTGCCTGCAAGTTTACTTTTTCAAGATAATGGGCCAGTTTTTCTTTTTTCTGCGGAATGGTACTTTCGTGTCTTTTGATTTTTCCATTCCAGAAATCTTCAATACTTGCCAATCCCAGAAGTCCTCTGAACATCTGTTTGTTGGGATAGATCTGCTCATAAAGATAATAGGCTGAATTGTCCTGGACTAATTTCTTTTCTTCCAGAAGTTCTTCAAATGTAGAACGGATCTTTCTCAGGTTCCGGTCAATATCTTTGGATTTACTTACAACATAGGGTTTGATCATATTGATGTAAGTATTTTCAACTTGAGCTTTCTCTGCAATCTCTTCCTGGGTGAAATTATCCAGTGGATGGGTAGGGAAAGTACTCTCAAAGTCTCTATGAGGTCTTATTCCACGGAAAGGTTTAAAAACAGGCATATTTATCTTATAGTTTCTTTTTGTAGCTTAATAATTTGTTCTGCAAGTTCGATACCGATTTTCTCCTGTGCATCTACCGTATTTCCGCCTATGTGAGGGGAAAGTGATAATGCAGGGTTCATCAGCAAAGGTAACTCGGGGTTCGGTTCGTTTTCAAAAACGTCCAGTGCCGCTCCGGCTACTTTTCCTGATTCAATAAAATCAATCAGTGCCACTTCATTGATGACACCTCCTCTTGCAGTATTTACAATATAGACTCCGTCTTTCATTTTTTCAAACTGAGGCGTGTCCAGAATATACTCATTCGTCTTCGGCGTATTGATGCTGATGAAATCGGCATCTTTAAGGAATGCTTCCATATCATTGGTGGAAGTGATTTCAAAGTTAACTGACTGTCCATCGAAGAAATTCAGCGTTAGAACTTCTGTTTTCGGACTTCTTGTCAGAACGGTTATTTTCATTCCTAAAGCGATTCCTATTTTTACAACTTCCTGGCCAATACTTCCAAAGCCGATTACTCCTAATGTTTTCTCTGAAAGTTCATGCGCGTTGCTGAATGACTTTTTCATCGCATTGAAATGCGTTTCTCCTTCCAGAGGCATCAGTCTGTTGGATTCATGAAGGAACCTTGCCAGTGAGATGAAATGTCCGAAAACCAATTCCGCCACTGATTTTGAAGATGCTGTAGGAGTATTGATGACTTTAATGCCTTTGCTTCTGGCATATTCCACATCAATATTATCCATTCCGATACCGCCTCTTCCGATAATTTTAAGACCAGGACATGCATCAATCAGATCCTGCCTCACTTTCGTGGCACTTCTCACAAGAAGAACAGTCACATTATTATCGTTGATAAAATTAATAACGTGATCCTGGGCTACTCTATTGTCCAGAATTTCAATTCCGGCTTGTTTCAGAGCGTTTTCTCCTGCTTTTGAGATTCCGTCGTTTGCTAAAACTTTCATTTGTTATTTTTATAGATGTTAGATACAAGATGTCAGAAATCAAACTTTGAGGTCTGTTGTCTGACATCTGCTGTCTGATATCTTTTTATTTTTCGGTCGCCTAATATAAGCTATTTTATCGACTTCATCACATCTACCAGAACCTGTACACTTTCAATCGGCAGGGCATTGTATAAACTTGCTCTGTAGCCGCCAAGGCTTCTGTGCCCGTTTAAGCCACTGATTCCGGCAGCTTTCCATGCATTATCAAACTCTTCTTTCTTACTTTCGTCTGTAATTCTGAAAGAAACATTCATCAGTGAACGGTCTTCTTTTACGCAGAAAGTTTCGAATAACGGGTTGCTGTCGATTTCATCATATAAAAGCTTGGCTTTTGCTTCATTTCTTTGTTCTGCAGCAGCAATTCCTCCGTTTCTTTCAAGATACTGAAGGGTAAGTAAAGAGGCATACACAGGAAATACCGGTGGAGTATTGTACATCGATTCTTTAGCAATGTGCTGAGAATAATCCAGGATAGAAAACATGTTTTCTCTTCCTGTTTTTCCAAGGATATCTTTTTTCACAACTACTAAAGTAACTCCTGCAGGTCCCATATTTTTCTGGGCACCGGCATAGATCAGGTCAAACTTGGAAAAATCCAGCTGTCTTGAGAAAATATCAGAGCTCATATCACAAACCATCAGTGTATCCACTTCAGGGAAAGATTTCATCTGAGTTCCGTATATTGTATTGTTGGAAGTGCAGTGGAAATAATCATATTCTGATCCAACTGTATAATCTTTAGGAATAAAAGAATAGTTCTCTTCTTTTGATGAGCCTACTATGTCTACTGTTCCTACTTTTTTTGCTTCTTTGATGGCTCCCGCTGCCCATGTTCCTGTATCCAGGTAAGCTGCTTTTCCACCTACTTTCATCAGATTGTAAGGAACCATTGCAAACTGCAGGCTGGCACCTCCTCCTAAATAAAGTACTTCATAATCATCACCAAGATTCATCAATCTTTTTACAATGGCACGCGCTTCGTCCATTACCGCAACGAAATCCTTACTTCTGTGGGAAATTTCAAGTAGAGACAATCCGATACCGTTAAAGTCTAAGATAGCCTGTGCTGATTTTTCAAATACCTCCTGTGGTAAAATACATGGTCCTGCGCTGAAGTTGTGCTTTTTGCTCATATTTTTATTTTTTGGTTGCTTCCGGATTGAGATTCCTTTAGCTTTATTTTTTGGTTAATTTGGGATTTTTGGACAAAAAAACCGCCTCACAGATCATGAGACGGAAGTTTTTTATTCACCGTGTAAGAATGCTTTTTTATTAAGCAGAGCTTCTTCAGATTCTACATGGTCCTCATCAGGCACACAGCAGTCTACAGGACATACCGCTGCACACTGAGGTTCTTCATGGAATCCTTTACATTCTGTACACTTATCTGTTACAATGAAATATACATCATCACTTACAGGTTCCTGTGGTGCATTGGCATCTACAGTAAGTCCTGACGGCAAAGTAATTGTACCTTGAAGAGCCGTACCGTCAGAAGCTTTCCAATCTACAGCTCCTTCATATATTGCATTGTTCGGGCATTCTGGTTCGCAAGCCCCACAGTTAATGCATTCATCAGTTATTTTAATAGCCATCGCTAATTTTTTTTAAATTTGCACAAAATTACAAAATTTTACCCAATTTTAAAGTAATTATGAATACCGAAAATCAAGTTTTAGGACTTATTAAGTTAAGCGATTATATAAAAGCGTTTTTAGCGAAGAAACCGGAGGATCACAATGAAGATGATGCTGATATTGAATTATTGTTAAAAAGATCTGAAATAGAGAATCCGTGGTTTACCATTGATAATCAGAAATTTGCTTTACAGCAATGGGCAGAACTTCTGACTGAAGATAACATCAGAAACTGGCTGGCCCATTATTCCATTTCTAAAATTTCAAAAAGAGTTGGACTTATTTTAGCAGGAAATATTCCTTTGGTAGGATTTCATGATGTGATTTCCGTGATTCTGGCCAATCATATTCCTGTGATTAAGCTGTCTTCAAAAGATAAATATATGATTCCGTTTTTATTAAAGAAATGGAATGACTTTTCCAGTGAGAACGTAACTTTTGAATTTGTAGAAAAATTAGAGAATTTTGATGCCGTTATTGCGACAGGAAGTAACAATACAGCAAGATATCTGGAATATTATTTCAAAAATCATTTGAGCATTATCCGTAAAAACAGGACTTCTGTTGCGGTGCTTAAAGGTGATGAAACGAATGAAGAACTGCAATTGCTTGCAAAAGATATTTTCCAGTATTTCGGATTGGGATGCAGAAATGTAACGAGAATTTTTATTCCGCAGGATTTTGTGATTGACAGGCTGTTTGAGAACTTTTTAGGGTTCCAGGATATCATCAATCATAATAAATATGCCAATAATTATGATTATAACAGAGCGGTTTATCTTTTGAATCAGGATAAATTCTGGGATAATAATTTTGTGATGCTGAAAGAGGATGAAAAACTGTTCAGTCCGCTTTCTGTGATCAATTTCAGCAGATATGAATCTTTGGATGATGTGAAAGACTTTATCGCAGAAAATGAAGAAAATATTCAGTGTGTAGTGGCAAAGGAGGAGTTGGGAATGAATGCAATTCCGTTTGGGGAAGCACAAAATCCGGGTCTTGATACCTACGCAGATAATGTGGATACAATGAAATTTTTAGAACTGGTCTGATTTTCGTATCTTCCATCACTTATTTCACCAAAACAAAAATGAATACTATGAAAAAATTATTGCTAGGACTGGCGCTTGTTGGCGGACAGCTGGTTTTTGCACAGAAAGTAACCGGTGCAAAGGTTGGAAACAGTCCTGAAAAGGAAGTGCAGGCCACTATAAGTAAGGAGAAGGTCAGTTTGTATAATGATAACTTCCAGAAGTTCGTTGTAGCTTTACAGGCTTCAGACCGTACGGCTATTGATGGATTGATTTCTGAGAAGGTAAAGGAAATTGTGACGGATGATGTGCTTAAAAAAGTCAAAGACGGTATTGATCCCAACAAAAAACTTGAAGTCTTGAAGGCCGGATATTATAAAACAATGGACGGAATCAGTCATCCAAGTATTAAATATAAATATGAGGGTGGATCTTCCAAGGAAGTAATTACCGCTGTATTTGAGGATGACGGAAAAATTCTTGGGGTATTGCCCTCGAAATAAGACTTAATTTATTTTCGATTAACAAAAAAATATTAACTATGATGACAGATGTTTTAGTTGCTCATTCTTCAGAGGTGGAGAAGGCAAATTTTTACAAGAAGACGTATTTGCATGTCGCATTATCGATTCTTGCATTTATTGGAGTGGAAACAATATTATTGAAAACGGTTCCGCAGGAAATTATATTTATGATGTTTAGTCAGAAATATATCTGGCTGCTGATTATCGGAGTTTTCTGGTTAGCTTCTGTTTTAGCTTCCAAATGGTCGCTTTCTCAAAGCAAATCTACTCAGTATTTAGGATTAGGATTTTACATTTTGCTGGAAGCAATTATCTTTATGCCACTTCTTTTTATTGCTACCAATATCCAGGGTGGAGCTAATGTAATCTTTCAGGCAGCTACTTTAACCATTGCTATGTTTGCAGGTATTTCTGCTGTGGCATTTACTTCTAAAAGAGATTTTTCTTTTTTAAGAAACATTATTATAATCGGTGGGTTTATCTCCATCGGATTGATTGTGGGAGGAATGATCTTCGGTTTTAACCTTGGGTTATGGTTTTCTGTAGGAATGGTGATTTTAGCTTCAGCTACCATTCTGTATCAGACAAGTAAACTGAAAGATTCTTATGGTACGAATCAGTATGTGGGAGCGGCATTGCAGCTTTTTGCTTCTATTATGCTTTTATTCTGGTATATTCTGAGTATTCTGATGAGCAGAAGAAACTAATTGATAAGATGTATTAGCTTTAAAATATAGTCCCGGTGATTTTTCATCGGGATTTTTTTTATTTAAACACAAATGTCGCAAATGTTTTCACGAATAACACGAATTCAATAGGAACGGGCTTTAGCCCGTTTATTTTAAATGAATCTTTTTCAACGGCTTTAGCCGAAACTTATAATTATATTGATTATTTAATCCCACAGATTTCACAGATTGGCACGGATGGTTGTATATATTTTTAAAAAAAACGAATTTTAATATTTGTGAAATTTGTGCGAAAACATTTGTGTTATTTGTGGTTTAATGGGTTGAACACTAATGCCACAAATATTTTTCACGAATAACACGAATTCAATAGGAACGGGCTTTAGCCCGTTTACATAAATAAGTTCCATCCAAAGGCTTTAGCCGAAACTTATGATTATTAAATTCCACGGATTTCACAGATTGACACAGTGATGATGTGTTTTTTTTGATGAATACCTTTTCAACTGTTCTGTCGTATTTGTGAAATTTGTGAAATCATTTGTGTTATTTGTGGTTTTGGGAAATTAAACCCAAAAAATCCTGATGAAAAATATCACCGGGATTTTATTGGTTATTCTTTAAAATTTTCCATACAGCTTCCAGCTTCATGTTACCGGTTACGGTCCTTCGAAGTACATTTTACAGTTGAAATAAAGATTCTTAAAGAATAGAAAAAAGTATAGTAATGAGGAAAAACCTCAGGTATTGTATTTTGTGTTTTTATAATTTTTTTGATAGAATTATCAAAAGATTATTTGTCAATTGATCCTAAAACCTTCTGAGCAAAAGAGTTTAAAGCATCTTTCTCACTCATTCCGTTTTGTACATTGGCGTGAACTTCTAAAGCTCCGCAAATGTTGGTGATTAATTCTCCTGCAACATTTAAATCTTCTTCGCTTGTTCCTCTGAACTCGCAGAAACTTTCCAGTACTTCTAATGTTTTTTCAAGGTTTTCAGGAGTCTGATTCTGATAAAACTGTCTGATTACGGGTAATTTCATTATGCTAATTCATTAAAAAGGTTAATTAAACTTTCTGCCTGGTTAGACTGAACCTGGTTTACAAGCTCTCCGTTTTTAAAGATGGCGAAAGTAGGTAAGTTGTCTACTTTTGCTAATTTTCTGCTTTCAGGCAGCTTTTCTGCATCTACATATAAAAATGGGATAGAATCATTTTCAGCTGCTAATTTTTTGAATTTCGGCTTCATGATTCTGCAGTTTCCGCACCATGTCGCGCCATACTGAACAACTACTTTTTCATTGTCGTTCACTATATTTTGTAATGTATCTTCGGTTAATTCTGTATACATGATCGTAATTTGAAAATTTGTTAATTTGAAAATGTGTCAATGTTTTGTAAAGAAGAAAATGAGATAACTTTTAATAATCCTGAGATTAACTTTCAAATTATCTCATTTTCAAATTAACACATTATATTAGTTCTTAGCTAAGTATTCTGCAGTAGAAGTTCTGTCAGCTTTCATTGCTTCTTTTCCCTCTTCCCAGTTTGCAGGACATACTTCACCGTGTTTCTGAACGTGAGTGTAAGCGTCAATTAGTCTTAAGAATTCTTTTACGTTTCTTCCTAGTGGCATATCGTTTACCGCTTCGTGGAAAATTTTTCCGGTTTCATCGATAAGGTAAGTTGCTCTGTAAGTTACGTTAGAACCTGTGAAAACTTCGTTTCCATCTTCATCATATTCGAAATCCTGATCAACAATTCCCAAAGTGTTTGCCAATTGTCTGTGTGTATCAGCTAAAAGTGGGTAAGTTACTCCTTCAATACCTCCGTTATCTTTTGGTGTGTTCAACCATGCGAAGTGTACTTCGTTAGTATCACAAGATGCACCGATTACTTTAGTGTTTCTTTTTTCGAATTCACCTAAAGCCTCCTGGAAAGCGTGAAGCTCTGTAGGACATACGAAAGTGAAATCTTTAGGGTACCAGAATAAAAGAACTTTTTGCTGGTTGTTTACTGCTTCATCAAGGATGTTGATTCTAAGATCGTCACCCATTTCAGACATTGCGTCAATTGTTAAATTCGGGAATTTTTTTCCTACTAAAGACATAATTTTTCTGTTTTTATATTTAAATTTCTTATGCAAATATATAAAAGATTCATCTATCAAACAAACAAATATTGATAAATAAAATCTATAATTGTTTTTGACGTGTTGTTTAATAAAAAAGCCCTGACATCAGGGCTTTTTGTTTATTTTAATAACCAAATATTTCAGTTAAATCAAGTTTTTTTACTTCACCCAATTTCTGCATATCGGCTTCATTTACTTTATCTTGAGAAGCAACAAGGCAATAGGTGTAGTTCTTGTTTTTCATCTCTTTGTCATGGAAAGCATTGATGTCTGCAAAAGATAGTTTTGGAGCCTGTTCATACACATTCTTTCTCATATCAAAATTGTTTCCAAGCCTTTGGGATTTCAGATAAGAGAAAATGATTCCGTCCTGAGTAATTCTTTCTGAAGCAATTGATTTTTTCAATCCGCTTTTTGCTGTTTCGAATAATTGTTCAGATTTTGGAAGCGTTGTTAAAAGCTCATTCATGGCTGTTGTAGACTCATTGAATTTGTCTGCCTGGGTTCCTACATAAGCCATAATCATATCCTTATCTGTTTTCTTACTTGGAAGAGCAAAATAAGAATAAGTGGAGTAGGCCAGTGCCTTAGATTCTCTGATGGTCTGGAAAACAATAGAACCCATACCGCCTCCGAAATAATTGTTGAACAGGCTTACAGTAGGCGTCGTTGACGGATTGTACTGATCAGAGTTTCTCACCCAGAAAACTTCTGCCTGTACCATGTCATAATGCGCAAACAATACCTTGTTTTTATCTGTCGGAATCTGAACGAAAGTTTTAGACTTAGGAAGATCTTTCAGCGTTGCAGGAAGTTTGTGGATCGGTTTTAGCGATGCAACCACCTCGTTTCCTGTTTTCGGACCGTAATACAATACTTTATGCTTGAAATTAAACAGGTCGTGAAGAACATTGATTAGGTCTTCAGCCTTTAATGCGTCAAGTTCAGCATCACTCAATACATTATTGAATGGATTTTGAGGGCCATATTGTGCATAGCTTCTCAATCCGGACATGATAACTCCTTTGTTCTGTTTAGCATTGGCTCTGGCTTTCTTCAATCTAACCTTATAAGCATCAAGAGCTGCCTGATCTGCCTGGCAGTTTTTAATCAGATCTTCAAATAGGGCAACTGTTTTATCGAAGTTTTCATTTAAACCTTCCAGTGATACATAGGTCTCTTCGTTTCCTGCGCTCACATTAAAGCTAGAGGCAAGTTTGTAGAATTCCTTACTGATCACTTCAGAAGATTTATCTTTCGTTCCTAAATACTGCAGGTATTCAGCTGCCAACGGAAGGATTTTGTTGTTCCATTTTCCTGAATCAAAATGATAATACATTCTGAACAGGGCGTTATCTGTATTTTTTACAGAAAGTACATTTACACCTGCTAATTTGTTTTTATCAATATCCTTATCATAATTCAACCATACCGGAGCGATAGGGTTTTCAGGCATTTCATCAATTTTCTTAAGGAAAGGCGACTGATCTTCTCTGTTAACGGAAACCGGAGTGATGGTTGGTTTATCAACTTTTACAATGCTCTTGTCTTCTCCTTTTCTTTTGTAAACAGCAACATAGTTATTGTTCTGAAGATATTTGGAAGCGAAATCCATAATATCTTTTTTTGTAAGTCTGGAGATTTCGTCAACGTATTCCAGGGATGTTTTATGATCAATGTCAGAAGTAAATTCATCCATCAGGATACTTGCTCTTGACGAATATTTTTCATCCTTCTGAATGATCCCTTTCTTCTCATTGTTTACAATAGACTGGATCAGATCATCGGAAAACTCACCTTTTCTCAATTTATCAATTTCCTGAAGAAGAAGATTTTTTACTTCATCCAGAGATTGTCCTTCAGTAGGCTTTCCTTGCAGAAGCAAAACGGAATAGTCTTTTAAAGCATAAGATCCGGCATAAGCGCCAAGTAACTTCTGTTTTTTTACAAGGTCAAGATCAATTAATCCGGCTTGCCCGTTAGTAAGCATGTTTCCAACAAGGTTCAGCATTCTTGCATCTTTGGTGGAAGCTCCCGGAAATCTGAATCCGAGCATTACATTTTCAGGATTTGGTCCTACTACTTCTTTTACAATCGGGGCGCTGATTTCTTTTTCCTGTCCTACTTTATATTCAGGAATTGTTTTAGGCTTCATATAAGAGAAAGCCTTGTCAATCTTTGCAATCACTTCATCCGGATTGAAATCTCCGGACATGATAATCCCCATATTATTAGGAACATAATAGGTGTTGTAATATTCTCTGATAGCCTTCAGTGAAGGGTTTTTCAAGTGTTCAATCGTTCCGATCGTCGTTTGTTTCCCATAATTGTTATTAGGAAAAAGATTGGCAAACATGGTGTCGAAAACTTTATCTCCGTCGTCATCAAGAGATCTGTTTTTTTCTTCGTATACCGCTTCCAGCTCTGTGTGGAAGAGTCTCAGAACAGGTTCTCTGAATCTTTCAGCCTGTACAGCAAGAAATTTGTCAAGAACGTTGGCGGGTACATCTTCTGTATATACGGTCTGTTCAAAGGAAGTGAAGGCGTTGGTGCCATCAGCTCCCATACCAGCCATCATTTTGTCATATTCATTTGCGATGGCAAATTTCGCGGCTTCTCCTGAAACTCTGTCAATTTCTTTGTAAATCTCTTTTCTCTTAGCTTCATCCTTGGTCTGATTGTACTTTTCGTAAAGTGCATCAATCTGGTCTAGCAACGGTTTTTCCTTCGCCCAGTCCTTAGAACCGAATTGATTCGTTCCTTTAAAGAGCATATGCTCCAGATAATGAGCAAGACCGGTGTGGTCTGCGGGATCGGTTTTACTTCCTGCTTTTGTTGCAATATAAGTTTGAATTCTCGGATCCTTATTGGTAGGGCTCAAAATAACCGTCAGTCCGTTTTTTAAGGTGTAATACCTTGCGGAAGTAGGGTCATTGGTTACATACTTGTACTTGTAGCCATTCGAAGTAGCTTCTTTCCACTGGAAATCCTGGCCAAAAGCATATCCCGCAAAACTCGCTGCGGCAATACTTGTGGCGATGGTCAGTTTTTTTAACAGATTCATTGCTGTCGTGTTTTATTTTGGGTTATTAATTTGTTAATTGAATTGTTCCAATAAGTTTTTGATTCGTTTCATGGCCTCTCTTAATTCCTCCTCAGAAGCGGCATAAGAGAATCTGATGCATTCAGGGCTTCCGAAAGAGAATCCGCCAACACAGCCTACATGCGCATTTTCCAGAAGGAACATCGCAAAGTCGTCAGAGTTTTTAATTTCAGTTCCGTTCAATGTTTTTCCGATATAGTATGAAATATCCGGGAAGAAATAGAAAGCAGCTTTTGGAAGTACCACTTTAAATCCAGGAATTTCTTTGATTAATTCATACACAAGATCTCTTCTTTTTTTGAAAGCATCAATCATATACCTGTATTCAGAAGGATCTGTTTTTAATGCAACGATAGAAGCTCTCTGTGCCATCGTATTAGCACCGCTTGTCATCTGTCCCTGTACCTTTTCACAAGCTTTTGCCAGCCATTCCGGGCATGCGGAATATCCGATTCTCCATCCTGTCATGGCAAATGCTTTCGACATTCCGTTGATTACGGCTGTCTGTTCGTATACTTCAGGAAACTGAGCGATAGATGTCGTTTTTGTTTCGTAGTTGATATACTCATAGATCTCATCAGAAATGATCGTTATCTGAGGATACTTTGCGATAACTTTCGCGATAGATTTTAATTCGTCATAGGTGTAATAACCTCCCGACGGATTACATGGAGAACTGAAAAGTACTGCTTTAGTCTTTTCTGTAATCGCTTCTTCAAGCTGTTCTGCAGTCACTTTAAAATCGGTAACGTAAGATGTCGGAAGAATCACAGAATTGCCTCCCATCATTTTTACCATTTCATCATAGCTTACCCAATAAGGAGCAGGAAGAAGAACTTCGTCACCATCATTGATGATAGCAGCGAGAACATTGATAATGGCCTGCTTGGCACCATTTGAAACACAGATCTGGGTAGGTTTATATTCCAGGTTGTTGTCTCTTTTTAATTTATAAGCAATCGCCTCACGCAATTCCAGAAATCCCGGAACAGGAGAATAATGGCTGTAATTCTGATTAATGGCATCGAAAGCGGCCTGTTTGATATTATCCGGAACATCAAAATCCGGTTCACCAAGAGTTAAGCTGATTACATCTATTCCGTTAGCCTTCATCTCTCTGGCTTTATTAGACATAACAAATGTCTGTGAGTATCCTAATCTTTTTACTCTATCTGAAAGTTTATCCATGTATTTTTTGAATTTTAACAAATATATGATAAAAACGTCTTGCAGGGACAATAAAAATGGGGCTGAATTGAAGATTTTTGTCAGGTTTTGGTTAAATGTATCCTGTTGGAATATCCTGTTGTTTTTTTGCAGACGATTAAATTTTAATCTGTACAGTGAGATAATTAAGAATAAAAATTACTTCTGATGCTCAGTCTTTTGTATCTTTAAAACATTTAAGACCTATTCTATGAAGTATTCCGTTTTTTTATTGCTGATTTCATGTACTGTTTTCTCTCAGAAGCATTCCAAAGATGATGAAGTGAAAAAGTATGTCTCACAGGTCAACGAAGATTCGCTGAAATCTTATATCAATAAGCTGGTAAGCTTTGAAACAAGGCATACTTTGAGTTCAACCCATGATCCTAAGCACGGAATTGGTGCTGCAAGAAACTGGGTCATCAGAAAGTTCAATGATTATGCTAAAAACTCCGAAGGCAGGATGGAAGTATACCTTCAGCAGGAAGATATTCAGCCGGATGGAAAAAGAATTGACAAGACGGTAAACCTGGGAAATGCTGTTGCCTTTCTGAAAGGAACTGATCCAAACGATAAAAGAATTTTCCTGATCGGAGGACATCTGGATTCAAGAGTGACTGATGTAATGAACAGAACTTCAGCAGCACCCGGAGCCAATGATGACGGCAGCGGCGTAAGTGGTGTCATAGAATCCGCAAGAATATTGAGCAGGTCTTCATTTCCGGCCTCAATTATCTTTGTGGCGTTCTCCGGGGAAGAACAATCGTTGTTAGGCTCTAAACAGCTGGCGGAAAAAATAAAGAAAGAAGGTTTACAACTGGAAGCCGTTCTGAATAACGATATGATCGGGAATCCCAAAGCGGGAGAAACAGGAGAGATCAATACCCGGACCCTTCGTGTGTTCAGTGAAGGTCTGCCTTACAAAGACCTCGATAAGAAAGCAATGACTATCAGAAATCTGGGGTTTGAAAATGACAGCGAATCCAGACAGCTGGCAAGGTATATCAAAGAAATTGCGGAAGAATATGTGAAAGGACTTGAAATAAAGCTGATCTACAGAAATGACCGCTTTTTACGGGGAGGAGATCATACCAGCTTTGTCAACAACGGCTTTCCGGCTGTAAGGCTTACTGAATACTATGAAAACTATGATCATCAGCATCAGGATATCAGGGTGGAAAATAACAGACAATATGGCGATCTGTCTGAATTTATTGATTTTAAATATCTGAAGAAGAATGTTGCTGCCAACATTGCGGTACTGGCCAACCTTGCAAAATCCACTTCAAAGCCTGAGAATGTAGAAATGGATGTTAAGCAATTAACGAACTCCACAACACTTCACTGGGAAAAACCAAAATCAGGAACGCCGGCAGGATATTATCTCCTGGCCCGCGAAACCGACAGTCCGATGTGGCAGAAAAAAATCTTTACAACAGGACTTTCCATAAGAGTACCACTTTCGAAAGACAATTATATTTTTGCTGTACAAACGATCAGCCAATCAGGGAACCCTGGTGTGCCGGTAATTCCGGGAATTGCGAAATAATGATCTCAGTTAAAGCTGAGTTCAATGCTTATCCGGAAAGTAGATTTGAATACAAGAGAAATAAAACTTATTTTTGCGGTTTATAATAATTCACATGTCTGCATCGTTACTATTAAAATATTTCCCGGATCTAACTGAAAAACAGAAAGAACAATTTTCACAACTGGAAAATCTGTATAATGAATGGAATGAAAAGATCAACGTAATTTCCAGAAAAGATATGGAATCCCTGTATGAAAAACATATTCTTCACTCTCTGGGAATTGCAAAAGTGATGGCATTCGCTCCCGGAACTAAAGTTCTGGATATCGGAACCGGAGGAGGTTTTCCAGGAATTCCGCTGGCCATCCTGTTTCCTGAAGTAGAATTTACTTTGATTGATTCTATCGGGAAGAAAATCAGTGTAGTACAGGCTGTAGCAGATGGAGTAGGCTTAACCAATGTAACGGCTATCCACGGAAGAGCAGAAAAACTGAAAGAGAAATTCCACTTTGTAGTCAGCAGGGCGGTAACCCAGATGCCTGAATTTTTAAGATGGTTGAAAGGGAAATTTGAAAAAGAACAGTTTAACCCTAAACATAACGGAATTTTATATTTAAAAGGCGGTGATCTTGCAGAAGAACTGGCTGGAATTAAATGTGAAATTTTCAACCTTAAACACTATTTTGATGAAGAATTTTTTGATACTAAAAAGGTAGTTTATGTATCAAAAGGTAATTTTAATTCCTGATTTTTAAGTAAATAAGGAATAATTTTTGCTAATATTTGTTAATAATCAGAAAACTAAAGGTTATGAAAAAACTTTTAAATATTGGATTTTCAGTATTCGTGTTTGGCGGGCTTCTGGTTTCGTGTAATGATGATGATTACCAGACGATTGAATCTATTGATAAGATCAAAATCGACAGCGTAAAAATTATCAATGATACCATGGATGTTTTTGCAATACAGAGCATAAAGACTTATTCCACGTATCCGTCACACTGTGAAGGCTTTTACGGATATGATTATGTTTACAATACCAATCTGGAAAGAACGGTGACTTCTTATAAATATATTACGAACGGACCTTGTACACAGGGAAATTACGTGGGAGCCAGCCAGATCAACTTCAGTCCGCAGAAAAAAGGTACTTATACTTTTAAATTCTGGAACGGAGGAAATAGCTGGATTACCAAAACAATTGTAGTAGAATAATGAAATTGAGTATCGTATTGTGTCTGCTGGCAGCACAGGTAGTATTCGGACAGAAGATTACCTGGCAGGAAGATAAAAAGCTGACCTGGGATAATTTTAAAAGTCCGGTCAGTAATAAAAAGAATCCCGATGTAGCAGCATATACCCATTGTGGCTGGGAGTTTTCCGCTGTAAAGTCTTCAGATCCAAAGGCACCTGTTACGATTTCCATTACAACCATATTCCATGAAGAAAAATCATGGAAAGATGTCAAAAAAATGAATGATTATATTCTGCTGCACGAACAGAAACATTTTGACATCGCAGAGTTATTTGTGAGGAAATTCAGAAAGTCAGTTGCTGAAAAAATCAAAAACTCAGGAGATTACAACAGGTATTTCAAAGCAATTTATGACGGAATCTCCATGGATTATAAGAATTTCCAGATGGCTTACGACAGAGAAACCCGTCACGGCATCGACAAAGAAAAACAGGCAGAATATAACGATTTAATTTCTGAACAACTAGACAACTTAAAAAGCTATCAAGCCCTTTGAAATTCCTTAATAAGATTATCCACGAACTGCTAGCACAAAACCCGGATCTTTCTGCGTTTAATATCATTCTGCCCGGAAAACGTCCCATTGTATTTATCCGGCAGATTCTGGAAGAGAATCATTATTCAGGGTTTCTTCCCAACTTTTTTACCATTGAAGAGCTCGTGAATAACATTGCGGGACAACAGCTTATTCAGGGGATTCCGCTGTGGCTTTTTTCATTTGATGTGTATAGAAGTTTGAATCTTATTCCCAGGGATGATTTTTCAGACTTTCTGAAGTGGTTTCCAACGTTACAGAAGGATTGGGATGATATTCTTAAATTCTCAGACAGCGATCAGGCGGTTCTGCAGTATATGTTTGATGAAGAAAGGATCAAAGAATGGGCTCAGGACCTTGGAGAGGATGATGAGGTCCCAAGAAAGAAATTCCTTAATTTCTGGCAGAATATGAATGTTTTTCTTCCTGCTTTAAAAGAGAGATTACAGGAAAAAAACTGGGCCACTTCAGGAATGATTCATGAAGCTGCCAAAGCTAAGGTTGCTGATTTTGCTAAAAATACAAGAGAGGAGTTCGTATTCTGTGGGTTTAATGCCTTCACTCCGGTAGAAGAAAAGCTCGTTAGAAGTCTTTTACAGTGGAATAAAGCCCAATGCTTCTTTCAGGCAGACCGGTATTATTTCAATGACGAAAGACAGGAAGCCGGTAAGTTCCTCAGAAACCATAAAACATGGAAAGAATTTGATGACAACAGGGCTTTCCAGTGGATTGAAGACGATTTTAACCAACCTAAAAAAATTAAGGTGTATGAGGTTTCGGGGAATGTAACCCAGACAAAAGTACTGCCCGAAATTTTTAAAGAGATCAATAATAAAACCTATTCCAATACAGCTGTTGTACTGCTGGATGAAAACCTTCTACCTGCAAGCCTTGATGTGATGCATGGAGTTGACAATTTGAATATTACAATGGGATTCCCATTGAAAAACCTGTCTTTTTCCAATGCCATAAAACGTCTTTTCTATCTGCAGAAACAGCTGGAAAAAAATAAATCTTCCTATTATTACAGGGATGTTTTTCCGATTCTTGAAGAGTTACCAAAATCTGTTGAAGATGAACAGATTATTAATGATTTTAAAGCCAAAGTAGAAGAGAGAAACATCGTTTATATCTCTCATAAACTTTTGCATGAACTGCTGAGCGGACTTTCTTATTTCGGGCTTCTGCAGAAAGCTCCGGGAACAAATGCTTATCTGGATATGCTTATAGCATTCTGCCAGCAGGTAAAATGGCTTGAAATAGATGATATTCAGTATGAGAATGTTTCTCACTTTGAAAATGCATTCAGAATCATTAAAAATCAGCTGACTCCTTACAATATTGAGATCAAGATGGAAACGCTGGAAATTCTGATCAACCAGCATATCAACTCTGAAAGTATCGATTTTCAGGGAGAGCCATTGAGAGGATTACAGATCATGGGATTGCTGGAAACACGTCTGCTGAATTTTGAAAATGTTATTCTGCTTTCTGTGAACGAGGGAAAACTGCCGCTTGGAAACTCTCAGAATACCTATATTCCTTTTGATATCCGAAGGTTCTTTGATCTTCATACCTTCCTGGAAAATGACAGCATTTATGCTTATCACTTTTACAGGCTGATCCAGGATGCGAAGAATGTCCATTTGTTGTACAATGCTTTAAGCTCTGGAGTGAATACAGGAGAGAAGAGCCGTTTTATTACCCAGATTGAAATGGAAAGTTCACACGAGATAGAACATCTGATTATTGAAAATTCTTCAGAGCCTATTGCAACGCAAGCCATAGAAATTTCCAAGACACAGATCGTACAGGAACGACTTGAAAAATGGAAGCAAAAAGTATCTGCATCACATCTTACCAGTTACCTCTATAATCCGATTGATTTCTATCTTTCAAAGATTTTAAATACCTCGGAAACGGATGAAATTGAAGAAGAGCTTTCAGTGAAAAATTACGGAAATTTAGTTCATTATTCACTTCAAGAAGTGTATGAGATGTTGAAGGGTAAGGTTTTAAAAGAAAGTGATTTAAAGAATTCAGTTAAAGCAATAGATGAATATATAAATATTGCTATTGAAAAGCTGAAGCATCAGCCTGAATTCTACGAAAAAGGAATGAACTATATCCACAAAGCCATCGCTAAAAAAGTAATTGAGAATGTTCTGAACCACGATCTTGAACTGATAAAGCAAGGCAACAAACTGGAAATTGTTGATATCGAAAGAAGGTTTGAAAATATAGATTTTCCTCTTGAAGGAAATGATAAAATATCTTTCTTCGGGTTCATTGACCGTATTGATAAGCTCAATGGAACGCTAAGAATTATTGATTATAAAACAGCCAAAATTAAAAATCTCAATGTAAAAATTGATGAAGATAATGTGGCTGAATATTTTCACAACAGTGACAGAAAACAGGCGCTTCAGCTTTGTATTTACCATTACGTTGTACAGCATCTTCCCGAATTTTGGGGATACCCGATCGAAACAGGTATCTGGAGCTTTGCAGATGCCAGAAAAGGAATGGTTTCCCTGCAGTTTGACAAAGGAAATATTGATGATGCCATGAGAGCCGTCAAAAGCCTTATCCTAGAAATCCTGAATCCTGATATTAACTTTGTTGAGACTATAAAAACGTATTAAAAATATTTAATATTGATTTGAAAGGATATGTATTCTGAAAATCAATAGTTTATTTGTTTGAATTCATAGGCTGAAATAGATTTATCTACTTCACATAACAGGTCATTTTACGGGTAACTTTTTTGTGTATCTTTACTCTTTATAAAACTTTTTTAAGTTAAAATCGGATACACCAAGAATCAACAATGAAAAAGATCCTGATATTTTTTACCATAGCTTTCTCTCTTATTATCAAATCACAGCAAAAGAACGACTCCCTGAATATTGCCCTTCAGAATATAACCAAAGACACAAAATTTGGTCTGGCACTCAGTGGCGGCGGTGCAAAAGGGTTCGCACATATCGGTATTCTTAAAATGATAGACTCATTGGGAATAAAGGTAGATTACATTACAGGAACCAGTATGGGAGGAATTCTGGGAGGCTTGTATGCAATGGGATATAATGCTGACCAGCTGAAGCATACCATCTATAAAATGGACTGGAACAGGATTCTCAGCAATAAAATTCCTTATAGCAAAGTTAATATCAGTGAGAAAGATGAATATGACAAATATATTCTAGAATTCCCTGTAGTAAAAGGATTTCCGACCCTTCCGAGCTCTTATATTGAAGGACAGTATATGGGAGAGGTTTTGAATACGCTTACATTTAATGCAAAACATATCAATGACTTCAGCAAGCTGAGAATTCCTGTTCAGCTTACTTCCTCAGATATTGAAAATGGTGGCCTGGTAATGCAGAAGGAGGGATCTTTACCGTTGGCTATCCGTGCTACATTGGCTATTCCGGCAGCTTTTGCTCCTGTTTATATTGATGGAAAACTTTTGGTGGATGGAGGATTAGACCGTAATTACCCCGCCAATGAGGTTCGGGAAATGGGAGCGGATTTTGTGATTGGTGGTTATACAGGATTCAGGCTTTTCACCAAGAAAGAAATTGAAAACCCCATGAAGATGATTTATCAGACCCATGCCATCCGTTCCGTAGAAGATTTCAAGCATCAGAAAGAATTGTCCGATATCCTGGTGGATTTTGTAGATCCTTTGGGTGAGATTACAACGAAGGATTTTGCCAGATTCAGGAGAATCATCAAAATAGGAGAAACCGAGGCGAGAAAGCATCTTCCTGAGTTTGTTGCCCTTGCTGAAGCCCAGCGAAAAGCCGGGATCAAATATGAGCATCAGATGATTGAGGAAGTGAAATTGCCTACTACAAAATTTACCTTCAATGAAGAAGACGGAACTCCCATTAAGGATGCCGCAGAAGTTGAAGTCCTTAAAAAACAGATGGGATTGACAGAAGGGAAATATTATGATGTAAAAACAGTAAATGAAGCAATAGACCGCGTATTCGGAATGCGCCAGTATGTGAAGGTGTATTATACTTATACAAATGAAAATGATGGCCTTATAATGAATATTTTTGTGAAAAGAGCCAAAAAAGGGGCTTTCAAACTGGCTTTGCATTATGATACCGAGCAGTCGGTGGGAATTATTGTTAATTATACCTACAGAAATATTCTTCTGAACAGATCAAGATTTCTCGCAACGGTAGATATTTCTGAACGTTTTAAAGCTAAAATTGCTTATCAGCAGTTTTTAGACAGTGGAGAACGGCTGTGGCTGGATCTGGAAGCTAAGATGATTCATCTTAAAAGTAATGACCTGAATTTCAGGTTATATGATGTAGGGGCCGATGGTGGTGACAGCTTTCCTAACCATATGTACCGCAATATCACCGGAAAGATTGCTCTGAACTATAATGTAAGCCCTAATGCTTATTTTTCACTCGGAACAGAATTCAGTACGGAAAGAATGTACAGTTTACTGGATAAAGTGGATCAGGCAAAAGTAGACAATTACAGTAAAAAACTGTATAATCACAGTAATTTTAATACGTTTCTGAAGTTTGAACAGAATAATCTCAATAAAAGATATTTCTTTACAAAAGGGAATAATCTGCAGGTAAGTACAAGATTTTATTACGGAGATCAATATGAGCTGTATGATCTGAAAACCGTTCAGCCGCTGTTATATCCTATACTTAATCCTAAAGACTCTTATTATTATCAGCCAAAAAACCTGGTTTCTTTTACATTAAATGAAAACTTCGCTTATCCGATCACAAGGAAGCTTGCTGCAAAAGTGAATCTTTTTCTGGGAACAAGCTTTGGTGCACAGAGAGAAGACCAGGTACCTTATCTCTTCCTGAATCAGAAATACAATTTAGGAGGCAGTGAGTACAATTATGATCTTCTAAGTCCTGAATTCAACGGGCTTCGTCAGAAGGAACTTCCTATGACTTCCGTGGCAAAGGCAGCTGTGGCATTTCAGTACAGGATTATGAAAAGGCTTTATCTTACTCCTTCGTTCAGCTATGGGAAGGTGAGCGAGGAATTTTCTCCTTTTAATAACAGTTTTGATATGTTTGGTTATGGTGTAAACCTGGGGTATGAATCTTTAATAGGACCCATTAGTCTTAACCTTTCCAGAAACAATCAGCTGGATTTTTCCAGGATATATTTTAGCATCGGGTTTAAGTTTTAAGGTTATGCAACAAAAAGCACTTCATTGCTGAAGTGCCAAAAATTAACTTGAAATAAGATATTGAGGAGTGATTGATTTAAAGTTTTACTTTTTTATTAATGACTTTTCCATTAGATAAGGTGATTTGTACCAGATATACCCCGGACTCCAGGCTTCTGGATTCAAACAATGGTTGGTTAACTTCCTGCTGAAGAATCAGTGAACCGGAAATGCTGTAAATGCTGATGTTTTTGATACCATTGCCGGATTTTGCAATAATCTGCTGTTTCTGGGCAAAGATATCTGCATTATTTTCGGAAGATGATGTACCTCCGATTGCTTTACTGAACTGAAGATTGTAATAAGGAGTTACCACCTCAAAGGTATAATTTTTATTTTCCAGATCCTGTACATCAATTCCTCCGGCTTCACGGTATTGTTTCTGAGAAATACTTTTGATAAGGGATTTATTTTCGTCAAAAATATTCACAGAAGTAAGTTCATCCTGATCAACTTTTAATTGCAATACAGATGGAGTAGCAGATTGTATGATTTCATTTTCAGCAACTTGTTTTGGTGTATTTTTGATGTAGGGAATTATTTTACTTTCATTGTTATCCAGTACTTTCAATAAATAAACACCATCTTTTAAGGTTGCCAGATTACGGTTATCAGCAGTCTTTTTCTGTGTTTTTTCCTGATTGAAATCTGTAATTTCAAGAAGCTGCATCGTTCCGAGATCCGGTTTTATCTGTGAAGAAAACAGTGCAGGCTTTTCAGAGGTTTTCTCGGCGTTCTGCTTACCGAAAATTGATCCTGCAATCGCCCATTCATTAAGTAAGCCACCACTTCTCAAGATATTGAATTTGGCGTTGGAAGCCAGAGTGAATGGAAGAATTCCTCCTACATGCCCGAGTGGTCCCCAATAAAATGAGTCCAGTTTATATTTATTCAGATCCCACCACGGATAATATCCACGTTGTACATCTATCGTCTTGGACGTATTTTCAGGCGGAATAGCTAAATCAACAGTTGAATGGCCTAATGTCATCGGGGTTTTATTATACCAGTCATAGACATCTTTAGGCTTCAGGCATTGTCTGAGCTTATTATCAGGATTATTGGTAACATCATTGACAAAGCTGCCGGTAAAAAGTTTTCTCCAGATTACAGGCCCCCATAACAGGCCGCCGTTATCCTGAACAACATGATAATTGTATTTATCCAGATATTCAGCAGAAATAACTTCTGAAATGTCATTATTGTATGTTTTGTAGCCTGTATTGTTGCAGCTATTAACAACATTGGCCACAAAAGAAGTAAACGGATAAAATTCTTTTTCAAGAATACCTTTATTCAAAGTTACTCCGGAAAAATCATATGGCCCGTCACCCATATATGCATACTTGAATTTGATATTATCAGGGTTTGAAATACTTAATCTCTTCAATGTAGACATTGCAGCATGAGCTCCCTGAGAATAGCCGGCTAAAAAGTATTCGTCATAACGTTTAATGTTCAGCTGTGCCAGTACTTTATTGGCAGCTGTGATAAAATCAATGGTAGCTCCGGCTTCTGTGGCGTAATCCACATATGGATGAACTCCATCACCGGTTCCCATCCCTACGTAATCAGGAGCCATTAAGATATAACCGTTAAGGACATAAGACAGTTCAACTACAAATCCTGCCGTTAATGCCCCTTTGAAATTAGACGGAACATTATACCTGCTGTCTGTGGTTCCGTGGTCGGAAACTACTGTTGAAAGCTTAAATGGCACATTAGGATACATAAGTAATCCCGTGGCTTTTACAAGTATATTATTTTCATTTTTGGTGTAATAGGTAATTTTGTACCCTTTTAAACCAACATTAAAACTGCTGAGATAACTGGAGAATTCCGGAGCGTTCTGTTCGCCGAGATTATTGGCGATAAAATTAATAACACCTTGTGGTGTTAAATCCAGTTTCTGTTCGGTACTTACAACGTCACCTGCCTGCTGTGCAAAGTAAAATGACGCCGTAAGACTTAATAAAAAAGTTGTGGTTTTTTTCATATTGGTTTTTTTATGTGGTATTAAGGTAATAAGTTTAACAAAAACAGGAAAACATTACGACATTAACAATTATTCATTGAATATCAATTCTCTGCAATGTGAGTAAAACAAAGGAGTCTGACCATTGGCCAGACTCCTTTATCTATATTTTGTCTTTCTTAAAAAGCGTTGATTCCTGTGATATCTAATCCGGTGATTAATAAATGAACATCATGCGTTCCTTCGTAAGTAATTACAGACTCAAGGTTAGCAGCGTGTCTCATCATCGGGAATTCACCCATGATTCCCATACCACCAAGAATTTGTCTCGATTCTCTCGCAATATCGATCGCCATTTTCACGTTGTTGCGTTTAGCCATTGAAATCTGGGCAGGAGTTGCTTTATGGTCATTTTTAAGATTACCTAACTGAAGACATAGCAACTGAGCTTTGGTAATTTCTGTTAAGAATTCAGCCAGCTTTTTCTGCTGAAGCTGATAAGAACCGATTGGTTTTCCAAACTGTTTTCTTTCTTTGGAATACTGAACAGCAGTGCAATAACAGTCAATTGCTGCACCAATTACACCCCATGAAATTCCGTATCTTGCAGAATTCAGACAAGAAAGCGGGCCTTTCAGTCCGGTTACTCCCGGAAGTAGATTTTCTTTCGGAACTTTTACATTATTGAACACCAGTTCGCCTGTTTTTGAAGCTCTTAAGCTCCATTTATTATGAGTTTCAGGAGTGGTAAATCCTTCCATTCCTCTTTCTACAATTAATCCCTGTACTTTTCCTTCCTCATTTTTTGCCCATACTACAGCGATATCGCACAGAGGAGAGTTGGTGATCCACATTTTAGCTCCATTCAAAAGATAATGATCTCCCATATCTTTAAAATTAGTTTCCATAGAACCCGGGTCAGAACCGTGGTTAGGCTCTGTCAACCCAAAAGATCCGATCATTTCTCCGGCAGCAAGCTTAGGTAAATATTTCTTTTTCTGTTCCTCAGAACCGAATTCATTGATAGGGAACATTACCAGTGAGCTCTGTACCGAAGCCGCAGAACGTACTGCAGAATCTCCTCTTTCCAGCTCCTGCATAATCAGACCATAAGAAATCTGGTCTAATCCTGAACCGCCATACTCAACCGGGATATAAGGTCCCAATGCACCGATTTTCCCCAATTCTCTCATAAGATTCGGTAGATCTGTATGATTTTGAGCGGCCTGATCTATCTGCGGCATTACAAAACTTTCAACCCAGTCTCTCACAGATTGGCGGATTAGTTTATGTTCTTCAGTAAGTAAAGCATCAATTCCATAATAATCAGGGATGCTTGTAAGAGGATAATATGACATGATTTTTTGATTTGGTTAAAAGTAACATTTTTCGTGTTGTCGTGAAAATTTTTTTGAAAACTTATCTTGAGATTGGTTTTCAGGTAGATAATGCTCTTTTTCTTTGTTTATAATGAAAATTCCACATTTTTATGACTCCTCATCATTGGATATAGGATACTGGCTGGTGGAGTTATGAACCTTGCTTTTAAATTTATAGAGATAGGGTGCTTTATTGGCTGAACCGTCGTAAAGTTTTTCAAGTCTGTCAAGAATATTTAAGCTCAAAATTTTACGCTGGAAATTATTCCTTCTGAACTTTTGTCCTAAAATCGTTTCATAGAGAGACTGAAGATCTTTCATCGTAAATTTTTCAGGAAGCAGATTGCTGGCTGCTACTTCTGTATTGATGTTCATTCTCAGGTATTCTAATCCTGTTTCAATAATCCTGTCGTGATCAAAAGCCATCTTAGGCAGATTGTTTACCTCGAACCATTCACAGCTTTCATTAAAAGCATCCGGAAAAGTATTGGCCAGAGAAAAATCAATAAGGCTGCAATACCCTACCGTGATAAACCGCTGAAAAATCCAGTGATCCGGCGGTACCTGAATACCTTTGTTTTTAAGGAGAATCTGATGGACATTATTCTCCGTACGGTCTATTCTTCCAAACGTGTGAAACTGTTTCAGAAAAATATCTTCAAGATGGGTTCTTTCAAACAAAACTCTTGCTGCAGCTTCTCTTAAATCTTCATCATTGAAAACAAAACCACCTGGAAGCGACCACAGATCCAGATCGTGATACTTTAAAAGAAGAACTTTCAAAATATTATTATGAAAGCCGAAAATAGTACAGTCAACAGATATGTGAGCAACAAAATCTTTTGTATCGATCAGTTCCTGAAGTGTTTCTTTACTTTTTGTGTCTTTGATTTTCATGGCAGTAAAAATAAAACTATTTTCTTTTTGAAACATTAAAAAATATCAAACTAATCACAAAAAGAAGAATTACGAAAGATAAGATATATAGCGGATAGAAATTCAGCCATTGTTTTTCAAACAGAACAGCCATAATAATAGAGCTTACAGAACTGCCCAAAGAAGAAAAAATAACAATAAGGGAGGTGAAAAGATTTACTTGTTCTTTATCAATCTGTGCAATCATTTTTGAATTGATGACAGGGTAGAGTGGTGATAAAAACAAACCAATCACTGGGAATAAAAAGAGAATTATCCTTGAATCTGCCGACTCAAAATACTGTATTCCTACAATAATTAGCAATAAACCAATAATGAAGGCCATACATGAGATATAGTAGTTCGGTAGCGAAAACCTTCTGATAATATTTGCGGTGACTGTTCTGCCTGCATAAGAAAATACGGCCAGGAAAGAAGTAGCCTGAAGTGCAAAAAATGAATTGACTTTCAGGTGATTTTTATAAAAGGATGGAAGCCATGAATTAAATCCCTGCTCTATAAAAACAATAAAAAATATCACCCCAAGGAATAGTATTACAGCAGGAGTTGTAAATCCTGACAGTTCTGAAAAAATGTTTTTGTTTTCAATAGGTTTGGCTTCAAAGATGGTAATCTTTGATAACATGAAGATCGCTAGTGCACATAAAAAAGCGATCAGTAAAAAACAAAACTTCCAGTATTCAGAATACTCGCTGGATACCACCCATCCAAAGCAGGTATTAACGACAAAGATTCCGATCATGAAAGAAGCCTCTACACTGTTCATGGTCTTTGCCAGTGATTTTTCATCCGAAATATTATTCCTGATTATCCCAAAAACACAGATCTTTCCTATTGCAAAACAAGCTCCTATGATGGCGAACCATAATTTAAAAAACCAGAAAACTTCTGCAAAAGGAAGAAGGCAGCAGCAGAATCCCACAATTACCAGCGCTGAAATCAATGCTTTTTTTGTTCCTGTTTTGTTAATAAAACGTACAGCAAAAAGGGAGATAAAAGCAATGGGTAAATCTTTGAAAGACTCCAAAAGTCCCAGTTCACCATAGGTAATTTTCTCTTCGGATAATTGCAGAATGATAAGTCCCATACAGTTCAGAACCATTGAAAAAATGAGAAAGGTAAGTTTTAACGGAAGGGAAATTTTGGAAAGCTTGAAGGTCATTTTGGGAGTTGTCTTTATTGTTTTTTTATGAAATTTTATGAAATATTAATGCGAAGATAGTGCTTCTAACCCTGAAAAATAAAAGAAAAATTAAAATTTTTATGAATAGAATGTTAATTAATTGAAAAAAAATATATTTTTATTGTCTCAATTTGAGAATTAAACAATAACTGTATATGAATGTAAGAATATCAAGAAGCGTAGGAGTGGTTGCCGTCCTCTATTTTACGGCCAACTTCAGTGCCCAGACCACCAAGGTAAAGGACACAATTGCGAAAGAAAACAAAATAGACGAAGTGGTAGTTATCGGTTACGGTACTCAGAAAAAGAGTAATGTAACGGGAGCTATTTCCAGTGTCAGGGCGAAGGATATTGAGGATATTCCTTCAGGAAAGCCTGAACAGGTCCTTCAGGGAAGGGCAGCTGGTGTTTCTGTAGTTACCAATTCCGGGCAGCCTGGGTCAGCAGCAACAGTGAGAGTCCGTGGTGTTACAAGTTTTGGAGCCGGAAGTAATGATCCTTTGTGGGTTGTAGATGGAATTGTAGTAGATAATATTGCATGGCTCAACCAGTCTGATATAGAAAATATAGAAATTCTGAAAGATGGTGCCTCAGCAGCAATTTACGGAGTTTCAGCAGCAAAAGGTGTTATTCTTGTAACAACCAAGAAAGGGAAAAAGGGAAAAATGAACTTAACCTATAATGGTTTTTATGGAATAGGTTCAGCCTCAAAAAAATTGGATCTTTTGAATGCAAGCCAATATGGAACTATCATTAATGAAGCTCTAACCAATGCAGGAAAGGCTCCACGTTTTACTAATCCTCAGTCTTTTGGAGCCGGTACGGACTGGCAGGATGTAGTTTTCAATACTGCTGAAAGAAATTCTCATGAATTTAGTCTGAGTGGCGGAAATGACAAGTCTACTTTTTATTCTTCTTTCGGATACTATGAACAGGATGGAATTGTTCTGAAAGATATTTCAAATTACAAAAGAATGAATGTGAGGCTGAATTCTACCCATAAAGTTTTTGATTTCCTTACCATTGGACAAACATTCTCCTATACTCATCAAAAGACGAAAGGGGTGAATGCAAATGACGAATTCGGAGGACCTTTAAGTTCAGCGATCAATTTAGATCCTATAACACAGGTAGTGGTTACAGATCCTGCCTTATTGAATACAAGCCCATATAATAATGCAAGTATTTCTCCTTATCTGATTAGAGATGCTTTCGGAAATCCGTATGGTGTATCAACTATTGTAGAGAATGAGATGACAAACCCTCTGGCGTTCAGACAAACTCAGCTTGGAAGATACAACTGGTCTGATGATTTTGTGGCGAATATATTTGCAGAGTTAAAGTTTTTACAACATTTTACTTTCAAAACTACCCTTAACGGAAAACTATCCTATTGGGGAAAAGAACAGTTTACGCCTAAATTTTATCTTAATACCAATTCAAGAAACACCGTATTTAATAGTTTCTTAAGAGAAAGCAATAGGAAGCTTGAATGGAATACGGAAAATACATTGACGTATCAGAATAAATGGGGAAATCATAATTTAAGTGTATTAATCGGACAGGGAGCTTACTTTTATAATATAGGTTCCGGAAATAATACTACTTATATCAATCTACCGGTGAATAATTGGGAAGACGCATCCTTTAATTTTGATGTTCCGCAGGAAAATCGTTCAACATCAGCATATGACGGAGTTGAGACCCATAAGGCCTCTTATTTTGCCAGAGTGATTTACGATTATGATGATAAATATCTGTTTACCGGTACAATCCGTAGAGATGGTTCTTCTAAATTTGCAAAAAGCAGGCATTGGGGGAACTTTCCTGCCTTCTCTTTAGGATGGAATATTTCCAACGAAAACTTCTGGCCGGAGAATAAGGTCGTTAATACTTTGAAGTTCAGGGGTGGATATGGTGTTTTAGGGAATGATGCTATCGAAAACTTCAGATTTGCAAACTTCCTCAAATCAGGAAGCAATTATACTTATGGTGATAATAATATCATCATCGGATATGCCCCAACTACTCTTGAAAATCCGGATCTTCGATGGGAAGAGACTTCTCAGTTGAATATTGCTGCCGATTTGAAATTCTTAAATGATTTTACTTTGACAGTGGACTGGTTTAAGAAGAAGACAACAGATATTCTTCGCCAGGTGGATATTCCGGGATATGTAGGTGCTCCGGAGAGACCTTGGAGAAATGTGGGGGATATGAACAATACTGGAGTTGAAGTTAATCTGGGATATAAAAAGACTTGGTCTGATTTCGGAATTTCAGTAAATGGTAACTTCTCGTATCTAAAGAATGAAGTAACAAGACTTGAAGATGATAAAGTCTACGAAAACTTTGCATCTTTCCAGTCTATGGGACCTGTAACAAGATTTCAGGTGGGCTCACCTTATGGAGCTTTTTATGGATATCAGAATCTGGGAATTTTTCAGACACAGGCGGAAATTGATGCATACAGAAATGCCAATGGTGACCTGATACAGCCAAATGCTAAGCCTGGTGATTTCAAAAGACTGGATGCAAATGGCGACGGTAAAATCAATCAGGATGATTATGAATATTTGGGAAGCTCTGTACCCAAATTTACTTATGGTTTAACATTAAATCTTAATTATAAGAATGTAGATTTGATGGTGTTTTTACAGGGGCAGGGAGGAAATAAAATCTTCCAGGGTCTCAGAAGACTAGACCTGTTCTACAGTAATTATCAGACTACAATTCTTGATCGGTGGACAGGACCAGGTACTTCAAATACGGTGGCAAGATTAGATGCAGATGATAAAAATGAAAATTACACCAAAATGTCTGATTATTATCTTCAAAAAGGAGATTTTATGAGAATCAAACTGGTTCAGCTGGGATATACGTTGCCAGTAGAGATTTCCAAACGTTTTGGTGCCAATAAGGTAAGATTTTATGTAACCGGAGAAAACCTTTTCACTTTTACAAAGTATACAGGATATGATCCTGAAATTGCAGTTAACGATTCTTATGGAATAGATAGAGCCTATTACCCACAGGCCAGAACATTCATATTTGGTGCTAATATTCAATTCTAAAAAAACAACATGAAAAATAGATTTTATAAAGCAATAGTATTGATCGCTCTTACATCAGGTATTGGATTCAGTTCCGTATCTTGTGGTGATGAGTTCATTGAAGATGTAAAGAATAAAGGAGCTTTTGACTCCAATAATTACTTCCAGAATGAAGAACAATCTTTTAGTGCACTGGTATCAGTGTATGATCTGCTAAGAAAATATTCTGGTGGATTTGAAAATACGGTAACTTTCTTTAATGCAGCCTCAGATGATTTCTATTCTGGGGGCGGAAGTCCTACAGATGGTACAGGTATACAAAGTTTTTCTAACTATTCCATTGATCAGATCACTGTTCCTAAAACCTACTGGAATGATTTCTATCAGGGAATTGCTAGAGCAAATCTCCTTATTCAGAGAATTCCGGATGCTAAAATGAATGATCAGACACGCAAGAGATTTGTCGCTGAAGCTAAAACGTTGAGGGCTCTTTACTATTTCGAACTGCTTAAAATGTTTGGAAATATTCCATTAATTTTACAGCCTATTACAGCTGCTGATGATTTTTATAATATCCCTCAGGCAGAGCCACAGAAAGTATATGAGCAGATCGAATCAGATATTTTAGCATCCATTAATGATCTTCCACTCTCTATTGCGCCTACTAACAAGGCTGAGGTGGGAAGAATAAGCCAAGGGACAGCCAGAGCTATTTTAGGAAAAATTTATTTGTATAACAATAAAAAAGATCTTGCTGCAGCCCAATTTGCCGAAGTAAATGGAACACCAGGACAAGTCAGCCAGTATGGATATAAATTAATTGCCAATTATAATGATCTGTGGAGACCAGACAATAAGTTCACTACAGAATCTATTCTGGAAGTAATGCATACCAATAAAGGAAATTCGGATTGGGGCTTCTGGGGTCAGGGAAAGGATGAAGGAAACTCTATCTGTATAATGATAGGACCGAGAGGATACGATAGATTAAAGACAACAGCACCCGATATTGTTTCAGGATGGGCATTTAACACTGCAACAGAAGATCTTTATAATTTCTTGAAAGACGATCCGAGATTCAATGCTACTATCCTGAATGCAAAACAACTGACTGCAAACGGAGAAATCAAATATTCACCTGCTCATAATGATACAGGTTATTTTCTGAATAAATATCTTCCTAGAAGAGATGAAGTTTCTAATCTTCCCGGAGCTCCGGAGCTTAACTACAGCAGGAATTATATCGTGATCAGATTGGCAGACACGTACTTAATGGAAGCAGAAGCATTAAACGGTTCGGGCGCAAGAGCCCAAGCACTATTGGATGCAGTTAGAGCCAGAGTTGGCCTGCCGTCAATACCTGTAACATTACAAGCTGTTAAAGATGAACGCAGACGTGAACTAGCTGGTGAAGGACACCGATGGTTTGATCTGGTAAGATGGGGAGAAGCACCTTCCAAATTAGCATCGAGAGGATTTAAACCAAATAAGAATGAACTTTTACCAATTCCTTATAACGAACTTCTTAATACGAAGATCAAGCAAAATCCTGGTTATTAATCCATGAAGTTTCACAACTTATATAGTTTCTTTAGAGGTGCCGCACTGCTTAGTGGTGTGGCCCTTTTTTCTTTATCGTGTGGCTCAGTATCTTCCGGCAAAGGAAATGAAGTACAGTACTGGCTTACAAAAGGTGATGAAAGTGTAAAATTACAGCAGCAGGCCTCTGTTAAATTTGTAAACAGTTCCAACAGCTTTCAGAATATTGAAATTGATGATACTCAAAAGTTTCAATATGTTGATGGCTTTGGATATACATTAACGGGAGGAAGCGTTGAGGTAATCAACCGGTTGTCGCCTTCCAGAAGAAAAGCACTGCTTCATGAACTTTTTGGAAATAGTAAAAATTCAATCTCCATTAGTTATTTAAGACTTAGTATTGGGGCTTCCGATCTTGATGGAGAAGTATTTTCATACGATGACCTGCCTGAAGGGCAGAGCGATCCTTCGCTTTCAAAATTCAGCCAGGCAAAGGACAAAGATCTGATTGCTATGCTAAAAGAGATTATAGCGATCAATCCTTCTGTTAAAATTATCGCGGCACCATGGTCTCCTCCGGTTTGGATGAAAGACAATGATAAATCAAAAGGAGGAAGCCTGAAACCTGAATTCTATGAAGCCTATGCCCGATATTTTGTAAAATACATACAAGGCATGAAAAAAGAAGGCATCACCATTGATGCGGTAACACCTCAGAATGAGCCTTTACATCCTGGAAATAATCCAAGTATGTATATGCCGTCTGAGCAACAGGGTGATTTTATCAAAAATCATTTAGGGCCGGCTTTTAAAACGAATGGAATCAAAACCAAAATTGTTGTTTACGACCACAACTGCAACAAACCGGAATATGCTATTGATATTTTAAAAGATGCTGAGGCAAACAAATATATAGACGGGTCAGCTTTTCATTTGTACGAAGGAGATATCTCCGCATTAAGTACGGTGTACAATGCTTTTCCAGACAAAAATCTATACTTTACGGAGCAGTGGACAGGTTCAAAAGGAACTTTTACCGAAGATCTGAACTGGCATACAAAAAATGTAATCATAGGTTCTATGAGGAACTGGAGCAAAATTGCTTTAGAATGGAATCTTGCCAACGATCCGAAATTTGCCCCTCATACAGATGGCGGATGTACAGAATGTAAAGGCGCCATAACCGTTTCTGATAGTGAAAACTTCACCAGAAATGTTTCCTATTATATTATAGCCCACGCTTCAAAATTTATTCCGGCAGGATCTCGGCGCATCGCTTCCACACAAACTAACACACTTTCAACAGCTGCTTTTATGACTCAATTTGGGAAAATAGTTTTAATTGTGCAGAACGATAATCAGGCAGATGAGAATTTTAATATTAAATTTGCCGGCAAAACCGCTGCAGTAAAAATTTCCGGACGTTCTACAGCAACCTATATTTTTTAATTGGATACTATGAAAAGAGTTTATTTCTTACTGGCATTTTCCGCATTTGGACTGAATGCTTACGGACAAAAGACAATTGATCAGAAAGTAGCAGAGCTATTGTCTAAAATGACCCTGGAGGAAAAAGTAGGACAAATGGTTCAATACAGCGGGTTCGAATATGCTACAGGACCTCAGCATTCCAATTCGGCTGCTGTTTTAGACGAAATTAAAAAAGGAAAAGTAGGTTCTATGCTGAATGTTGCAGGATCGGAAGAAACCAGAGCCTTTCAAAAACTCGCGATGCAGTCAAGGCTTAAAATTCCTTTACTTTTCGGACAGGACGTTATCCATGGATACCGGACAACCTTTCCGGTGAATATAGGGCAGGCAGCAAGCTGGGATCTGGGAATGATTGAAAAGTCTGAAAGAATAGCTGCTACAGAAGCTGCAGCTTATGGTATTCACTGGACATTTGCTCCAATGGTGGATATTGCCAGAGATCCGAGATGGGGAAGGGTAATGGAAGGTTCCGGAGAAGACACCTATCTTGGAACAAAAATCGGACTGGCAAGAATTAAAGGATTCCAGGGTAAGGGTTTAGGAAGTCTGGATGCTGTGATGGCCTGTGCCAAGCACTTTGCAGCGTACGGAGCCGCTGTGGGCGGAAGAGATTACAATTCTGTGGATATGAGTCTCAGACAGCTGAACGAAACTTATCTTCCTCCATTCAAAGCAGCTGCAGAGGCAGGAGTAGCTACTTTTATGAATTCCTTCAATGATATTAACGGAATTCCGGCAACAGCCAACCAATATATTCAGAGAAATCTTTTAAAAGGAAAATGGAATTATAAAGGTTTTGTCGTTTCAGACTGGGGAAGTATCGGGGAAATGATTCCCCATGGTTATGCAAAAGATGCAGCCCAGGCAGCAGAAAGAGCTGTGCAGGGCGGAAGTGATATGGATATGGAAAGCCGTGTTTATATGGCAGAACTTCCCAAACTGGTTAAAGAAGGAAAAGTAGATGCAAAACTGGTAGACGATGCGGCAGGAAGAATCTTAACCAAGAAATTCCAAATGGGACTTTTCGATGATCCTTACAGATTCAGCAATGAAAAAAGGCAAAAAGAACAAACCGATAATCAGGAAAACAGAAAATTCGGGAGGGAATTTGGTTCAAAAAGTATTGTTCTTCTTAAAAACCATGGAAATATTCTTCCGCTTTCAAAAAATACAAAGACAGTTGCCCTGATTGGCCCTTTCGGGAAAGAAACAGTAGCGAATCACGGCTTCTGGTCAGTTGCTTTCAAAGATGACAACCAAAGAATTGTTTCTCAATTTGACGGAATTAAAAATCAGCTGGATAAAAACTCCACTTTATTATATGCCAAAGGCTGTAATGTGGATGATCAGGATAAAACACAGTTTGCAGAAGCAATAGAAACAGCCAGAAGAGCTGACGTAGTGATTATGACATTGGGAGAAGGACATGCGATGAGTGGAGAAGCAAAAAGCAGAAGCAATATCGGATTTACGGGCGTCCAGGAAGATTTGTTGCAGGAAATTGCCAAAACCGGAAAACCAATTATTCTGATGATCAATGCCGGAAGACCTCTTATTTTCAACTGGGCATCAGACAATATTCCTGCCATTATGTACACATGGTGGCTGGGAACCGAAGCCGGAAACTCTATTGCAGATGTTCTGTTTGGGAAGGTGAATCCAGGAGGAAAGCTTCCGATGACTTTCCCAAGAACAGAAGGTCAGATTCCTGTGTATTACAATCATTACAATACGGGAAGACCTGCAAAAAATAATACAGACAGAAATTATGTTTCAGCATATATAGATCTTGATAATGATCCGAAATATCCGTTTGGATACGGCTTAAGTTACACAGATTTCAAATACTCTGATATGGTTTTAAGTTCTGCAAACCTTACAGGAAACCAGACATTGAACATCAGTGTTACGGTTTCCAATACAGGAAAGTATGATGGAGAAGAGGTCGTGCAACTTTATGTTAGGGATCTTTTTGGAAAAGTAGTAAGACCTGTAAAAGAGTTAAAAGGATTCCAGAAAGTATTCATCAAAAAAGGCGAAAGCAAAAAGATCGATTTTAAACTTACCCCCGAAGATTTGAAATTCTTTGATGATGAGCTGAATTTTGACTGGGAAGGCGGAGAATTTGATATTATGATTGGAACTGACTCTCAACATGTACAGACCAAAAGAATTAGCTGGAGCAAATAAATTCAATAGGAGCGGGCTTTAGCCCGCTTAATCAAAAGTCAGAAAAAAATGGCTTTAGCCAAAAACTTAAAACCCTAATACATATGAATCTTAAGGCTAAAAATATCATTAAAATATGTGCCACAGTAACCACCTTCATTTCTGTTCTGAACTGTGCTTCACACAAGCCGGATTCTCACAGAACACTTATTTGGAGTGATGAATTTAATGGTAAAGGTCTTCCTGATTCGTCAAAATGGAATTATGATGTAGGAGGAGGTGGTTTTGGGAATGAGGAAGCTCAGTTTTACACCAAAAGCAGACTTGAAAACGCCAGAATGGAAAAGGGAAACCTGATTATTGAAGCCAGAAAAGAAAACTGGGAAAACAATAAATATACTTCCGCAAGGCTTTTAACCAAAGGAAAATTTGCCTTCCAGTATGGAACAGTAGAAGTAAGGGCAAAGCTGCCCAAAGGCCGCGGAACATGGCCCGCCATATGGATGATGAGCGAGAATATGAAGAAATGGCCGGATGACGGCGAACTGGATATCATGGAACATGTAGGATACAATCAGGGATTTATACATGCTTCTGTTCATACCAAAAAATATAATCACATTCAGGGAACCCAGAAAACCGATACACTGTTTGTAAAAGATGCAAGCGAAAAGTTTCATGTCTATAAAGCAGACTGGACACCGGAAAAAATAGATGTTTATATCGATGACCAAAAGTTTTTCACCTATGAGAATAAAGAGAAAAATAATGATGCATGGCCTTTTAACAGACCTTACTTTATCATTTTAAATCTTGCAGTAGGTGGTTTTTGGGGAGGAAAAGAAGGCATTGATGATGCTGTTTTTCCACAAAAGTATTACATAGACTATGTAAGAGTCTATCAAAATAAATAATGAATAGGGGACGCAACTGTCCAAAATAAAAAAATCATGAGAAAAATAATTGTAAGTTGTTTTGTAGTAGGTGTTGTCATCAGTGTCAATGCTCAGAATTATTGGAAAAAGAATGCAGGAAAAACAGCTAAAGTAATCCTTACCAACTCGAAAGCGAATGAAAAGATGGCGGATAAAGGAGCAGTTAAATTTGAACAATTCGGGCAGCCTAAAGAAACCGAAGCCTGTATTTTTGTGGCTCCTAATTTTAAATATCAGAAACTGATAGGAATAGGCGGTGCCATTACAGACGCCTCAGCAGAAACTTTTTATAAAATGCCAAAGAACAAGCAGAAGGAAATTCTGGATGCTTATTTTGGAAAAAACGGATTGGGATACACTGTCGTACGTACCAATATGAATTCCTGTGACTTCTCCAGTGATTCCTATACTTATGTAGAAGACAATGATACTTCCCTGAAGACTTTCAATATTGCACATGATGAGAAGTATAAGATTCCGATGATCAAAGAAGCTCAGAAAGCAATAGGAAATAATTTTACCTTCTATTTTTCTCCGTGGAGCCCGCCAGCCTGGATGAAATCCAACAAAAGTTTATACAAAGGAGGAAGATTGGAGAATCAATACTACCAGACGTGGGCAGATTATTATATCAAATTTATTAAAGAATACGAAAAGAGAGGAATTAACATCTGGGGATTGACTGTTCAGAATGAACCAATGGCTACCCAAAGCTGGGAATCATGTATCTATACTGCCGAAGAAGAAGGGGAGTTCCTGAAAAAGAACCTTGGACCAACCCTTTGGAAGAACGGATATAAAGATAAAAAAGTAATGATCTGGGATCACAATAGAGACCTTATCTATCAAAGAGCAACAACCACATTAAGCGATCCTGAAACCTCAAAATATGCCAGCGGTATTGGCTATCACTGGTATGAAACATGGAATAACAAAACACAGCTTTTTGATAATTTAGCAGAAACGCACAGAGCTTTTCCGGATAAATTCCTGGCTTTTACTGAAGGATGTAAAGAACAGTTCAGTATGGATAAAATCTATGATGTAAGCCTGGGTGAGCTGTACAGTAAAAACATGCTGAATGATTTTAACAAAGGAAATGCTTTATGGACCGACTGGAATATTTTATTGGATGAAACCGGCGGACCTAACCATAAAGGTAACTTCTGCTTTGCCCCGATTATTGCAGATACCAAAACAGGCGAGGTGTTCTATACTTACGAATACTATTATATAGGCCATGTTTCAAAATATATCAAACCCAATGCCCAGAGAATCGGAAGCTCGTCCAACAGAGCCGCGCTTACATCTTCCGCTTTTATGAATGAAAACGGACAGCTGGTAACCGTTATCATGAACGATTCCGACAATGATATTGAAACCAATCTATGGATAGAAGGAATGGCTGCAAAACTAAATGCCCCGGCACACTCTATACAGACCGTAATTTTATAGTATCATATTAATATTATTTTTGACAGACCCGGCGGCCTCAAAGAGGCCGCCGGGTTTATTTACGTACCACCATGTTCTGACAAAAAACAAAAAACCCATGAAAAAACTTCATGGGTCTTATTTATTGTAAACGAAACTTTATCAGTCTGTTATTTTTCAGTATCATATTTACTGATCACTTTCTGAGTAACTCCTGAGCTGCTGAAACCTCCGTCATGGAACAGGTTCTGCATGGTTACTTTTTTAGTAAGATCAGAGAATAATGTTACACAGTAGTCTGCACATTCAAGAGCGGTAGCATTTCCTAGCGGAGACATATCTTCTGCGTATCCAAGGAATCCTCCGAACCCTTTCACACCACTTCCGGCAGTAGTCATTGTAGGAGACTGTGAAACTGTGTTTACACGTACTTTTCTTTCTCCCCAGTAGTTTCCGAAAGTTCTTGCAATACTTTCAAGATACGCTTTGTTATCAGACATATCATTGTAATCCGGGAATGTTCTCTGAGCGGCAATATAAGTAAGGGCCAGAATACTTCCCCATTCATTCATACAGTCTTTTTCCCAAGCCACACGCATTACTTTATGGAAAGAAACAGCGGAAATATCCCAGCCTTTTTCCAACCAGTCGTAGTTCATTTCTGTATAGTGTTTTCCTTTTCTAACGTTGATAGACATCCCGATAGAGTGAAGGATAAAGTCGATTTTTCCAAATTTTGCAACAGCGGCATCAAAAAGTTTTTCAAGATCTTCTACAGAAGTAGCATCAGCACCTATTACTTCAGAACCTGTTTTTTCTGCTAAACCATTAAGTTCTCCCATTCTCAATGCGATAGGTGCATTAGATAAGATAAATTCAGCACCTTCCTCATGGCATCTTTCAGCAACTTTCCATGCGATAGATTGTTCATTAAGGGCTCCAAAAATAATTCCCTTTTTGCCTTTAAGTAAACCGTATGACATAATTTTTTAATGTTTATTATAATACAAATGTAACAATAATTGTGCTTATGGCATAATAAAAAATGGAGCCTTATCAATTTAAGACTCCATTTTATTGAAAATATTTATATGACTGAAATACTAATTGGTTTTCTTATTCCATTCTGCCTTTATATCTTCTGCCGCATCTTTGGTTTTTTCCCATGCTTCATCTGCCTTATCCTTAATATCTTCCCAGGCATCGGATACATTAGCTTTTACCCTGTCTAGCCAGTCTTCCTGGCTGGCCTCCTCATCATTATTCCTTTTCTCATTGATATAATCTTTAGCCTTGTCTGCCAATTCATTGATTTTCCATTTGGTTTTGTCCGCTGCATTCTGTAAAGAGTTTTCTACATTATTTACTGCATTTTCCGCTTTGTTATACTCTGAATTGTTCATAATGATATAAATTTTGGTGTTATAATTATAATTGAACAATAACCATTCCTAAAACACAGCTTCTCTGTTAAATTTTTCATAATCTTTTGTTATCCTTTTCAAAATCAATAGTAACTTTAACATATAAATTTGATAATTATGAAAAAAATACGTTGTGGCTGGTGTGAAAAAGATGATCTCTACAGGAAATATCATGATGAAGAATGGGGAAGACCGGTCTATGATGATGAAACCATATTTGAATTTTTAGTTCTTGAAAGCTTCCAGGCCGGTTTAAGCTGGTATACTATTTTATCAAAAAGGGAAAATTTCAGAAAAGCTTTTGACCATTTTGATTATAGTAAAGTGGCGGCATATTCTGACAAAAAAATTGAAGAACTTATGAACAATCCCGGAATTATAAGAAACAGGCTTAAAATTCTGGCCGCAGTTACCAATGCTCATAGATTTATGGATGTTCAGAAAGAATTTGGAAGTTTTTCCCAATACATCTGGGCTTTTATTGATGGAAAACCAATTGATAACCTACCTGAAAAATTGTCTGATGTTCCTGCTACAACAGAAATTTCTGATCTTATTTCGAAAGATCTTAAAAAGAGAGGATTTAAATTTGTAGGATCTACTGTAGTTTATGCCCATATGCAGGCTACCGGAATGGTCAATGATCATTTAAAAAGCTGCTTTACCAGAAAAATCATAACTTATTGATATTTTTGTATGATTAAAAAATGAAAACCTCTGTTGAAATATGAAGAAAATAGGAATTATAGGTTATGGCTGGCTGGGAGAAAGAATAGAATCCGCGTTATCGGAAAAGTATACAATATCAGCTACGACAACTACAGAGGATAAAGTGCACACACTACATTCTAAAGGCATCAATGCCATAGTAGCATCTTTCCCAGATTATCAATTGTCTGAACCTGTTTCCCGGTGGGAAGAAATTAAAGATATGGATGTTTTGATTATTACCATCCCTGTTTCTGAGAAAAGCTGCTGTGTAAGTTCTTTATATAACAGGATTCAGAATCTCTCAGCCTTTATCGGAGATTTTAATGGGCAGATGTTTCTGATGAGTTCCACAGGTGTTTATCCTGATATTGCTAAAGAATTCACAGAAGAAGATGTTCCTTTTGAGAAAGTATCAGGAGAAAGAATGCTTAGGAATAAATATCCTCAACTGAATATTCTGAGACTTGGCGGTCTGATGGGAGACAACAGGCTTTTAAAAAATTATAATGTCGGCAACCTTGATCATGCGGCGAATCATATTCATTATGCTGATATCAGTGGGATTATCTCAGAAATGATTGAACAGAAAACTGAATCTAAACTATACAATGTAACGGCTCCCATTCATCCTGCAAAAAGTCAGGTAATCAATGCACAGAAAGATATTCCGGATGAAAAAGAATTTGAGGTGAAAGGGAAGAAGGTTCTGTCTTCAAAACTTGTTTCAGAGCTGGATTATACATTTCAATATCCAGATCCTAGAATATTCCATATATAGTATTTAATCCTTCTTATTTTCAAATTTTCCTCTATTTATCTTTAGTTTTTAAAATGTAAGGTTTTGAAGGGCTAAGGATGGAATTTCTCGATTACTTATTTTTTTAGTACACCTTCTCTATAGTTCATATGGGAGAATTTTATTTGTGATTCATAATAATACATAAAGATCTCATTCTAATCTCTTTTGTAATAAACAAAAAAAAACTATAAAACGCTTATATTTTTGTATATCATTAGTCTGTTTCAGAAACTTTTAGAGGGATATTCGTAATTACGAAAAGGTACTTTGAATCTTTGTATAATATAAATAGTTTTGGGACAAGAAAACGCAAGATGAAAATAAAAAGTAAGTTATCCAAGTATTTAAGGAAACTAAAATTACTCCGTTTCGCTGACCAAATTAGGTTTTATTATACATGGTTGAAAATGTATAAAAAAAATAAGCAATTCAGGTCACTTCATCCACATACTAAACTTCCTAAAGATTATTTAATGTATGAGTCCTTTTTATTAGATTATGACAGCTATTATAACGGAGGGAAAGTAACAGCCGACTGGATTATAAGTTTAATTAATAAACACTATAAACAAATTAAACATCTAAAAATTTTAGATTGGGGATGTGGTCCGGGGAGAGTAATTAGACATATGCCAACTCTTTTGGAAGAGAGTAATCAATTTTTTGCCACAGATTATAATGAAGATTCAATTAATTGGTGTTCAAAAAATATACATCATGTTGATTTTTCAAAAAATAAACTATCTCCACCATTATCATATGAAAATGATTTTTTTGATATCATTTATGGGATCTCAATTTTTACGCATCTATCTGAGAAAATGCATATCGAATGGATCAAGGAACTAAGAAGGGTTTTAAAAAAGGATGGTATATTGATTGTAAGCCTGCAGGGAAACAATTTTAAATTAAAACTTACTTCCACAGAGCTAAAAGAATTTACTAATGGAAAACTTGTTGTACGAGGTAATACAAAAGAAGGGCATAGGATGTATTCTGCTTTCCATCCGGAAACATTTGTAAAATGCTTATTTAAAGATTTTACTATACTTAATCATATTGTTTATTCTGATGATCTGGCTAAAAAAAATATCCCTCAAGATATTTGGGTATTAAAAAAATAATCTACAATGTGATTTGTATTTACTGTTTAATGATTCATGTTGGGATACAAATACAAATGCATTATCTGATTCGGAATAAGAACCTATAAGCAAGATTGATCTCTCATAGCATTATAAATAATAGTAATGGTAGGGTTCTGTTTTTTGATTTTTAAATATTCAATAAAATAAATATTTATTTAAAACATAAACACATAATAAAAAAGCACTTATGAAAAGACAATTATTTTCGATGGCATTATTAGTGTCATCACTTACATTTGCACAAAGTTGGCATACAACAGGGAATTCAGGGACTAATCCAGCCAATAATTTTATTGGGACTACGGATAGTCAACCTTTGGTTTTTAAAACGAACAATACAAAAGTGATGAATATTCTTCCAAATGGTGTAGTAAAAGTAGGAATTAATGATCCAGGAGGAAGTGGTGAAGCCTATTTCAGAATCTATAAGGAAGACAATCTGGCTTTTGAGATCGCTAATTCTTTGGGATCATTCCAGATTGGAAAATCAGGTTGTTCAGGCTGTTGGGGTGGACAAATCGGAGATACAGTTCTTAGAAACTTAGGAAAAAGCCACAATATTATTATCGCTCAACCCAATGATGGTAATGATGGTTCTACCTATTTCGGTATTCAGGATGGCTATAATGGAACCTGGGTAAAGTTCTTCAACAATGCCATTGCCAGATTTGACGGTAAAATTAAGGCTAAAGAAGTTGAGGTAAAAGCTAATGTATGGGCTGATTATGTTTTTAAAAAAGACTACAAGCTCAATTCTTTAGAAGACGTTGAAAAACATATTAATGAAAAAGGACATTTGCCTAACATTCCCACTGCTCAGGAAGTACTCGAAAACGGAATTAACGTTGCTGATATGAATTCCAAACTACTTGAGAAGATTGAAGAATTAACATTATACTCTATTGAACAAAATAAGCAATTAAAGCTCCAGGCAGAAGAAATTAAGACGTTAAGAAAACAACCCGAAGAGCTTCAAGAACTGAAACGTCAAGTTCAACAACTTTTATCAACACAAAAATAACCACAAATGAAAAGAAAAATACTCTCACTATCATCATTGATGATAGGATTCTTCGGCTTTTCCCAAACCGAAGTTTATTTTAAATATGATGAAGCAGGAAACCAGAGATACAGAGGAACTGATATAGCTAGGAAAACAGTACAAGAGTCTGCAAAAACAGAATCCAAAACTCTTTCTGTAACTCAAACTCAGCCTGAATCTCAACTCATGGATGAAGCAACTTTTTGGAAACAGATAAGATTATATCCTGTTCCTGTAATTGATGTTCTAACGATTGACTGGACTGATGAAGTAGACGGACTCAAAATAGTTTAGATGTTTTAAAAATGTTTGGAATTGATACTGAAACATTATCTGTGGAGTTTATTAATTTTACCCAAGGCGTTCAAAATGAAATCAATACATTCTATCAGAAGTTATTTCCAATATTTAATAGAGTAATGAAATAAATACAGATAAATGAAAAATTTAAATTTAATAATGTTTTTTTTAGTGCTTCAAGTAATAAATTGTAGATCTTTTAAAGAGTCTAAGATTAAAGTAGATGAAAATAATATAAATGTAGTATTTCAATCAAAATTTTATAAAAACTCTATATTGGTTGGAGAAAAACATTATAATAGTAAAAATGGAAAATTTAAAATTAGCGAAACAAAACAAAATACATCTTTTGATAAAGAAATTATAATTAAGCTTACAACAGAAGATTTAAAAAAAATTTATTCCAAGTATAAAGAACTAAAAATTCCAAATAAAAAATTATGCTTACAAATGAAGGATGAAGGAAATAATGTGGTAATCGAAAGGGTAATTCTAATAAATTCTGAAAATAATTTTACTTTAAATGATTGTGCAATTACAGATAATGATCAAAAAAAACTTAGCTACATTACATCAATGCTTTTAAACCTGTTAACATCCAAACCAGAGTACAAAAAAGCTTTTCCAATGGCAGAATGGGAATTGTAAAAAATATAATGATTCAAAATAGTATGTTTCTCTGGTGATTTGGGGAGTAGTAAGAACCTTAATCAGTACAGGAATGTATGCGATACAGGCACTGGTCATGAACAGCTGGTCATGGAATGGTTTTACCAATGCCCTGTTAATGGGGGCTGTCACAGGAGGAGTCTCCGGGGATTGGGACAGGTATTCAGTGCCAGTGGTTTCTAGGGAGCAGAGCTTTCGTAGAAGTGGGAACAGGAGGTGTAACAGCTCTAATTACCGTTAGGATACACACACACGGAGTTCCTGATCGTATTATTGGTCCTGACCATATCCCAATTACAACACCCGAACAATTTGATAAGCCAAAACCTAATAAAAACCTCCGGAAACATTTTCCGGAGGTTTTATTTGTATAATAAATTAAATAATTACTTAATAATTCTTTCTAATACCCATTCAATGAGGTTTTTCTCAGAAGCATGATGATCTGCAGAGAACTCCCCACGTCTTCTGTTGGCAATTACGTTATTTACAGTGATGGCTTTGTGGCCTAATAATTTTGAAAGTGCATAGATGGCAGAGGTTTCCATTTCGAAATTGGTAATTCCAAGATCATTCAATGTTTCAAGGAATTGATCATCTACTGCTTTCAAACGAAGCTGTCTCCCTTGTGGAGCATAGAATCCCGGGAATGTTGCCGTATTTCCATGGTATTTGGCATCTTTGTAATATTCTCCCATTTCTTCTGCCCAGTCTGAGAAGTAAAGCATAGGCTTGATTCTTTCATAAGGAAATTTTTCCAGGAAGCTTTTGGAAAATTCATTTTCAAAGTTGTAATCCTGATAGAAATGCATTAATCCGTCTAAACCAACTACATTTTGAGTTACAAGCATATTGTCAACTTGTACATCAGGGTTTACACTTCCACAAGTTCCCATACGGAATAACTCAAGGGCTTTGTGCTCAGTTTTGAACTCTTTGTTTTTCAGATCGATGTTTACCAAAGCATCAAGTTCGTTCATCACGATATCGATGTTTTCAGTCCCGATACCCGTAGACATTACAGTAATTCTTTCTCCGCGAAGCGTTCCTGTATGCGTATAAAATTCTCTTTTATTTTTCTTGATTTCTACCGTATCAAAATATTTTGAAACTTTTGCCACTCTGTCAGGATCACCCACAAGGATGATTTTGTCAGCAATATCTTCAGGTAAAAGATTCAGGTGGTATACACTTCCGTCTTCATTCAGAACAAGTTCTGAGGCAGCAAGTTTGTTTAGCATAATATGTATATTTTTTGTTTTTTTAATTAGTCATAATGGCTTCTTTATAAGGAGAGGCCATAACCTCGTAGATGTCATTGTATTCTTCTACAATTCTTTTCTGGCCGTTCATTACTTCATATACGGTAACAACGGTTTTTTCAATATTTTTAGGATCTTTCCTCTGTGACGTAATTTCATAGAAATGATCATCTTTTTTCAGAACAGATACAAGCTCTTCTTTTGTTGAATTATTGGAAGTCATCATTCCCGGAAAATCCCTGAGGATATCTGAAAGATCAGTATAGGTTTTGTATGGCTTTGTAACTCCATTGGAATACACATATACATTAGGAATTTCTTTATTATTTTCAAGACGTATCAGATAATAGTCATTTCCTTTTTTCTCAGCATACACAGCCATTTCCTGTTTCTTTTCAGGTTGTTTTTCCTGTTGCTTTTTCTTTTGTGAAAACGCGGTCAGAGAAAGGAAACTTGCTGCAACAGCAAACCATAGTTTTGTTTTCATACTTTTATTTTAGTTTTTTTGATGTGTTGATTTAATTTTAAAAAATCCTCTCCCAATAATCTTCCGCCATTATTTACCGGTATGTTGAAAAACCGTTTTCCTTAGAATAATGAATTTGATTTCGGGGTTTAAAATTAGTGAAAAATATTGTATCAGAAATATAAACATTATTTAATCTCTTATTAAAACTCAGATAACATCAGATGAATAGTTTTGCCGCTAAAAATTCATGAGATCTTATCCACTGCTTGTAATTGCCCTTCTCATAGGGTTTGCAGTAATGTCTTTTAATCCTGTTTATCAAGGAAAAAGAAGCGAAAATACATTTGTCAATAAAGGTTTGACCGACTTTAAAATGAAGCTTGAACAGTTGAAGTCAGATGTTGATAAGTTCTCTGAAGACCGGATTTCACTCGAAGAATTACAGAAAACACTCAGCAGTGCAAGAAATTCATTCAAGGAAATAGAATTTTATATTGCTTACCATTATCCTGAATTTACAAAAACCCACCTTAATGCAGCTCCTTTGTTTCATATTGAAGCCGCAGGAACATCCGCCTATACACTTCCTCCCGAAGGATTGCAGGTGCTGGATGAACTGATATTTTCAGACGAAGCAGGAAATGAGAAAGAAAAGATAAAAACCATAACTACTTTTTTGTATAACAGCTATTCCGGGTTTTATTTAAGTGCTTTAAAAAATGGTCTGAGCAAAGGAAACAACAAAACATTGCCTTTGCGTATAGAACTGATCAGGATCTATTCCCTGGGAGTGTCCGGTTTTGATACACCAGGTTCCCTGAATATTTCCGAAGAAACAAGCCACGCTTTTTCCGGAATGCAGAAATACATCAATGATGATCCTTATTTTAAAAATTATAATATTGAAAGGGCTGACCAGATCTTAACAGACGGAATAAGTTATCTTTCAAAAAATACTGACTTTGAAAACTTTGACAGGATTGAGTTTTACAAAAAATACATACAGCCTTTGTACGAAGAACTTGGAAAATGGGACGGAAGACCAGACGATCTGAAGGAATTTTCAGGCTGGAATGTAGGTAACAAGAATTTTTTCAGCAGTGATTTTTTAGATCCGTACTTTTATACCTTATTGAAATCTTCAGAAGATAATCCGGAACTCCGAAACCTCGGAAAATCGATTTTCTATGATCAGAACTTAAGCGGTAACGGGAAAATGAGCTGTGCCACATGCCACCTTCCGGAAAATGCTTTTACAGACCTGAAACCCAAATCGCAAAGCAATGTGGAAGGAAAAACAGTGTTGAGAAATTCGCCATCTTTATATAATGCTGCTTTTGCCAAGAGATTTTTCTATGACCTCCGTGCTTTTTATCTTGAACAGCAGGCAGAACACGTTATTTATAATGAACAGGAATTCAATACCAGTTATGAGAGTATTATTCAGAAGCTGAAAACAAAGCCTGAATATAAAAAGGCCTTCCGCGCGGCTTTCAAAGACGGAAAAATCAGCAAAGAAAATTTTTCAAAAGCATTAAGTTCTTATGTAGCTTCATTGTATTCATTTGACAGCGATTTTGACCGTTTTATGAGGAATGAAAAGACTGTTTCTGAGGATGTGAAAAAAGGTTTTAACCTGTTTATGGGAAAAGCGAATTGTGCAACCTGTCATTTTGCGCCTCATTTTTCAGGATTGGTTCCGCCGTTTTTTAATGAAAATGAATCTGAAGTCCTGGGAATTACCACAAAACCTATCAGCCAGCTTCCCGTACAGCTTGATCAGGATTTGGGAAGAGGAAACAGCCCGATGAAAAAGGAAAAATCATGGATTTATGATTACTCTTTCAAAACGGTAACAGTAAGAAATATTGCCCTTACGAAACCGTATTTCCATAACGGAGCTTTCAATACTCTGGAAGAAGTCCTCGATTTTTACAACGAAGGCGGAGGAGAAGGATTAGGATTAAAAATGAAAAACCAGACGCTGGCACCGGATAAATTAAACCTTACTGAAACAGAAAAGAAACAGATCATTGCCTTTCTGAATGCTCTTACGGATGTGAGTAAAGCGAAATAGACGGGGCGCGGAATGAGAGAGTTTGAGGGTTTGAGGGTTTGAGAGTGAGAGTGTGGAGATTCGAGGTTCTGAAGACCGGGATTCGGTAGGAATGATATGGTTTTAATAAAAATAAGCTAAATTTTGAAACCTGTGTAAATGTTATCTACGCATGTTTCGGAATTTAGCCTAAAGTTTTTCAGAACGGATCTGTCTGTCTGTTTATTTGTTTTGAATCAGCTTTTCCAGCTTATCAATCATTTCTTGCTGTTGTTTTAGCATACGTTCATAAAGTTCAACCATTTTGTCAAGAGGGTGGAAGCTTGGTGAATTATTAATAATTGTAGCAAATTGAGGTGAAGAATGATCATGATTATTAAATGTATTTGCAATGATATTAATTGCTGATTCCTCATCAAAATTCTCAATCGCTTCTGCCGGAACTTTAAGAATTTGAGCAACCTGTGCTAAAATATCAGATTCCACAGTTTCTTTTTGTTCCAAAAGAGAGATTTTCTTCTGATTCCAGTCATCACCTAATTCGAAAGCTAAGGCTTCCTGCTTGATACCCAGCATTTCACGAAAACGTTTAATATTTCTGCCCTGATGTATTTTTTTATTTTGCATAGCTGTCTCAATCATAATAACAAATATAAAGTTTTAAGAGATAAGAATAGACCTCGTTTTTAAAATAAATTATCTTCTAAAATATTCACATTTTTGAATAAAAAATTCTCTTCTTTTACTGTTTAGATTGTTGAACATAGCTGTTTTGAGCTCATCAACAAATAGAATAAATATACATGTCCATTATGGTATGAATAATTGTCCGCACACATTTGAATTCCAAATCCACCACACGCAACTTAAACCCTCTAACCCTAAAACTCTCCAACCTTAAGGTCCCTCACCATTTAACACAAAATTAATCCCCTTAACATTGGGTTTTTGATAAGTTAATATTTACCGATCCATATTTAAAATCCTATTAACAGAGTAAAAGTTCTAAAAAAATAGTTTTGCAAGGTCTAATAAATCAAATAGAAAATGAAGAAAAAACTACTAACAGTGGGAACTTTGGCTGTATTGGCCGGTTCTGGCCTCCAGGCGCAGACTATGATATTCAATAAGAATGCATCATGGAGCTACAAAGATAACAACCAGGCTCAGCCGGCAGGATGGAATACCCAGAACTATGATATTTCAACATGGGCGGTAGGAAACGGACCGCTAGGATATGGAGATCCTGTAACTACTTCCATCAATTCCGGGCTTACAACAGCTTATTTTGCTAAAGATTTTACGGTAGATCTTTCCACACTTTCTGATACTATGGAACTTGGTGTAATGAGAGACGACGGTATTATTGTATACCTTAACGGAGAAGAAGTGGTAAGAGATAATATGCCTGCAGGCGCTGTTACATTCAATACTTTCTCCAGTACTACTATTGACGGTGCGGCAGAAAGCGTTTATAATATTTTCTCTATTCCGAAATCAAAATTTGTAAATGGTGTCAACAGATTTTCTATTGAATTGCATAACAGAAGCACAACCAGTTCAGATTTAAGAATTGATGCTTATCTGAAAACAACTGCCAATACCACTACACCTGTAACTTGTAACGGAACCCATATCAGCTGCTTTACTTCTATTGTTCCTACAGCACAAACCAATAAATTAATTATCCCTGCTGAACACAAATACCAGCTTATCTTAAAAGAAGGTGACAATTATACCGAAGGCGGAGGATTGGTAGGAGGTCAGAACGATTTTACCGCTTATGTTGCAAAAGCAGGAAGCAGTACAAACGGATATCTGTCTGTAAACCACGAAACGAATCCTGGAGGAGTTACTATGGCAGAAATCAGCTATAATGCAACTTCAAAGCTTTGGCAGCTTACAAAATCAAGAGCGGTAAGCTTCTCAGCTCCAAGTCTGGTACAAACCATCAGAAACTGTTCCGGAGGAATTACGCCATGGGGAACTGTGGTAACAGCAGAAGAATCTGTTACTTCCAACGACGTGAACAATGATGGGTACAAAGATTACGGCTGGTTAGTGGAAATTGACCCTGCAACGGCACAGGTAATTTCTAAAAATACTGACGGTTCCAAAGGTAAACTATGGCAGATGGGAATCATGAACCATGAGAATGTGGTCATCAATAATGCCGGAACAATCGCATATTATGGAGAAGACGGCGGAACTCACATGGTCTACAAATATGTAATGGATACGCCAAATGATCTTTCTTCAGGAAATCTTTATGTACTGAAATTAGACCAGGGATTAACGGCTGCAGGAGATCCGGCAGCAACTACAGCAACATGGATCCAGGTTCCGAATAAAGAAAAAGCAGACCAGAACAATACAGGTCCGTTAGCTCTTTCTTTAGGAGGAACAAAATTTAATGGTATTGAAGATGTGGATATCAGCCCGCTGGATGGGAAAATTTATTTTACATCAAAAGGTTTAGACAGAGTATACCGTTTACAGGATAACGGAACTACTGCTTCCCAGGTAGAAACTTTCGTAGGTGGAGGATCTACAGTGTATTCTTTCAATACAGCTCAGGGAGTGAAATCTGAAGTATGGGCTGATGGAAATGACAATCTTACCTTTGATGAGCTTGGAAACCTTTGGGTACTTCAGGACGGAGGTAAAAACTACATCTGGGTAATTGCTCCGGATCATACACAGGCCAATCCTAAAGTAAGACTATTCGCATCAATGCCGGCAGGTGCAGAACCTACGGGACTTACATTTACGCCTGATAATAAATTCGGTTTCTTCTCTATTCAGCATCCGGATTCAACGATCTCTACAGACGTAGATGCAACAGGAAATACGATTGATTATAAAGGAAAATCAGCAACGATTGTTATTGCGCTTAAAAATAATCTTGGAACTGAAGGAACTTTAGGAACTATTGATACTAAAATTGAAGAGAATACAGTAACGGTAGCACCAAACCCAACTTCAGGAATGGTAAAAATCAATTCAGCAAAAGGATTGAAAGATATTGCTGTAACAGCTTACAGCATGGATGGGAAAATTGTTTACACGAAGAAATTCAACGGAACCAACAAAGTATTGGATCTTGATTTCACACAGCAGTTGGAAGGATCACGAGTTTTAGTTTTAAATATTGAAGCTGAAGGAGGGTTCCAGAAAACAGTTAAACTTATAAAGAAATAAATTATTTATAATTCTTGTCTGTCGGCGGCCACGGTTGCCGGCAGACCTTTTTATTTTTATGAAAAAGCTTGTCTTACTGATTTCCATAGTTTCACTTTCTCAGATCAAAGCACAGATTGATCCGGTGAAGTATCCTACTTTTACCAATATTGAAGAGGCTTTAAGAAGTAAAAAGACTGTCTACAGTATAAGTTTCAGACAAAAAGGATTGTTTAACCTTCCTCCTCAGATTGTAAAACTGGATTCATTATTCTTTTTAAATATTATGGCGAATAAGCTTGAGAAAATGGATCAGGAAATCTTTGCTTTGAAAGAACTGGAAATTTTAAATGTGAATGAAAACAGCATTAAATATATTCCTGATGAGGTAAGCAATCTGAAGAAACTGACTACTTTTTCTATGAATCTCAATAGCCTTACAAGCATTAATCCTAATCTTGCAAAGCTTCAGAACCTGAAAGTGGTACATTTTGATGCCAACAGCCTTAATACCTTTCCTGAAGCTCTTATGGAAATTCCCGCACTTGAAGAAATCAACCTTCAGGGAAACCAGATCAGCTTTATTGCAGACAAATTGGATCAGATCAAAAATCTGAAGTTTCTCAATCTTTCAGATAACCAGATCAATGACCTTGGAAATTTGTCTTTTCCTGAAAATCTAAAATATCTTGAACTTCAGCAGAACGCTATCATCAAACTTCCTGAAAATCTTTTCAAAGCAAAGAATCTTGAATTTCTGAATGTAAGCGGAAATCATATCACAGAAATATCACCCAAAGTAAAAGGACTGAAAAATATCGTCAGTATGAATCTGGCCAATAACAATCTGAAAGATATTCCTGTAGAAATCAAACAGCTCAAAAACCTGAAAACATTGATTCTTACAGGAAATCCTATAGAAAAATCTACTGTTGAAAATTTAAAAACCTTACTGCCGGAAACCCAGATCTATTTCTAGAACTATCCGCCAACACGTTTGGTTTTATATCCCATTTCTTTAAGGATATTCATTATTTTATCACGGTTATCCCCTGAATGATAATCGTTCCATCCTTCTCAGAGCCGCCTATACCTAAGGTGGTTTTTATTTTCTTTGAGATTTTTTTCAGGTCCTCCTCACTGCCTTCCCAGCCTTCAACAATCGTTACAGGCTTACCGTTTCTTCCTTTTTTCTCAAATTTGCATACCAAAGGCTCTTTCTGCTTGAATTCTTCTTCAGGCATTTCAAAATCCTGCTCTTCATGATCAGGAAAAAGATTCTTCAATTGATCTCGTAAATCCATACTGCAAAATTAAAAAGATTTAATGATAATGAATTGAAATAATCAACGAAATTCCAGTTTTTTCAATCCTGTTAAAACTTTTACAGGCTTTATTTTGATTCTATATAAGTTTTTATATTTTTAACCGTTTGATAAGAAATCTTTTAAAAACTAATATGAAAACCAGATACATTTTTTCAGTTCTTCTTTTAGCTTCCGCAATGACAAAAGCCCAGACAAACTTCTCCACTGATCCATTGAACGCAGTATTTGAAACAAGAGACACAGACCGTTTCTGGAAAGCATTCGATAAGATGGATGCTTCGAAAGAAAATCCCTTTACAGATTATATCAGCAACGGATCTCAAGGTGTAAAAGGTTTCATGGAATATCGGATAATCAATGCTGATTCTTTATATACGATGGTCAGGAAGAGAAAAGAAGATTATCTGAAAAGCCGTAATGTTCTGGCAGGAATCAGCCAAAAAGAAAGAAGGATCAGAGCTGTTTACAGCGCATTGAAATATTGGTATCCGCAGGCAAAATTTCCGCCTATATATTTTGTATACGGAAGGTTTAATACGGGAGGAACATTTTCTAAAGAAGGAATTATGATCGGTACCGAAACTCTTCAGAATCTGGATGGCATTGCAGGACTTGTTTCCCATGAGACGATTCATTTCCAACAGGATATCAAAGGAACTGATAACCTTTTAAAATACACATTAAGCGAAGGAAGTGCCGATTTTATCAGTGAATTGGTGTCTGGAGAAACCAATAACAGCCCATTTTATCAATATGGAGAGGCCCATGCTGATAAACTGTATAAAGAATTTGTAACTGTATTAAAGAAGAAAGATCCTACTGACTGGCTTTATGGAACTACCAAAAAAGATGATCGTCCTAATGATCTTGGGTATTGGATGGGGTATAAAATTTCTGAGGCGTATTTTAATAAACAATCAGATAAGCATAAAGCTATTTATGATATCTTACATATTCAGAATCCGCTTTTGTTTTTAAAAGAGAGTGGCTTTTTAGATCAATACATCAGAGAATATACAAGGCAGAATAATACCAAATTCGAAGACTTTTTTAAAGAATAAACTTTAAGATAAACGAGATAGTGAATTCAAGAATTGATTTGTCTGTTGAGGTTCCTGTTTATCGCGAATACATAAAATTCAGGACTTCAAATTCTTCTATTCATAGGAAATTAGGTAAATTTGTATAACAAAAGTTTTTACAACATGTCGAAAAAAGCAATACTGGCCATTCTTGACGGATGGGGATTGGGAACAAACCCAAACGTTTCTGCAATAGATAAAGCAAATACACCATTCATAGACAGCTGTTACCAAAAATTTCCACATACAACGCTTGAAGCGAGTGGACTGGCTGTAGGCTTACCGGCCGGACAGATGGGGAACTCTGAAGTAGGACACATGAACCTGGGTGCCGGAAGAGTAGTATACCAAAACCTGGTAAAACTGAACATGGCGGTTGAGAACGGAACACTGGGACAGGAAAAAGTGATTCAGGACGCCTTTGACTACGCAAAAAAAGAAAATAAAAAAGTACACTTTATCGGATTGGTTTCCAATGGAGGAGTACACTCACATATCAATCACCTGAAAGGATTACTGACGGCTGCAAAAGAATTCGGTTTAAATGAAAATGTATTTGTTCATGCTTTTACCGATGGCAGAGACTGTGATCCGCATTCCGGATTAGGATTTATTGATGAACTTCAGAAGCATATGGAAGCTACTACCGGAAAGCTGGCAACAGTGGTGGGAAGATACTATGCGATGGACAGAGATAAAAGATGGGAACGTGTGAAATTAGCGTACGGAGCCCTTGTAGAAGGAATAGGAGAACAGACAACGGATGTTCTGGCAACCATTAAAATGTATTATGATAATAATGTAACCGATGAGTTTCTGAAACCAATCATTTTAATGAACACTACCGCTACAGGAAATGTAGTGCCGGTAGCAAGAATTATTGAAGATGATGTGGTGATCTGTTTTAATTTCCGTACAGACAGAGGGAGAGAAATTACAGAAGTTCTTTCCCAAAAGGATTTCCCTGAGTTTGGAATGAAGAAACTGAACCTGTATTACATTACACTAACGAACTATGATAAAACCTTCCAGAATGTACAGGTAGTTTTTGATGAAAATGTACTGACGGAAACTATGGGTGAAATCCTTGAGAAAAATGGGAAAACTCAGATCAGAATCGCAGAAACAGAGAAATATCCTCACGTTACTTTTTTCTTCTCAGGAGGAAGAGAAGAGGAATTTGTGGGAGAAAGAAGACTGTTGTGCCCAAGCCCGAAAGACGTTCCTACTTATGATTTAAAACCGGAAATGTCCGCATACGATATTACCAATGCAATTGTACCTGAACTGGAGCAGGGGACCGCTGATTTTGTATGCCTGAATTTTGCCAATACAGACATGGTAGGACATACAGGTGTCTTTGAAGCAGCAGTTAAAGCCGCTGAGGTGGTAGATCAGTGTATTGAAAAAGTAGCAACAGCTGCCTATGAAAACGGTTATGCTGTTTTCATCCTTGCCGATCATGGAAATTCAGATGTTATGATCAATCCGGACGGAACCCCAAATACGCAGCACTCTACGAACCTGGTTCCTTTTATCGTAATGGATAAAGACGACACATGGAATTTAAAACCTGGAAAACTAGGCGATGTAGCTCCAACCATCCTTAAAGTAATGGGAGTTGAAATACCGGATGCTATGACCGGAGAAGTTTTGGTTAATTAAAATTCAATAATATCCGAATAAAAATGCCGTTATACCTTTATAACGGCATTTTTTTTATGATTTATGTCAGATAAGGTATGACTTGCATACTTTATTATGCGCCAAATAATAAATAAATCATATCTTTGTAAATTAAAACTGAATAGTAAAATGTATCAAAAGCTTGTAAGGAAAGAAGTAATGGGGATATTGGAAAAGGAAGTGACTTCTTTTCTTGATAAATTTTTAACGCCAATTGAAAAAATTTGGCAACCCTCCGATTATTTGCCAGACCCGTCAAGCGAAGATTTCAAACATGATTTAGAAGAAATCCAGACATTTGCCCGTGAAATGCCTTACGATCTTTTCGTAACATTAATCGGTGACTGTATTACAGAAGAAGCTCTTCCTTCCTATGAGTCATGGCTGATGGGTGTTGACGGAATCAATCAGGAAGAAAAAGTAGGCTGGGCTAACTGGGTAAGAGCCTGGACCGCTGAGGAAAACAGACACGGAGATTTATTAAACAAATATCTTTACCTGTGCGGAAGAGTAAATATGAGAGAGGTTGAGATTACTACCCAATACCTTATCAATGACGGTTTTGATCTGGGAACAAGCATGGATCCGTACAGAAACTTCATTTATACAAGCTTTCAGGAAACAGCAACCAATATCTCCCACAGAAGGGTAGGAACGCTGGCAAAACAATCCGGTAACGGAAAACTGGCAAAAATGTGTGGTGTTATTGCTGCAGACGAAGCCAGACATGCTAAAGCATATAAGCATTTCGTAGCAAAAATTCTTGAAATAGATCCTTCGGAAATGATTCTTGCGTTTGAAGATATGATGCGTAAGAAAATTGTAATGCCTGCTCACCTAATGAGACAGTCCGGACAAAAAGCCGGAGAGCTTTGGGGACATTTCTCAGATGCTGCCCAAAGATGTATGGTATATACAGGACAGGATTATATCAATATTATGAAAGACCTTTTGGATGAATGGAAAATTGAGCACGTAAAAGGCCTTACAGAAAAAGCAGAAAAAGCTCAGGAATACCTGATGAAGCTTCCTGCAAGACTTCAGAAGATCACAGACAGGGTTTCTACTCCGGATCTTCAGTTCCAGTTTAGCTGGGTAAAGAGCTGATAAGAAGTTTATTATTATTTAAATATAAAAAGTATTGAGTGCCTTTCTTTTTGGCACTCTTTTTATTTCTTATCTTTGCAAAGCTAAAAAAAACAACAAAATGTTAAATAATAAAAAGATTGCTGTTGACTTTGACGGGACTATTGTTGATGATGCCTACCCGGCAATCGGAAAACCGAAAACTTTTGCATTCGAAACTTTAAAAAGACTTCAGGCTGAAGGATACAGACTTATACTTTGGACATACAGACACGGAAAAACGTTGGATGAAGCTGTAGAATTCTGCAGAAAAAACGGAATAGAGTTCTATTCTGTGAACTCAAGCTTTGAAGGAGAGGTTTTTGATCCTGAAACACAGTCCAGAAAATTAGATGCAGATTGGTTTATTGATGACAGAAACTTAGGAGGATTCCCGGGCTGGGGTGAAATCTATAACATTATTCAGGAAAGAATAGAATTCCGTGTAGAAGGAAAAGAAGTTCTTGCCTACTCAAAACTTAAAAAAGAAAAGAAAAAAGGACTTTTTTGGTAGAATATAGAAATTGGAAGCCAGATATCAGACATTAGTTTTTAATATCAAGTGCTTTTGGTCTTTTATAATTTATAGTAGAAAGTTCAGTAGATGATGAGAAGTAAAAATAAGCATAACGCTGTAGTCTAGCTTCTAACATCTAATATCTAACATCTATATACAATGATTCAATTAAAAACGATAGACGAATTACGTCTGATGAAGGAGAGTGCCCGTTTGGTTTCTAAAACATTGGGAATGTTGGCAAAAGAAATTAAACCGGGAATTACAACCTTATATTTAGATAAACTGGCTCATGATTTTATTAAAGATCATGGGGCTGAACCTGCATTTTTAGGGTATGGAGGATTCCCTAATTCTCTTTGTATCTCTCCGAATGAGCAGGTGGTTCATGGCTTTCCAAACAACGATGTAGTAAAAGAAGGAGATGTTCTTTCCGTAGACTGTGGAGTTATTCTTAACGGTTTTGTTGGAGATCATGCCTATACTTTTGAAATCGGGGAAGTAAAGCCGGAAGTTAAAAAATTACTGCAGGTAACCAAGGAATCTCTATATAAGGGGATTGAGCAGTGTATCAGAGGGAAAAGAATAGGAGATATCTCCCATGCAATCCAGGCACACTGTGAAAAAGAAGGGTATGGAGTGGTAAGAGAACTTGTAGGACACGGTTTAGGAAGAAAAATGCATGAAGATCCACAGGTTCCTAACTACGGAAGACAGGGAAGCGGAAAAGTAATTAAAGACGGTCTTGCCATTGCTATAGAACCGATGGTTAATATGGGAACTGAGAAAGTGAAATTCCATAATGACGGCTGGACGGTTACTACTTTAGATAACATGCCATCCGCTCACTTCGAACATGACGTAGCGGTAATCAACGGTAAGCCGGTATTACTTTCAACATTTGAATATGTATATGAAGCTTTAGGGATTGTAAGTGATGAAGAAAAGCAGTTCCAACTTGATTTTTAATGAAAAAATTAACGAAGCTTTTACTGAATAAAATTCCACGTCCGATGCTTATTAAAATGAGCATCTGGGCAAGGCCGCTTATTTATCAGTTTTTCAAAGGAGATCAGTTTTTAGACCCTATTGATGGAAGATCTTACAGAAAATTTCTTCCGTACGGATATGGTAAGCAGCGTGAAAATGCTCTTTCCCCAGGAACTTTAAGTTTGGAAAGACACCGCCAGATGTGGCTCTATCTTCAGAATGAAACTGATTTTTTCATTAAAAATTATAAAGTTCTGCATATTGCTCCTGAACAGGAGTTTTTAAGGAAGTTCAAAAGAATGAGCAATCTTAACTATATCTCAGCAGATTTATATTCTCCGATTGTAGATGTAAAGGCTGATATCCTGGACCTGCCGTTTGAAAATGAAAGCTTTGATATTGTTTTCTGTAACCACGTGCTGGAACATATAGAAGACGATGCAAAAGCAATGAGCGAACTGTACAGGGTATTAAAGCCCGGCGGATGGGGAATTCTTCAGGTTCCGATGAAAAATTCACTGGAGAAAACCTATGAAGATTTTACCATTAAAGATCCTAAGGAACGCCAGAAACACTTCGGGCAATACGATCATGTCCGCTGGTATGGAATGGATTATTTTGACCGCTTAAGAAAGGCTGGCTTTGAAACAGAACCCAATTTTTACTCACAGAAATTTTCTGAAGAAGAAATAAAAAAATATGGGCTGAGACATAATGAGATCTTGCCTGTAGTTTATAAAAAATAAAATAAAACCCGTCTTCAACAATTGAAAACGGGTTTTATTTTATGTTATTCTTTCGTAAAAGGATAAGATTTATAATTTTCAAGAGCTAAAATATACTGCCCTTTTTGAAAACTGCTTGTATCAATGGACATATTAACACCACTCGTTATAGTTTCAAATACCAGTTTTCCGGAGAGATCATAAATCTTAAGCCGAAGATTTCTCTCAATATTTTCAATATGTAACATCTCTTTTACCGGATTTGGATATGCTTTAAACGTTTTTGCAGCGGCATCAGTTTCTTTAGTACTCAGTTGTGAAGTATTGTTATAATAAACTTTATTTCCTGAAGGATCCGTAATTATCAGTGTTTTGAGGTTACCGTTTGTAATAATCTGATAGCTGTATATAGATGCATAAGCTCCTGAAATGTAAGTGTCACAGTTTTTCTGATCGTAGGCACGAACAGCTGATGCATTTCCGCCATTATAAAACAAAAGAGTACACGAGCTGGCTGTTTTGATAAGATTGTTACTTCCGGGCATAACTCCAAAACTCATCATGGATGTATTGTAATACCTTGAATTGATAACATAGCTTGTACCTCCCGCTGAATTGAATGTGGTAGCAGGAACTCCGTTATCTATTAAAGGGGTATTGGTTGTCTGGCCGCTGTTAGATACCATCTTGGAAATATACCAGTTATTGGAAAGTAGTTCAGAAGTTTGCTGGGCAGTCAGTAAACCGCCTGCTAAAAGGAATAGAATTTTTTTCATAGGTTAAAAGTTTCCGGTAAAGATATAAAGAATTTCTTCTTTATCTGTTTTGCCAGTATAGTTAAAGTGAAGATTTTAAATAAACAAAAAACCGTCTCTATTATGAAGACGGTTTTTGTTTTTAAATATTGATTGAAGTTATGCGCTTTTAGTGTGATGAAGACACGGCTTTTAAACCTACTACAGAACCAATAAGGGTTACAATAAAGAATATTCTCCAAAAACTTACAGGATCTTTAAAGAAGATAATTCCCATTAAAGCAGTTCCCACCGCTCCGATACCCGTCCAAACCGCATAAGCTGTCCCGATAGGTAAAGTCTGGGTTGCTTTAATCAGTAAAAGCATACTGATAGTCATTGTTACCAGAAAACCGGCAAACCAGTAATAGGATTCTGTTCCGGAAGTTTCTTTTGCTTTTCCCAGACAAGATGCAAACGCGACTTCAAATAACCCGGCTACAATTAATATAATCCAATTCATTTTTTTAATTTTTCTACTGCAAAGTTCAGAATTTGGAGGCAGAAAAAATTTTACAATTGTTAAAAAATGAAGGCAAGCTGGAAGTTATTGTCTCATAAGATAATTAGCAAACATTTTTTAGATAAAGTTCTTAGAAGCATTAATTAATAAAAATGAGCAGGATTTCTTAATGGACTATCATAACTTCCTTCTTCCATCCTCCAGCTTCCATCCTCAAAATCAAAATTATTTTATCTCCGCCCTTATTCTGCTCAAACTTACCTGGGTAATTCCAAGATAAGACGCAATATAACCCAGCTGAACCCTCTTAAGCAATTCAGGCTGATAGGTCATAATATCCTTATAACGTTCCAAAGAGGTTTTGAACTGTCTGGAAATGATCAGTTCCTCGGATTTGATCATTTCAGCTTCTGCCAGTTTTCGTCCCCAGTTAGCGATATGAATATCCTCATTAAAGAGTTTTTTGAGGTTCTCCGTTTCCATTCTGTACAAATCGCAGTCTTCCAGAAGTTCTATACTTTCATAGCCGGGCTTATCCTCTACATAGCTTTTCATGGATAATATACATTGGCCTTCGCTTCCAAACCAGAATGTAATATCATTTTCAGACGTTGAAGAATAGGCACGTGCAATTCCTTTCCTGATAAAATACAGATAGGGAACCACTTTATCTGCTTCCATCAGGCAGAAACCTTTAGGATGCGAAACTTCAGTGATATACTTTTTTAAACTGTTTTTTGATGCTTCAGGAAGAAGGTAAATCTGGTCAAGAATCTGGTCTATATTCATAAAGATGAATTCTAATTTTCAAAAATATCAGTTTTAGGTAATGCAATACAAAATAATCGGATATTTTTTAACCTTGCAAAATATCCGTTTTTGTATTTATTTTTAAAATTTCTTTTATTACAGCCACTTAAGGTTATATAACTCTCTTTTTTCTTCTAAATATTGAGATAAACTGTAAAGACCGATTTTGTTTTACTAACTTTGCAGTTCGTAATATTATTTTTATGCACAAAGCTGGATTTGTAAATATAGTTGGAAAGCCCAATGCCGGAAAATCGACTTTGCTTAACCAATTAATGGGTGAAAAGCTGGCGATTGTAACGCAGAAAGCGCAGACAACCCGTCACAGAATTTTTGGTATTTATAATGAAGATGATCTTCAGATCGTATTTTCTGATACTCCAGGAGTATTGGACCCAAAATACGGGCTGCAGGAAAAAATGATGGACTTTGTAAAAGACTCTCTGCAGGATGCTGATGTTTTCCTGTTTATTGTAGATGTTACCGATAAAGCAGAACCGTCAGAATTTTTAATTGAGAAACTGAATAAAATTCCTGTACCTGTCCTTCTTCTGCTGAATAAAGTAGATCAGACGGATCAGGCAGGTCTTGAGAAATTGGTGGAAGAGTGGCACAACAGAATTCCAAAGGCGGAAATTTTGCCTATTTCTGCTTTGAATGCTTTCAATACAGAAGTGATTCTTCCTAAAATAAAATCGTTACTTCCTGAGAATCCTCCTTACTACGATAAAGATCAGTTCACAGACAAGCCTGAAAGGTTTTTTGTTAATGAGACCATCCGTGAGAAAATTCTTCTGAATTATGATAAAGAAATTCCATACTCTGTAGAAGTGGTTACAGAGCAGTTCAAGGAGAAAGAAGGAATTATCTTTATTGATTCTATTATTTATGTAGAAAGAGATACCCAGAAAGGAATTATTATCGGCCACAAAGGGGAAGCTATCAAAAAAGTAGGAACTGAAGCAAGATTGGACCTTGAAAAATTCTTTACTAAAAAAATCCATTTAAACTTATTTGTAAAAGTGAAAAAAGACTGGAGAAAGAATGACAGGGATCTCAAAAATTTCGGTTACAGATAAACTAAAACGGCCGGAATCCCGTTGTATTAAAAGATTTTTATTACCTTAGTATAAATTTTTTAGTAGATGAACTATAATAATTCAAATTCAGGCTCAATACCTAAAGATATTGTTTTATTGGTGGTGAGAGTATTTGTCGGTTTTGCAATGCTTTCTCATGGTTTTCCAAAGCTTCAGATGCTATTGGAAGGTGGTAAAATCGAGTTTTTCGATTTTATGGGACTGGGACCACAGGTATCGCTAATTCTTACGGTTTTTGCTGAATTTGTTTGTTCTATACTACTTATATTAGGACTTTTTACAAGAGTTGCTTTGGGATTCCTGATTTTTACCATGATCATTGCTGGTTTTATAGTGCATGGTGCAGATCCTTTTGAAAAGAGAGAACTGGCACTGGTCTATCTGTCTGTTTATCTTCTGCTCATGGTAATAGGAGCCGGAAAAGTTTCCGTAGATCATATGATAGAAAAAAGAAAAAGAGCTTCAGACTGGTAATTTAAAGGATAAAATGCAAAATAAAGAAAGGCACTTCATTTGAAGTGCCTTTTTGTTTTTAAGGTCTGCAAGAAGGCAAGCAATCCCATATAGGAGAACCTGTTGGTGTTCTGGCAACTATACAAGCTACATATCCTGTATCACATAATGGAGCATTTCCTCCGATAATAGTCTTTAGATTTCTCTTTGTTAGTTTGCGTAAATTTTTCATATTATTTTTAATTTGTAAAGTAAATGTAATAAAAAATAGTTATGACACCAAAAGGAGTCTTAATTTTAATGTTAAAATTCTTTTAAATTCACTACATTCGTAGAAAATGAATTATATGAAGATAAAACTGACTATTTGCCTTCTGGCATTTCTCAATTTTTACGATGCACAGGAAAATATTACGTACCAGAAACCTTCTGCTGAGATTTTAAAGCTTGCAGACTATGAAAGGCCTCCAGTTGTTCTGATGAACAGCAAAAAAGACTGGGTAGTTTTTACGTATCGTCCAACATATAAAACACTGGAAGATCTGAGCCAGAATGAAATGAAGCTTGGCGGACTCAGAATCAACCCGGTTACCAATATCTCAAGCAGCATGACCTACTCAAATAATCTGAAGATCAGAAAGATCAATGATAAAAATGAGATTCAGGTAAAAAATCTGCCTTCCAATCCGAAAATTGCATACGTTTCGTTTTCTCCGGATGAAAAGAAACTCGCTTTTACCAATACAACCAATAAAGGCGTAGAGCTTTGGATTGTAGATATGGAAACCGCTTCTGCAAAAAAAATTACAGCTGATAATCTGAATGCCAATTTAGGAATGCCTTATTTATGGTATAATGATTCTCAAAGCTTTCTGATCAGAACACTTCCGCAAAACAGACCGGCCCTTATAGATGCAGCCAAAGATCTTCCTACAGGCCCGATTGTTTCAACGGCTGATGGTAAAGTTTCCCAGAACAGAACATACCAGGATCTTCTGAAAAATCCTCAGGACGAAAAAAACTTTGAAACACTTACTGCTTCTGAACTCTATAATGTAGACCTTACAGGAAATCTTAAGAAATTCAAAGATCAGGATATGTTTGCAGGCTTAAGTTTTTCTCCTGACGGAAATTACCTGATGGCTACCGTAATTAAAAAACCTTTTTCCTATATCGTGCCGCTTAGCAGATTCCCATCAGCAACGATTGTATATGATATGAAAGGAAATGCTGTAAAAACAGTGAATGAAGTTCCTTTGAATGAAATCATGCCGAAAGGATTTTCATCAGTAAGAACCGGAAAGAGAGATATGACATGGAGAAATGATGCTCCCGCAACTCTTACCTATGCTGAAGCTCTGGACGGAGGTGATCAGTCAAAAGCAGCAGATTACAGAGATGAGATATTTACTTGGGAAGCACCTTTTACTGCAGCTCCGAAATCTTTCTTTAAAACAAAGCAGAGATATGAAGATGTAGTCTGGACAAATGACCATTATGCCATTGTTTCTGAAGGCTGGTACGATACAAGAAATACAAAATCATACCTGATAGATCTTACTAACGGAGAATCTAAAGTTTTTGATGACAGGAATTATCAGGATGTTTACAGCGATCCCGGGAACTTTAACACAACGAAAAACCAATACGGGAGATATGTAGTGGATATGAAAGGCGGAAAAGCTTACCTGATAGGAGATGGCTTTACCAAAGATGGTCAGCACCCGTTCATAGATGAAATGGATGTTAAATCATTGAAGAAGAAAAGGCTTTATACTTCTAACCTTAAAAATGCAAAAGAGACCATCGTAGATATTCTTAATCCTTCAAAAGGTGAGATTTTAACCACTCAGCAGTCTCCAAGCCAGTATCCGAATTATTTTAAAAAGAATATTAAATCAAATAAAGCGGAAGCTGTAACCAACTTTGCAAATCCTTTTGAAAGTATCAAAGACGTTTACAAAGAAGTGATTACTTATAAAAGAAATGATGGTGTTACTTTAACAGGAACTCTTTATCTTCCCGCTAATTACGACAGAAAGGCGAAAAAAGAAAAACTACCTTTACTGATCTGGGCTTATCCGACAGAATATAAAGACAAAAATACAGCAGGGCAGAACACCCAAAACCCTAATGAATTCACATTCCCATATTACGGATCTTTCGTATACTGGACCACGAAAGGATATGCTGTGCTTGATGATGCTGCTTTCCCTATTATTGGTGAAGGAAAAACGGAACCGAATGATACGTTTATCCCGCAGTTGGTAGCCAATGCAGCAGCAGCCATTGATGCTGTGGATCATCTTGGGTATATTGACAGGAAGAAAGTGGCTGTAGGAGGACATTCATACGGCGCTTTCATGACGGCAAACCTTCTGACCCATTCTGATCTTTTTGCATGCGGAATTGCAAGAAGTGGTGCTTATAACAGAACGCTGACACCTTTTGGATTCCAGAGTGAGCAGAGAAATTACTGGGATGTTCCGGAAATTTACAATACGATGTCTCCGTTTATGCATGCAGATAAAATGAAGACTCCGCTTCTTCTGATACATGGCGATGCAGATAACAATCCGGGAACTTTCACTTTACAGACTGAAAGATACTTCCAGGCATTGAAAAATCTGGGTGCTCCTGTAAAAATGGTCCTTCTTCCAAAAGAAGCCCACGGATATCAGGCAAAAGAAAATATCTTACACCTTTTATGGGAACAGGATCAGTTCCTTGAAAAGTGTCTGAAGAAATAAATTACGAAAGAGACTGTTTATCATAAACAGTCTCTTTTTTTTAATAAATCTTAATGGCTTAAGATTAAAGATATTTCAGAATCTCATCAACACTCTTAAGCTCCATAAAACTCGGATGTTCCAGGTTAACATCATGCTGTTCATGGCTCCATGTGATATGATAAGGGATGTGAGCTGCAAAACCTCCGATTTCCAACACCGGCAAAACATCTGATTTAATAGAATTTCCAAGCATCATAAAATTTTCAGGTTTGCAGTCAAGGTGCTTCAGAAGCTTTTTATAATCATGCTCCTTTTTATCACTCATAATTTCTATGTGATGGAAATACTCCTGTAATCCTGATTTTTTCAGTTTCCGTTCCTGATCCAGAAGATCTCCTTTGGTGGCTACAACAAGCCTGTATTTTCCTTTTAAGCTTTCAAGAGTTTCTGTAACTCCATCCAGGAGTTCAATGGGTTTCTGAAGCTGTTCCTGTCCCAATTGTATAGCTTTATTAACCAGTTCCAATGGCGCCGTATTATTGGAAACCCTGCTGATGGTTTCAATCATGCACAGCATAAAACCTTTTACCCCGTAACCATATAAATGAAGATTCTGCATTTCTGTTTTAAATAATTCCTGTGATACAGAATGCTGTGGAAGGTAATTTTCGAGCAGCATGCAAAACTCTTTTTCCGCTTCCTGAAAATACGGTTCATTGATCCAAAGGGTATCATCAGCATCAAATGCAATGGTTGTGATATGATTATTCATTTTTGTTTTGTAATTTTCTGATCTCAAAATTCAGTATAAAAACCCAACAAGCAAAGGACATTTGTCCCGGATCAATATGTTACGCACCAATCAGACCTTTTTAAGCTATTTTGAAGCGCTTTATCATAAACAGGAGAGTGGCAGAGATATTCTGTTGAAAACTTATCCCAGGGGAGAGCAGATTCTGGTACAGGGGCAGTTTATTCTCAAGCCTATGATTATTAAGGAAGGAATTACCAAATGCTATTTTACGGAAGAAAACGGAAAAGAATATATCGTAGAGTTTTCCGGAAGCGGTGAAATTGTCGGAGAAATAGAGATGATCAAAAATACACCCTGTTTATGCAGTATCGAAACACTAACTGAAGTTTCCGTCTATGAGATTGCCATTCCGTATTTCAGATTTTTGCTTAAAAATGATATTGCTTTGAATAATTTATTGCTGGATATTTTTGCGGAACGAATTATCAATACTTCCAGCAGGGCATCTTATCAACAGCTTTATACAACAGAGCATACTTTAACACAATTACTGAAAATGCAGGCCAAAGAAGGAATTCAGATTTCAAAAGAAGATATGGCCGCTTACCTGGGAATTACAGTAAGAAGTCTGAATAGAATCTTAAAAGACTTAAAATAATTTTTCAGAATAAAAAATGAAATTGTTAAGTGCCGATAAGATTGGATTGATGTATATTTTTAGGGGTGAACTTTGGTAAACAACGAAATTGAATAATTCATTTGTGAATCTACAGGGGTTGTGTTTGAAATTTAGTAGTTTTGTGTGAAATAAAGTCGAATATTCATCCATGGAAAAATTAAAGTTCAGGAATGCTGAATTGTCAGATTTGAACAAAATCGTAGCCATTTATAATTCAACAATTGCCTCAAGGATGGTCACTGCAGACATGGAAGAAGTTTCTGTGGAAAGCAAGCTAAAATGGTTTGAAGAGCATAATCCTCAGACAAGACCGCTTTGGGTAGTTGAAGATGAACAGAATCAGGTCATTGGATGGGTAAGCTTCAGTTCATTCCATGAAAGAGCAGCATACAAGGGTACGGTAGAGGTAAGCATTTATCTGGATGAGTCCTGCAGAGGAAAAGGATATGGGAAAACCATTCTGCAGTATTGTATTGATAACGCAGAGAAATTTGGAGTACTTAATCTGGTTGCCCTTATTTTCCTTCACAATGAACCCAGCTTAAAGCTCTTCAGGCATTTCGGATTTGAAGATTGGGGAAACCTTCCTAATGTAGCAGTTTTGGACGGAATAGAAAGAAGCCTGGTCATATTGGGAAGAAGAATTAGTTAAATATAAAAGCGGCTGGGGGCCGCTTTATTTGTATCAGTTGAATTCAGGTTGTTTATCTTTTTCAATATAGATATAACGGCCCTTGATTCCGTTTTGGAGCATTTCCTTTTTTTTATTGAGTTCTTCTACAGATTCTATCGTTTCATTTTTAAAGTTACTCTTTTCTCCGTTCTGTATCCTCTCGGAAAAAATTCTTGTAGGATTTTGGTAGATGTCCTCAATGTATTTATTAAATTTCTCATTGGTTATCGGGATAGCCAGTTTGCCGTAATGCGTTTCTACAAAATCTTGGGTATCGTAGTCTGTAGTAAGTTTTTCATTATTAATCAGTTTATAGACAAAGTTTTGATCCGTGTCTTCCAAGATAAAGATGAGACCGGGAAGACCTCTGAATTTATAAGGACCTTCCTGTATATTCACTTCGTTGGAAAACCAGGCGTTCCAGGTTCTGCCTCCGAAATCTGTACTGGCTTTCTGAAGCTTATACCCATTGTATTCTTTAGTCTCCTGAATGATCTGCCATTTCATTTCATCATTTGTTTTTACCACAAAATAATCAAAAAAATCTCTGTACCAGTTATTTTTAAAAGAATCCGGTTTTCTTTCCACCACCTGGTCTGTTTTCGTACTGTACCGGGAAATCTGCTGATTTGCATGTTTATTTTTTTCATCATAATCAGCAAAGCCTTTATCATAAAATTTGACAGACCCGGGACTGACATCCAGATTCATAAGGGTTATTAAATATTGCTGTGATGGATTTTTGCGGTACTGAAGTTCGTAAGTAAATCTGTTAGTTTGAGATTGGAAAAAAGAACCTGCATATAAGGCAAGGAAAATCAGTGTTTTTTTCATTTCTATTGATGGTTATCGACACCAAAAATAATGAAAAAGCGCAGATTTTTTACATCTGCGCTTAGTTTTATTGTGCTTTTGTCTGCATATTCTGCTTAATTCGTTTTGCGGACATGTTTAAAAATCGTTTTACGAGGAAAACTGCAGATACTGTCAGTCCTAGTCCCAGTGCGATCCACATTCCGAATGCACCCATTTTTAAGGTAACACAGAAGAAATATCCCAATGGAATTGTAATCACCCAATAGGCAATAAAAGTATAAATAGACGGTATTTTAACGTCTTGTAGTCCTCTCAGCATTCCCAGAGCTGTTACCTGGATTCCGTCAGAAAGCTGGAACAACGCTGCAATAATCATAAGCTTTGCAGCCAGGGCAATAACTTCCACTTCTTCTTTTTTCGTAAAGAAAGTCGGGAGTATATTTCTACCTAAAATAAACACCAACCCGCAGATGCACATGAAAATAAAGGCGATCTTCAAGTTGTTGATTCCTACTTTTCTCAGCTCAACAAAGTTCTGTTCTCCCAACTTTCTTCCAATCATTACCGTAGAGGCAACACTGAACCCAACACACAGGTTAAAGGTGAATGAAGCCATGCTTAGTGCAATCTGGTGAGAAGCAATATCGTGGGCAGAAATCAACCCGCAGATAAATGCTGCTCCGGCAAAAGCTGTTACTTCAAAGAACATCTGTAAAGCTGTAGGCAGTCCAAGTTTCACCATCTTATCAAACATCTGTTTTGAAAAGCCCTGAATTTTTAAAGAAAAATCTTTAATATAACGTCTTGTTCTTTTTTCTTTAAGCAATACAAAATAAAGGAAAACAACCATGAAAATTCTGGAAATCAGAGTCGCCAAAGCTGATCCTTTTACACCCATCGGCGGAATCCCCCAAAGTCCTTTGATGAAAACATAATTCAAGGCAATATTGATGATATTGGCAATAATGGTTGCTTTTGTAACCCCAATCGTGTATGATAGTCCTTCAGATACTTCACGAAGCGTCTGAAATGCCATAAATGGAATCATACTGATCACCATGATGCTTAAGAAGCTTACTGTATCAGGAATAATCTTGGCAGGCTGCCCTGAATGATAGAGCAGTGGCATTCCCAGCAGTAAAATGGCCATCAGAATAATCCCGACAGACATATTGATGATAAAACCGTGGCTGAACACAGAGTTGATCGTAGCATGATCTTCTCTGGAGTGTGCCTCCGAAACCAGCGGCGGGATGGCAAATGAAAATCCAAGGGCCAATACAAATATGGAGAAAAATACAGCATTTCCCAATGAAACGGATGCCAGCGCATCGGCACCCAATAATTTTCCGACAATAATATTATCGAATAAGTTTACTGAAACCTGCCCTACCTGGGTAAGCATCACAGGCAGAGCCAGAGTCAGGCATTCCTTCGTATAGTTTTTGTTTAAAAAGCTCATAATATTTTAAGATTCATATAGTTTATTATTCAAATAAGGATAAAAAAAAATTTGCAGTGGTAACACTGCAAATTTTTATAATATGGTAAATAATAGCTTATTATTTCCTTACAAAACTTGCAACGTCGCTTTCTGAAACAGTATTTCCACCAAGAATAATCAATCTTTCAACAACATTTCTTAATTCCCTGATATTCCCTGTCCATGAAAGGGCTTTTAAAGCGTCAATAGCTTTATCGTCAAACTTCTTTGCAGCAGTACCATGCTCATCAGCAATCATTCCCGCAAAGTGCTCAACCAATAACTTGATATCTTCCTTTCTTTCATCCAATGGCGGAACATAAATTTCAATTACAGAAAGTCTGTGATAAAGGTCTTCTCTGAATTTCCCTTCTTCTATTTCTTTCTGCATATTTTTATTGGTTGCCGCAATTACTCTTACGTCAACTTTAATTTCTTTATCACTTCCTACAGGTGAAACTTTGCTTTCCTGCAGTGCTCTCAATACCTTAGCCTGAGCGATAAGGCTCATATCTCCAATTTCATCAAGGAAAATAGTACCACCGTTAGCCTGTTCAAATTTTCCCTGTTTATCCTTAATAGCACCCGTAAAAGAACCTTTTACGTGACCGAAAAGTTCAGATTCAATAAGTTCAGATGGAATGGCAGCGCAGTTTACTTCTACCATTGGGCCTCTTGCACGCTCACTTTGATTGTGGATAGCATGGGCTACCAATTCTTTTCCCGCACCGTTAGGTCCTGTGATCAGTACTCTGGCGTCAGACGCAGCTACCTTTTCGATCATATCCTGGATTTTCTGAAGAGCAGGAGAGGTACCGATCATCTGGTACTTTTTGCTTACTTTTTTCTTTAAGGTTTTATTTTCAGTCTGAAGATTCTTGTTTTCTTTTTTCAGAGTTTCCTTTACCAATGCATTTTTCACACTTGTAATAAGCCTGTTGATATCAATTGGTTTGGAAATAAAATCATATGCTCCTTCTTTCAAACAGGAAACGGCAGAATCGATGTCTGCGTGCCCTGAGATCATGATAAAAGTAGTTTCTGGTTTTAATGCAAGACTTTGTTTCAAAAGCTCCGTTCCTGAAAGCTTAGGCATTTTGATATCAGAAATCACCAGTGCGAAATCTTCTTTTTCTACCTGTTTGTAACCTTCAAGGCCGTCTTCGGCAATAACAAATTCATAATCGGTTAGTTCATCCGAAAGAATACTGTGAAGTACTCCCGAGATTGCTTTTTCGTCTTCTACTATAAGGATTTTTTGCATAGTTGCAAATTTAAATTTTTTGTTTCAATTATTAGCAAAAACTGTACCTAAATATTCTATTTTGAATAGTCTCTTCTTCCAAAAATGGCAGATCCAACCCTCACAGAGTTAGCTCCGCATTCAATCGCTATTGGGAAATCATCACTCATTCCCATAGATAAGGTATTTAATGCTTTTAATTGATTGAATTCATCAAAAAGACCTTTCAGGATTAAAAACTCATTTCGTACCTGCTGTTCATCATCCGTGAATGTAGCCATTCCCATTAAGCCGGTAATTTCAACATTAGGAAACTGCCCATCCCTATATTTCCCGAACAGGTCTCTGGCTTCTGAAATGTCAAGTCCGAACTTGCTTTCTTCAGCCGCAATTTTTACCTGTAAAAGAACTTTAATGATTCTGTTATTTTTTCCTGCTTCTTTATTGATTTCTGCCAATACTTTTTCAGAATCCACACTTTGTATAGTATCTATAAAAGGAGCAATATATTTTACTTTGTTGGTCTGTAAATGGCCAATCAGATGCCATTGGATGTCCTGAGGAAGAAGGGGAGCTTTTTCCATCAGTTCCTGAACCTTATTTTCTCCGAAAACTTTTTGTCCAAGATCATAAACTTCCTGAACGGCGGATGCTGGATGTGTTTTAGAAACAGCAACCAGCTGCACAGTGGATGGCAGCTGGTTTTTTATTGCGTTATAGTTCTCTTTAATACTCATAAATACAAATGTCCGAAAATTCTCTGAATGTTCAAAGTTCAGTGATATCAGTTCTGAAGTGTTACTTAATTTAATACCTCATTGATTTTAGGATACTGAGAAATTTTTCTGAAAACAAACTTGTTGCTCTTCTGTAATTTTTCAATAAACAGATCCAGTTCGTTGATGGAATCTGCATCTCTCAGATACTGGTCATGGGTAAGGAAAACAAGGTGTCTTGAAGTCTTTTCAAGATCGTTTAAGAAAATACTGTCTACTTTCTTAATCATAACTTCATGACTTCCTTTTAAAGTCATTTTTTGAGAAGGTCTCCATTCCAGATCCCATCCGATTACTTTATAGCCCGCTTTTTTAAGACCGTCTGCAGCAGCAGTAGAACTTTTGATATCAGTTACATTAATGTTGTTCAACCTCCAGATATTTCTTCCGGGAGTTCTTGCTATTTTATCAGTAAGCCTCAGGCTGTCTTTGGCAATGTCAAAATCGTGAACTACAGCATCAGCATTTTTATAAAAGTCGGTATACTTGTTATGGGCATGGGTAAAGCTGTGATTAGCCAGTTCTATCAGCGGATTTTGCTTAAGCAGCAACAGATCGTCTTTCTGTTTTTTGCTTCCATATGCATGTTTCCCAACCAGAAAGGCAGTTGCACAAACGTTTCTTTTGTCCAGAATCTTTAAGAGATTTTCGGTGCCCTGGTTGGGACCGTCATCAAAGGTAAGGTAGATCACTCTTTTATCCGGGTCTACGCTTTCATCGTCCATCTTGGGGACTATTTCTGCGGCAGGATGTTCCTGTGAACTGACGGCGGAGTCAGTATTCACTTCACTCTTGAAATTACAGCTGTTCAATAAAACCGAAGTTGCACTCACCAATGCAAACATCCCGAGAAAAGTCTTATTTTTTGACTTTCCCGCAAAAATTTTTCTCATAAAAATAATGGAATTTTAAATTGTTAAAAATCGTTAAAAATAACAATTGAAAGTTAACAAATTATATGCCATGCTGTGCATCTGATTTCCTTTTTAAGCTTATTTTAAGAACTTTATTTTAAGGGATATTTCAATTTTATAGAATGTTATAAATTTATAATTTCCTTTTCTTTGATTTTTAACATTTATAAATACGAAACCGATAGCTTTTCTCTATATTTGTTAAGATTTCAATATCCTTCATTTATTGGGGAATTATTTTATTTTAACAAAATCAGAGGTTTATTCTAAAATGTTTTTCAAATACAATGAATTGTTAATCGCAGCGGTTCCCCAGGTATTATTGAAGAATATATAAGCTGTTTTCCCGCTGTTTCTAATTTTTTCCGCAAGTTTATCCATAAAATCCCTGCTGTACTCAGATTTATAAAGAATGGGTTTCCCATGAAGTCTGTAATAAAGAATATCCGGATGATTGATGATTACATCCTCAGGAAGATCACCGGGAAAGCTTACTCCGGAAAAAATGATATCATGGTCTTTTAAAAGATCAAATATTTCTTTTTGCCACCATGAGTTGTGACGGAATTCGATGACATTCAGAAATCGATGATCAATATTGTTGATGATTCTTTCTGTGTTCTCAGTTGAATTTTTAAAGGAAGGAGGAAGCTGATAGAGAAATCCGGAAAGTTTCTCCTTGAGATTACTCTCAATATGACTGCAAAAGAGGGCAATTTCTTCTTTTGAGTTTTCAAGCCGGTTCTGATGGGTAACGGATTTTGGAATTTTAATAAAAAATCTGAATTCGTCCGGAGTTTCATCATACCATTTCGACAGTGTTTTTGAGGTTGGTTTTCTGTAAAAAGTAGAATTGATTTCTACAGAATTGAATGTTTTTGAGTATAAAGAAAGAAAATCTTTACTTTGGGCATTTTCAGGGTATAAAGACCCTTTCCAGTCGTTATTATAAAATCCCGAACACCCTATGTAAAGATTTTCTTTTTTCATAATGCTATTTTATATCCAGATCCACGGAGTTTAATCTCAATGAATTCAGAATCACGGAGAGGGAACTGAAGCTCATTGCTGCAGCTGCAATCATCGGCGATAACAGAATTCCAAAGAATGGATACAATAATCCTGCCGCAACGGGAACCCCGAGTACATTATAAATAAAAGCAAAGAATAAGTTTTCTTTAATATTTTTGAGAAGCTTTTCGCTGAGTAGTTTGGCTTTCGCTACCCCTAAGATATCGCCTTTTAATAAAGTGATCTCAGCACTTTCGATGGCAACATCCGTTCCTGTTCCCATAGCAATTCCCACATCAGACTGGGCCAGGGCAGGGGAGTCATTGATTCCGTCCCCGGTCATGGCTACTATTTTTCCTTGCTGCTGCAGTTTTTTCACTTCATTCAGCTTATCTTCGGGAAGACAATTTGCTTTGAAATGTTTGATTCCTAATTCATCAGCTACAGCTTTGGCAGTGTGTTCGTTGTCCCCGGTCATCATGATCACATCGATGCCTTCGCTCATTAATTGTTTAACAGCTTTCTTAGAGCTTTCCTTGATTTTATCCGTAAAACTAATGAATCCAAGTACTTGCTGGTCTTGTGCGACATAAGAAATCGTATGTGCTTTGGACTGTACTTCTACTGCTTTTTGTTTTAAAGTTTCAGGAATCTGGATCTGATGTGAGGCCAGCAGACTTTCATTTCCTAAATACGCTGTTTTTCCATTAATATTTCCTTTCACTCCTTTTCCGGAAATGTTTTCAAAACGGTCTACTTTTTCAGCAATTGTATTTTCATCCTTTGCTCTTTTTATAACAGCATTGGACAGTGGGTGTTCAGAATTCTGGTTCAAAGAAAAAGCCAGTTTTAAAATGTGACTTTCATCTCCATTTACCGTTTCAATATGTTCTACTGAAGGTTTCCCTTCTGTTAAAGTTCCTGTTTTGTCAGTGATCAGAACATTCACCTTGTTCATTTGCTCAAGTGCTTCAGCATTTTTGATCAGAATTCCGTTTTTAGCACCTTTTCCGATTCCTACCATTAGCGACATTGGCGTTGCCAGTCCCAATGCGCAGGGACAAGCTACAATGAGTACAGCAACTGCATTGACGAAGGCAAATAAGCTTCTTTTTCCTTCCGGACCGAAAAACTGCCACAGAACAAAGGTAAGCGCAGCAATAAGGATCACGACAGGAACAAATACTTTTGAGACTTTATCCGTAAGTTTCTGAATAGGGGCCTTACTTCGGCTGGCTTCATTAACCATTTTAATGATCTGTGAAAGCAGGGTTTCGTCACCTACTTTTTCCGCTTTCATGATGAATACCTGATTTCCGTTTATTGTTCCTGATGATACTTTGTCATCAACATTTTTTTCAACCGGAACAGGCTCCCCCGTGATCATGCTTTCGTCTACAACAGAACTGCCTTCAGTGATTTTTCCGTCTACCGGAATTTTTTCACCGGGTTTCACTTTTAATAAATCTCCTATTTTTACCTGTGAAAGTAACACTCTTTTTTCTTCACCGTTCACCATAAGATTGGCTTCATCCGGCGAAAGGTTCATCAATTCTTTGATGGCATTCCCTGTTTTTTTATGAGCAGCAGCTTCCATCAGCTGACCTAAAATAACAAGCGTTAAAATCACACAGACCGCTTCAAAATACAGCGGAATTTCATGATTATGTCCACGGATTTCATGTGGAATGATATCCGGGAAAATTAAAGCAGCAATACTGAAAATAAATGCCGCAGCTACGCCCAGGGCAATAAGGCTGAACATATTAAGATTCCATGTTTTGAAAGAAACCCAGCCTCTTTTTAATAAGAACCACCCGGAATAGAACATCACCGGAAGAGTAAGAGCAAGCTCAATAAATCCCTGAATCTGATGGGAAAAAGGGAAGTTGATAAACATTCCTCCCATCGAGAGAATGAAAACCGGAATGGTGAATGCTAATGAAATAATGAATTTTCTTTTTAAGATAGTATAGGTTTCATCTTCTTCATCATCACCGCTGTCAGGCATTCTGACGAGATCCATTCCACAGATCGGACAGTCTCCCGGTTCATCCCGGATAATTTCCGGGTGCATAGGACAGGTATATTTAGCGGTTTTCTTTTCAGGGTATTTTACAAGGTCCATTCCACACACCGGACATCCGACATTGGAATCGTAAGTCTTATCTCCTTCGCAATACATCGGACAGTAATATCTACCTGCCATTTCATCTGTTACTTTAGGTGCGTCATGATGATGGTTGTGAGAGTGGGAATGGGAATGATACTGATGAGTGCCTGCTTTCTGAACTAGTTCTTCAGTGATAGGTTCCAAATGCATATGGCAAACCGGACAGTCTCCCTTTTCATCATACACTTTATCTCCTTCACAAAACATGGGGCAATAATATTTTCCAATGCTGTCTTTAAAGTTTTCAGGAAGATGGGCTGCAGAATAAGCCGGTTTGTGATGAGGATCTTTGGCCAGCTTTTCTTCAATGGGTACAAGATACATATTGCATACAGGGCATCTTTCTCCCTGTTTGAAATAGACTTTATCTCCCTCGCATTCCATTGGGCAATAGTATACTGAAGACGGTGATATGCGATCCTGGGGCTTTACAAAGGTTTTTTCAGGATTATCAGGATCTTCAAGCCTGTATTTTCCTATTTTTGCCAGTGCATCATTTAAAACGGAAAGCTTCACTCCATGGTCAGAAGTGATGGTTGCGGTATTGGTTTCCAGGTTTACATCGGCTTTCACTCCATCAATGCTGTTCAGCTGATTTGAAATCTTTTTCTGGCAGCCTGAACAGGTCATTCCGAGTATTTTATACTGTTGTTCCATGATTCTTAAATTTATACTACAAATTTCCAAAATGGAAAAGTAAGGTTGTTATAAATTTAAGGATAATAGTTATAAAATTAGGTTGGAGAGTTTGAGAGTGGGAGGGTAAGGGTTTGAGCGTTTTTAGGTGAAAAAGGAATATTTAACCCCTGAAATACCTAAACGCCCAAACGTATTAAAGATTGTCAAGCGCTTTGCGGTGATGCTCTTTCAGTTTTTTGAATTCTGTAGGGGTAAATCCGGTTACATTCCGGAATTGGGTAGAAAGATGCTGAACACTTTTATAGCCTAGTTTTCCTGCAATTTCAGTAAGATTGAATTCGTTATAGAGTAAGAGTTCTTTTACTTTTTCAATTTTCTGAAGAATGAAGAACTGTTCCAAGGTAATATTTTCATTCTGTGAAAATGTTTTTGAAAGGGAACTGTAATCTTTATGAAGTTTTGAGCTTAAAAATTCAGAAAGCAGGAAATTTTCTGCAATATCCAGCTCGCTGACCTTTGTAATGATCAGGTTTTTGATTTTTTCAACAAGCTGATGGGCAGAATCCATAATTCTTTCGAAACCTGTATTCAGTAATTCTTTCTCTATAGACTTCATTTTTTCCGGAGAAATCTCATTTTCGGTTTCTATTTCTCCCAGCAGAATATCTTTGATCTTCACATCTGCATTACGGAAAATGTTTTCCACTGCCGCAATGCACCTGTTGCAGACCATATTTTTTATGAAAATTTTCATAGGCCGCTGTTTAACCTGTCTTTTACAAATTCGATTCTGGTTTTGCCATGAGGAGCAGGATTGCCATCTGCATCAAGGTTTACCATTACAATTTTGTCTACGGTAATAATCGTTTGATGAGTCATTTTATTTCGGACATCACATTTTAATGTAATAGAGGAGGATCCGAAATGGGTAGCCTCAATTCCTATTTCTATAATGTCTCCCTGTTTGGCGGAGCTGACAAAGTTGATTTCGGAGATAAACTTAGTCACCACTTTTGTATTTTCCAATTGGATAATTGCATACAGCGCTGCTTCTTCATCAATCCATTGAAGGAGTCTTCCCCCGAAAAGTGAGTGGTTAGGATTTAAATCTTCGGGTTTTACCCATTTTCTTGTATGATAGTTCATCTTTTAATAATTTGCAGTACAAATTTACTGTTAAAAGCTGATCTTTTCAAAACAATAGCATTTATTGATCTGAAAAGAATCATTCATTTTCTCAATCATTTTCTTTTGGAACGCATGGCTTTGGTTTTTGCTATGGAGGAATCATTCAGTAATTTTTCATATTCTTTACTTTCCATAGGAACCAGGGCAACTTTTCCTTCTAAGTTATGATGAAATCCGAAACCGTACTTTTTTGCTAAAGGAGAACAGCGGAGACAAGGCTGTCCCTTGGAGAAGAACTTTTCCCTTTCATGCTGTCTTTCACTTTCCGGAATGTCATTTTTAATGGCATAACACTCAAAAATAATATCATCTGAAGAATATTGATAGGGATTCTTTATGAGTTTTTCATATTGAAGATTGGCCAGTGTTTTTTCTTTCTTTTCAGCAGGAATTTTCGCCTGGGAAGCAGGGCAGTCTTCAGCAACTTCAATAAGCGTATTGATATAATTGGTGGTGTGTTGTTTCATATTTTCTGGGAGTTAAAAGTTAAAAAAAATTATGACAGATACTTAAATGTTAAATAATTTAACTAAAAGAATTAATGTGGTGTAAGTTGTTTTATATCAATTGTTTATGTGGTTTATTTATTGTGTTTAGCAATCCCGATTCAACATAATGTGAGAAATATGTAAAAAAAGCTTTGATTTGAAATTTTTAATTGTATCTTGCATACGTTTATATTTGGAATCAATATTTGTTCATTAATTTATGTTGTTTTTCTTTTATATACCAAATTTTTATTAATTTTTTAATTTATTTAAAATGAACATTTTTGTTTCAAACATCAATTACGCAACTAAAGAGTATGAGTTGCACGATCTATTCGCAGAATTTGGAGATGTATCATCAGCTAAAATCGTTACAGACAGAGAAACTGGTCGTTCCAGAGGTTTCGGTTTCGTAGAGATGGGTGATGATGAAGGAAAGCAAGCTATTGAATCTCTTAACCAAAAAGAATTCAACGGAAAAACTTTAAACGTATCTGAAGCTAAACCAAGAGAAGAAAAACCAAGAAGAAGCTTCGATAATAACAGAAGCGGAGGTTACGGTAATAACAACAACAGAGGCGGAGGCTATGGTAACAACCGTGGCGGAGGCGGAAATCGTTGGTAAAAATAATGAAGCGGCTTTTAAGCCGCTTTTTTTGTGAAATTTAATCTCCGGTCAGGTTTCGTAAGAATCCAAAATTATATTCTTAGATGACTGATATAATTTTCTGTGTTGTAGAATGAAGTAATATTAATAAAAATAGGATATCGCAGATATCCTATTTTTTATTTTAATCTTATAAGTAAATAAGCATTTTGATAATAAATGGTTGACATGTTATTATCTGAATACAGTTCCCGTGTAATTTCACTGAAAATAAGTTTGACATGGTATTTGCCTAAATCAGATTCCATTGCTATTTCAGGGACTTTTATGATGCCTTGCTTGTTTTTGTTTTGATCAAACAGCTTAATGATTTGTGGTCCGAAATCTATTTCCTCTTTGGAATTTAGCCTTAATTTTAATGAAGATTTTTTGAAGAGGTAATCTGTAAGCTCAAACTGGTCATCATTGAGCTTTTTTGGACTTTTGCTGTAAGGATAGAAAGAAAGCAGATACTGGTAGTTTCCAATTTCCACAACCTGTTTTTCAGAAACAAGAGATTGTTTGTTCATTTTATATACTTTGTTTTCTACCGTGACATTCACATCTGAAAATCTTTTTTGAATATTATATCGTATACTGTAAAATGTACCGAAATCAATATGAGCTGCTAATTCATCCTGATCTTCCTTATTTAGTAAAGTTGATAAAAATTCTCCCTGCTTTCTTTCAGCCAGAAATTCAAATTTATCGGCAATTTCATCACGGATTGTATCGGTAATTTTCTTCTGGAAATTAATTTTACCGTCACTGATCAGCTGGTTTTGGTTTAAAATATTGATAAGTTCCGTTTTCTGGCTTCTTTTCGCAACGCTGAAGGCATTGAGGTAAGGAAAAACCAGAGCAAAAGCGCCAAACAGAAATAAACTTATCGGAATGAATTTTATGGTTGCTCTTTTGCTGAAAATGAAGTAAGCTACAACACTTAACAGCCATAAGGCAAGCAGGAGAACAAAGTATCTTGGTTCTGTATAACCGTATGCCAGAATTCGGGTAAAGATCGCTGTAAAAAGCAGTATAATCAAAGGAACAATCGTATAATAAAATGCTTTTGAGAATATCCTGACCCATGATTTTGAGTTTTCTTCTTTCAGTGGATGTACCAGAAGCAATGCAAGAATACCAACAATGCTATATGCTAAAACAAGGTAAGTAACCCAACCTCTCGGAAGTTGCCAGTTGATAAGTATTTTAGCGGAATAGAAGTAAAGAATCACTGCATAAATAAGCAGTAAAGGAATTAAAATAAACTGAGTGAAAAACTTCAAAACAACCGGATAAGTTCCGTCTTTTTCAAGATCATTTAAACCTTTATCATTAAATAAAAGAAAGATAAAGCTGCTTCCGAAAATAGTCAGGACAAAAAAAGTATCTCTATAAATTCTATCATGAAAATTAAAGTCAAAAAGCTTATCAACTGCTAAGATGGCCAATTCAACTCCTCCGGTCAGAACTCCTGTAAATACAGCGGTAAGAAAGATATTGACAAAGAGATTTTTATTATACTGCCAGAATCTGAGTTCTCTGTCTTTCTCCAGAAACGGAATAAAAGAAACCAGTAAGTGGGAGAGAAGCGCTGTAACAGCAATGATATAAGCGTAGACTTCGGTGAAATAATTCTTTTTATCAGGCAGGATGAAGTAAAAGCCAATAAGGAAAATAATACCGGAAATCTGCAGTAGTAATTCTTTCCCGATTCTCTGTGACAGCATTTTTAATGCAAACATCAGAGAAATTCCAAGACACGCACAAATGGTAAATTTTATATAAGAGGTAATTTCAGTGTGTTCCGTTTCTATAATGCATATAGCACCAATAGAAGCCAGTAAAGCCATTACCAGAATCATCGGATACCGGAAAATGGCTTCATTGGCCCGGCTTACTGTTTCCTGGAATTTTGTTTTCATGATTTGGTGTTTTTAAGGTAGATTACTCTTTTTTCTTTTTCTTCTTTTTGTCCTTGTCTTTTTCTTTCTCTTTCTCCTTTCCTTTGGCCTTCTTCTCCTTTTTCGGACTTAAGATTTCTTCAGCCAACTCAAACTTTGGTTCTTCGGTTTTAGCAGGCTTTATTTCGATTTTAAGATCAAAATAACCTTTCATATCTTCCTGGGAAATTAATTTTTCGCTTAATAAAAGTTCCAGGATTTCCTTTCCTGAATCACTGAAAAAATTATGAGAAAGCTCTTTCAGCAGGAATTTTTTATACTCTTCCAATGGAACAATCGTGGTATATTTGAAGATTCTTCCTTCTTTTACAGTTGATAAATAGCCTTTTTCAACTAATATTTTCAAATAAGTGGAAACCGTATTCTGATGGGGTTTCGGTTCCGGATGCTGTTCCATAACGTCCTTCAGATAGAAAGATCCCATTTTCCAAAACAGCTTCATAAAGTTTTCTTCTGCGGCAGTAAGATGATGTATTTTCATAGAGTATTCTAATGTTGAAATTGAATATTGCAATAAAGATAGATAAAAGATACCATAAAAGCTATTCCAGCTCCCATAAATACTTCTTTTATGGTGTGTCTTTTTAATATAACCCGGGTGATTCCAACCAAAATTGCGATTCCCAGCCATACCAGACCTATTTTCCAGTCAAGCGAGAAAAACAGAGCTGCTACAAATATATTAAATGCTGTATGCATCGAACTTTTGATAAACAGATTGCTGATCTGAAGCGCAAATAAAAGAATCAAAATGAAAAGCATAACAAGATCAATATATCCGTTTCTGACATAATTAAAAATAAGATAGGCAATTACACAAACTGCAATAAATATATACAGCGTTTTTCTCTGAACACGGTTGGAAACATCCATGTTGGTATATCTTCCCGTCTTTACATTCCAGACCAGCCATATGATGATCGGCACAATGATCATTAATAATATAGGAATAAAGTACAGCATGGAATCTTTAAGAGAATATTCTCTGATACTCATATATACAAAAAACAGGATCAGAGAGACCAGAGGATTAAAAAAATCAGAGATGACTCTTGAAATTTTGTGCAGTAATGAAGACTTCTTTCCTTCCATAATCAGGTTTAATGATCAAATATACCATTATAACCTCAAAAAGCAACTAAGAAGAATGGTGGGGAACTGACGGGTAGCAGAGAATTTATTTGATTATCAATTGCTTTTCAGACGTAAAATATTTATCAGTTTTTCAATCCTGCTTTTACATTTACTGATGAAAATAAGGATAGGTTTGAAATTTAAACCTTTCTTCATTAAAAAAAAGATGCTGTTGAAATAACCAAAAGCTATGTTAACAATAATTAAAAATGAAACAGATTGATGGATGAATATGAAACATTTCTGATGCTTCATATTTATTGTTGTTTTATGAAAGCCTTATAAACAGGCATGTTTTATAGTTGTGATCGTCATGAAGAATAAGAGATAACACCGTTTTATCAGGACCTGCAGGGCTCGAAAATTAAGAATAATCCATTCAGCCCGCAAATAGATTTTACAGAAAAATTGAAAAGTTATCTATGTATAGAATAAAAACAAAGTTTTTTTCATAATTTTGCTCAACTATTTCATCATAAAAAAGCAAGAGCTAACACATGAAAGAATTTTCTAAAGAGGTATACCTGAAGTGGTATGAAGATATGACAATGTGGAGAAGGTTTGAAGACAAATGCCGTTCTCTTTACCTAAAACAAAAGATCAGAGGATTTTTACATTTGTATAACGGTCAGGAAGCTATCCCTGCCGGGTTTACACATGCAATGGATCTGACAAAGGACAGTATGATTACTGCTTACAGATGTCACATTCATCCAATGGCGATGGGAGTGGATCCTAAAAGAATCATGGCGGAACTTTGTGGTAAAGCTACTGGTACATCCGGAGGTATGGGTGGATCTATGCACATTTTCAGTAAAGAACACCGTTTTTACGGAGGGCACGGTATCGTTGGAGGACAAATCCCTTTAGGTGCAGGTATTGCTTTTGCTGATAAATATTTCGACAGAAAGGCTGTAAACATCTGTTTCTTCGGAGACGGTGCTGCAAGACAAGGTTCTTTACACGAAACATTCAACATGGCGATGAACTGGAAACTTCCTGTAGTATTTGTTGTAGAAAACAACCAGTATGCAATGGGAACTTCAGTAAAAAGAACTGCCAACCACGAAGATATCTATAAATTAGGATTAGGATATGAAATGCCTTGCCTTGCTGTAGATGCAATGGATCCTGAAAAAGTGGCAGAAGCTGCTTACGAGGCTATTGAAAGAGCAAGAAGAGGAGATGGACCTACTTTCATCGAAGCAAGAACTTACCGTTATAGAGGACACTCTATGTCTGATGCTGAGCCATACAGATCTAAAGAAGAAGTTGCTCTTCATAAAAATGATGACCCAATCGAATTGATAAAACACAGAATTTTAGAAAACGGATGGGCTACTGAAGCGGAGTTGGAAACTATCGATAACAAATCGAGAGATTTTGTTGAAGAGTGTATTGAGTTCATGGAAAACTCTCCATATCCGGATCCGGAAAAAATCTATGAGTATGTATATGCTCAGGAAGATTATCCATTCCTAGACAAATTAGAAAACTAAAAGATAATGAGTTAATTTGACAATTTGAGAATTTGAAAATGCGATAGATTATGTCCTTTTTTAATTTTCAAATTTTCAGATTGCTAAATTTTCAAATTAAAATAAATTATGGCAGAAGTAATTACGATGCCCCGCCTGTCCGACACGATGACGGAAGGTAAGGTGGCAAAATGGCATAAAAAAGTAGGGGATAAAGTAAAAGAAGGAGATATTTTAGCTGAAATTGAAACTGATAAAGCAGTTCAGGATTTCGAATCTGAAGTAGAAGGTACCCTTTTATACATTGGTGTAGAAGAGGGAGGTGCTGCTGCTGTAGACTCTGTTTTGGCAATTATCGGAAATGAAGGAGAAGATATTTCAGGATTGACAGGAGGAGCTGCTGCTCCAAGTGCCGGCTCTGAAGAGAAAAAATCAGAAGAACAGCCTAAAGCTGAGGCTCCTGCCACTGAATCTGCTGCTGCAGAAGTTCCGGCTGGAGTAGAAATTATTACAATGCCTAGACTTTCTGATACAATGACAGAAGGTAAGGTGGCTAAATGGCACAAAAATGTAGGCGATACAGTAAAAGAAGGAGATCTTCTTGCTGAAATCGAAACAGATAAAGCAGTACAGGATTTCGAATCTGAATTCAATGGAGTATTATTGAAGCAAGGTGTAGAAGAAGGAGGAGCTGCTCCGGTTGATTCCGTGTTAGCAATCATAGGTCCTGCTGGAACAGATGTTTCCGCGGTAGGTGCTCCAAAAGCTGCGGGCCAGTCAACGGCAAAACCGGCTGAGCAAAAAGCTGAAGCTAAAACAGAAGAAAAAGCTGCGCCTGCTGTAAACACTTCATCTTCGGACAGAGTTGCAATCTCTCCACTGGCTAAAAAAATGGCTCAGGATAAAGGAGTTGATATCAACAGTATTCAGGGATCCGGTGAAAACGGAAGAATCGTTAAAAAAGATATTGAAAACTATCAGCCAGCTGCGAAACCAGCTGCTTCAGCTCCTGCGGCAAGCGCTGCTCCGGCTGCAGTAAGTTTCGTACAAGGTGAAGATACAGAGACTCCTAACTCTCAGGTAAGAAATGTTATCGCGAAACGTCTTTCTGAAAGTAAATTCTCTGCGCCTCATTACTATCTGATGGTTGAGATCAATATGGATAAAGCGATTGAGGCCAGAAAAGAAATCAATTCTTTACCGGATACTAAGATCTCTTTCAATGATATGATCATCAAAGCAACTGCCATTGCTTTAAGAAAACACCCTCAGGTAAATTCAAGCTGGGCAGGGGACAAGATCATTCACAGAGGAAATATCAACATCGGTGTAGCAGTAGCTATTCCGGACGGATTGGTAGTTCCGGTATTGAAAAATACAGACCAGATGACTTATACACAGATTTCTGCAGCTGTAAAAGATATGGCTTCAAGAGCTAAAAACAAAGGTCTTAAAGCTAACGAAATGGAAGGATCTACATTCTCTATTTCCAACTTAGGAATGTTTGGTATCGAAACATTTACAAGTATCATTAACCAGCCAAACTCTGCTATCCTTTCAGTAGGAGCAATCATCGAGAAACCAATCGTTAAAGATGGTCAGATTGTAGTTGGAAACACCATGAAACTTTCATTGGCTTGTGACCACAGAGTAGTAGATGGTGCTACAGGTGCTCAGTTCTTACAGACATTAAGAACCTATTTGGAAAGTCCATTAACATTGTTACTGTAATTTCTGAATTAAAAATATTGAAACCTCCCAAACCGGGAGGTTTTTTTGTGAATTGAACGGATGCAATAATACATAAAACCTAACTTTTCTGCCCAAAATCTGGAAGCAATAATTAAAAAAATTAACAGAAAAGACGTAATTGAATGGATTACCGAAATCTAAACATCTTAAAACTAAAATAAAATATAAACCGCTTCAAAAAGCGGTTTTTTATTTGAAGGCAATTCACTATTTTTGAATCATGATTAAAGCAAGAAATATCCATAAGTCTTATGGGAATTTAGAAGTACTGAAAGGAGTTGATATTCACATCAAAACAGGAGAGGTGGTTTCTATTGTAGGAGAATCAGGAGCAGGAAAATCTACACTGCTGCAGATTTTAGGAACACTGGATCATCCGACCCAATCCGGTAAGTATGATACTGAAATTGAAATAGCGGGAGAATCATTTATCAATATGAATGATAAACAGTTATCAAAATTCAGAAATCAGAATATCGGTTTTGTATTTCAGTTTCATCAGCTTCTTCCTGAGTTTACCGCTCTGGAAAACGTATTGCTTCCGACAAAAATAGCCGGAGCCAATGAAAGAGAAGCTATTGAAAAGGCATATGCTTTATTTGAAGACTTAAAGATAGAACAGAGGCTGAATCATAAACCTAACCAGCTTTCCGGTGGAGAAGCACAAAGGGTAGCAGTAGCGAGAGCTTTAATCAATTCACCAAAAATTATTTTTGCAGATGAGCCAACCGGTAACCTGGATTCCAAAAATGCGGATGACCTTCACAGATTGTTTTTTGATCTTAGAGACAAATACAATCAAACATTTGTGATCGTTACCCACAACCCGAATCTTGCAGAAATTACTGACCGCAAACTCGTGATGAAAGACGGAATGATCATAGAATAACAGTATACTAAACAGGATGATGAAATACTATATTTTTCTTCTTTTAATTGTAATTTCCTGCTCAAAGGCTGAGTCTCAGCAGTTGAATTCACTTAATGTGCCACAGGCAAGAATTTTGGAAATTAAGAATTATATTAAAGGAAAAGAGTATAATCAGGAACTGGCTGTTTTTATCAATTTTAAAAAACCTTCCGGTAAATACCGTTATTTCATTTATAACCTGAAAAATAACAGGATTGTACAGCAGGCTGTAGTTTCCCATGGCTCAGGTTCTGTTATACCAAAATCAGACGCCTTAAAATTCAGTAATATTGAAGGCTCTTATCAGTCTTCACTTGGAAAGTATGTCATTGGAGAAAGCTATGTAGGAAAGTTTGGCAAAGCCTATCGGTTGACAGGGTTGGACTCTACCAACAGTAATGCCATGCAGAGAGCTATCGTTCTTCACTCTTACGAATGTGTTTCCGATATGGAATCTGAAACTCCGGCATGCCTGAGTTTAGGTTGTCCTATGCTGTCGGTAAATGCTTTTAAAGAAACTGCTAAATACATTGATCATTCCAAAAAGCCGATGATCTTATATGCATTCTATTAATTCATAATATTTTAATTTTTCATGGCTATAAAATTTCTTGCAGAAGATGACAGACCCAGAGAAAAGTTTTTGCAGAAAGGCAAAAGCTCGCTTTCTGATTCTGAACTGTTAGCCATCATCATGGGAAGTGGAAATAAGGACGAAAATGCTGTAGAGCTTGCAAGAAAAATTCTCAATTCTGTTAATAACAGCTGGCATCAGCTAAGCTTGCTTTCTGTTAAAGATCTGATGAAATTCAAAGGAATCGGAGAGACAAAGGCTATTTCAATCATTTCAGCCTTAGAAATCGGAAAGAGAAGAGCTGTACAGGAAATCCCTGAAAAAACGATAATAGGTAACAGTCATGATGCTTATGCAGTTCTTAGAAACCAGCTTTCCGATCTGAGAACAGAAGAATTCTGGGCCATCTTCCTGAACAACAATAATAAAGTGATTCATATCTCCCAACTTACACAGGGTGGGATCAGCCAGTCTATTGTAGATGTAAGAACTCTTTATAAAGGAGCTTTGGATCATTTTTCAACAGGAATTATCATTGCGCACAACCATCCTTCCGGAAGTTTAAAACCAAGCAGGGAAGATATTAATATCACACAGAAAATAAAAGAAGCCGGAAATACGTTAAGCATCCAGCTTTTAGACCATATTATTGTCACACAGGAGTCTTATTTTAGCTTTTCGGATTCAGGATTACTATGATTAGAAGATTAAAATACCATGAAATTGACTTTGTTAAATATGCTCGATGTTTAGAAAATTCCGAACAAAGAAAATATTCTGCTACAAAGCATTTTTTAGATACTACTTCTACAATGCCCTGGGAAATTCTTGTTTATAAAGATTACGAAGCAGTAATGCCTGTTCCTTTTGTAAGAAAATACGGGATGAAAATTGTACATAATCCTAAGCTTTGTCAGCAGCTTGGTGTCTTTTCTGCCAAAGATAATTTGGATGTAAATGAGGCTTTTTTAGAATATCTGGAAAAAAATTACATGATCCGGGCATATCCTTTTAATGATGTTAATCAACTTCGTACAAAGATCAGAATCAAGAAAAACTTTTTATTATATCCTGACGCTTATGAGAAAGTGTACGCAAAATATTCACCCAAAAGAAAAAGAAAACTTCGGTTAGATGAAGCTGTTTTAAAAGATTCTGAAATCAAAACGATATCTTTTGACAAAGCCAGAGCTTTCATTGAAGCTAACACAATAGGGCTGAGCAAGGAAGATGACCTGCCTGAGTTCATGAGGATTTTTGAGAGCTTTTACAATCTGGGATATCTGAAATTTACCGCATTTTACTATCAGCAGAAGATTATCAATGTAATTGCTACTTATTCCGATTGCAATATGGTAGCGCTTTTAGGTAATTTCAATGATAAGAATTATGTGAAGTTATCGGGAGCATCTGTATTGATTGATTATCTCATTAAAGAAAATATTGAAACTCATATTTTTGATTTTGAAGGAGGCGAACTTCCCAATATTGAAGAATTTTTCAGAGGATTCCGGCCCGAGTTGAGACCTTATGGCATTATTGAGAATTCAAAAATAAACCTTTTTAAAAAGCTGGCCTATCTTATCCTGAAAGGGAAATCTTTTTTATGATGAAAAGCATTGTTTAGATTGGTTCTAATTAGGTAATAATCAGTAACTTTATAAAATCCTTAGTAAAACAGTTATGTTACAACAGATTCGTCAGTACAAATTATCATATATGCTTTATAACCTGTTTAAAAAGAGTAAATTAAAGCATAATATTCCATTGTATAAGAAATACGGAATCAATAAGAGCTATTTTTCAAGCATTTCCAGTAAAGATTTTGCCCACCTTCCGGCCAGTGAGAGGACGGTAGATTATACAAAGCTTAAAGAAACTCCGTTTTTTAATAAGCTTTCCGAAGAAAATAAAGAAAGTGCTCTTCAATACGACGATAACGGGTACATGATTCTGAGGAATTATCTTACTCCGGAAACGGCAGATCAGATCAATTTTGAAATTGATAAACTGATGAAGGACGGAACTTTAAAGTTTATTTATGGAGGAAAGCTGATGTTTGCCATTCATCATTCGGAAATCATTAAAAATATAGGAAGTGATCCGGAACTGTTAGACTTTTTATCCGTTTTACTGGACGGAAAATCCAAACTTTTTCAGAGCATCAATTTTATTAACGGTAGCCAGCAGAAAACACACTCAGACAGTATCCATATGACTACTTATCCGTTGGGAGGACTGCTTGGGGTCTGGATTGCTCTGGAAGATGTGGATGAAAGCAACGGAGCTTTGCATTACATTCCTAAAAGCCATAAACTTCCTTATTTTCTGAATTCTGATTACGATAACGAAGGCACTGCCTTGAAAATCGGCAAGAAAAGCTACAGGGCTTACGAAACTTTCCTTGAGGAAAAGGTAAAAGAATTAGGCTTAAAAAAAGAAATATTTAAAGCAAAAAAAGGAGATTTATTAATCTGGCATGCCAATATTCTTCATGGAGGAGAACCTCATACAGATAAAGACAGAACCAGAAAAAGCCTTGTATACCACTTCTTTGATGAAAACAGTGTCTGCTACCATGAAGTAACACAAAGACCGGCCCTGTTTGAACTATAGTATACTGATCCTTTAGTAAACTTTCCTGGGAATACAGATTAAAAGATAGTTTTTTACATTTGTATTCATATAATATCAGTATATGGAAAAAAAGAACGGTATTCTTGTTTTTATCTTTTCAATCTACGTATGCTTCATGTCATACTACCTGTATACCAACCACTATTACAATACTGATATGGAAGCCTATATGGGGCTAATTTATAAAACGGAATATCCTGATATGAAAATTGAAGATATTCATAAGAAGGTATACCATGAATTGAGGGAAAAGAATCCTGATTTTGCCGGACTTGGACCTGTAAATCCTATAGCGGAAGAAGTAGCAGAAGGGGAAAGCACCTATTATAAAATTATTTCACAAAATCCTAAGGCCTACGAAGAAGAGCTGCAACTTTTTGTGGTGAAGCCTTTCTATAACTTTATCGGCTGGTCATTCTTTAAACTTGGTTTGAGTGCTTCTGCCTCGATCTCTTTAATTTCGGCTATTTCTTATGCATGTATTCTTATTCTGATTTTCAGTTTTTTAATAAGGATTTTGAAAAATTATCCGCTTGCTTTTATCCTCACTATTTTAATTTCGATGTTCAAACCTTTGCCGGAATCTGCCCGGCACGTTTCTGCGGATTCTTTATCATGCCTTCTTCTTCTTCTCAGCTTCTATATTTTTTTAATGAGGAAGAATATTTTCTGGGCAGGTATAGTAGGCATGCTATGTGTGCTTACAAGACCTGAATATTTTATTTTGTATTCATTCCTGTATGTCTTTGTTTATTTATATAGAAACAGGTTTCAGATTAAAACAGCGCCGTTATTGATATCATACGGATATTTGTTTCTTTCTTTCTGTTTAATACAAGCTTTTAATCAGGTGTCGTGGTCTACGCTTTTTATGAATCAGTTTACGAAAGTTCAGATTTATCCCGTTTCACAGCCTGATCCGTTCTCCTTTTCAGATTATATTCATTTTATTAAAAGTAATATAATGCTGGAATTCAATTCTTCCTATTTTCCAATCTTACTGATTTTTATAGTGGTCATTCTGACCAATCATTTTTCTTTCCGCAATAAAAAAAATCAGGCTCAGGTCTTGTTTTTTGCTGTTATTTATGGAACTGTTATGTTGAGATTTCTGATTTTTCCGGCTCTGGTAAACAGGATGATGGTTGGCTTTTATCTTATCATTATTCTCTCTTTGATCTATATACAAATTTCTAAAGTGGATATCTTTAAAAACTCTTTAGAAGACGGAAAATAATTAGTAATTTTGCAGTCTAAAATTATGACGAGTCTCTCAGGATATTTACCATATGCATTTGCATTGATTATTGCGATTCCTTTTCTGGTTTTGCTCAGACAATTTGTACACTCATACATTACTCTTAAGAACCAGGAAATCAAATTACTTACCGTGAAATCAAATTCAGAGAACAAAGCACATTCCTATGAAAGAATGACACTGTTTCTGGACAGGATTAAGCCTTCAAACCTTATTCATAGATTTGACAGAGGGCTGGCCGTTCATGAGTTTATTTTCCTTACAGAAAAAGCGATCAATGAAGAGTTTGAATATAACTCATCCCAGCAGTTATACATTACAAAAAATTCATGGCAGAATATTGTAGACTCAAAAAATGCAATTATAGAACTACTTCATAAAACCTATGACGGGCTGAAGGGAGAGGTTCAGCTGGATGAATTCAAAACGGTTTTCATCATGAATTATATGGAAGGCAACGATTATATTGCCGAAACAATAGAAGATTTAAGAAAAGAAATTTTAATAATAACTTAAAAAATAACAGATAAATAATGATTCCAAATTTTAAAGCACATCCATGGCACGGAATTTCTGCAGGAGAAGATGCGCCAAATGTTGTAAACGTATTTGTGGAAATTGTTCCTTCAGATACTATTAAATATGAAGTAGATAAAGAAACAGGATATTTAAAGGTAGACAGGCCGCAGAAATTTTCTAACATTATCCCTGCTTTGTATGGGTTTGTTCCAAGAACATACTGTGATAAAGAAGTAATGAGACTTGCTGTAGAATCAGGAGCTGATGATGTTACAATGGGAGATCATGATCCGCTTGATATTTGTGTTTTAAGTTCTCACAACATCCACGCCGGAGGTCTTTTGATGGAAGCTATTCCAATTGGTGGTTTTAAAATGATCGACGGAGGTGAAGCGGATGATAAAATTGTTGCAGTAATGATCAATGATCACGCTTTCGGGCATTTCAGAGATATTTCTGAATTACCTGAAGCAGAAGTGAAGAGATTAATGCACTATTTCCTTACGTACAAAAACTTACCGGATGAGCCTGCAAAATGCAGAATCCAGGAAGTTTACGGTGCAGAACATGCGAGAAAAGTGATTAAAGCTTCTCAAATAGATTATGCAGATAAATTCGGAGGATAAAATTCTTTCCAAAAGCATACAAAAAGCAGATGAATTTTCATCTGCTTTTTCTTTATGTATACTCTTGATGTATCAATAAATTGAGACTCTTTTGTACACGGAGTTTCCTTCTTTTATAGTTTCAAGAACTTTGATCTTTCTAAGATTTTCAGGATTTATCGTTAAAGGATTCTGATCCAGAATAACAAAGTCCGCTATTTTACCTGCTTTAATAGATCCTTTTCTATTTTCTTCCTGCAACTGATAAGCTCCGTTAATGGTAATCGCTTTTAGAGCTTCAATGGGAGAGATTCTTTCATTCGGTCCTAAAATCATTCCTGAGCGCGTTTTTCTATTCACTGCTGCGTATACTGCCGTTATCAGATCTGGTGGAGTAACCGGAGCATCATGATGAATCGTAAACGTAATGCCTGCTTTTAATGCAGAGTTGGCCGGACTTATAAAAGCTGCTCTTTCGGGACCAAAAACACTTGAGTAATGCCAATCTCCCCATAAATAAGCATGAGTAGAAAAGTAAGAAGGAATTACCCCTAATTCTTTTATCTTTTGAATATGATCAGGACGGCTGTTTTGTACATGAATTAATGTTGCGCGCAATTCCGGCTGGTAAATATTTTCATCTTTTAACCTTTTGATAACGCGTATAGCCTGATCAATTGCTGCATCTCCGTTTACATGAAGCTGCGCAGTGATATGATTTTGGAAAAGTGTTTTCAGATCGTTATATAACGTTTCATCCGTAAAAATGGGAAATCCTTTATAGTCTTTAGACTGACCTTCCGGCGGAACTAAATAAGGCTGTGTCAACCAGGCTGTTTTTCCCTGAGGAGAACCATCATTAGAAAATTTGAAGCCAGCCAGTTTCAAACGATTTTCATACTTCATATACTTTGGCTTGAAATTGTTGAAATCTTTTTTGAAATATTCATAATCAGGAAAGTAAACAATATCGGCTTTAAAAAGATGTTGAGAAGCTGCCTTTTCTAACAAAACTACACTTTCTCCCATAGTTCTTCCATCACAAATAGTCGTTTGCCCATAGCTGAGCCATTCATCCTGGGCTTTCATCAGGTTTTCCATGGCATGAGCCTGGGTATCTTTGCCTTTACTCATTTTTTCCGTTAAGGTCAGCAACGCTGTGAAACTGGCATTCTCTTCCAACTTTCCATTCAGTTTTCCTGTTGCTTTATCTCTTCCGATGTGTCCTCCTTCAGGATCTTTTGATGATTCTGTTATTCCCAGAAGTTGCAGCATTGCACTGTTTGCTACACTGGCATGACCTGAGGCGTGAATGACAATGATAGGATTGGTTTTGCTGATGACATCCAGTTCTGTTCTTGTAGGATGACGGTGTTCCGCCATTATTGCATCATCATAACCATTTCCGATAATTGGCTGTTGAACTGAGATTTTATTGTCTTTGATGTAGTTTTTAAACGTAATCTGTAAATCTTTAATAGAATTTACAGTGCCATAAGGTTCGGGGGACAGATCTACAGCGTCCATAATCCCGGCTCTTGATGTAAGATGTCCATGAACATCTATAAAACCAGGAAGAAGAGTCTTTCCATTTAAGTTAATCAATTTAGTGGCTGATCCTGAAAAACGCTCTGCATCTGATTTTGTTCCTGCAAAAAGTATTTTTCCGTCTTTAACGGCTACTGCTTCAACCTGGGGAGAAGAATCCTCCATTGTTATAATAGGTCCTCCGAAATATAGTATTTCAGCTTTTTCCTGTGGCATCTTATGATGACAGCTGCTTATGCCTGCAGATAGGATAAGGGTGTATAGTATCTTTCTCATAAATAATTAATTCAAATCATAGTGAGAAACAAATTTACAAAATAATAGATTATTATTAATGAATTTTATGGTGTGTTTATAATTTCATTATATTTATAAGACTAATCTCAATTTTTTAATATAAAATAATAAACTATGGATCTATTTGTGTTAGTGCCAATTTTTGGTGTCATAGCTTTGCTTTATACATTTCTTCAGAGCAACTGGGTCAATAAACAGAATGCCGGAAATGAAAAAATGAAAACAATCAGCGGGCATATTGCAGACGGTGCAATGGCTTTTCTAAAGGCTGAATACAAAATCTTAACGTACTTTGTTGTAGTGGTTGCTATTTTACTGGCAGTGATGGGGTCTAGTAATGCCAATTCACATTGGAGTATAGGAATCGCTTTTGTGGTGGGGGCTATATTCTCTGCCTGTGCAGGATTCATCGGAATGAAAATCGCTACTAAAGCTAATGTCAGAACGGCAGAAGCGGCAAGAACTTCACTGTCTAAAGCTCTTAAAGTATCCTTTACCGGAGGTTCAGTAATGGGAATGGGGGTTGCCGGACTAGCTGTTTTAGGTTTGGGAGCCTTATTTCTGATTATTAAACAGATTTTTGCGCCGGATGCTACAGTAGATTCTCATGAAATGGAAAGAACCATTGAAATTCTCACCGGATTTTCTCTTGGTGCAGAATCCATAGCGCTTTTTGCAAGAGTAGGAGGTGGTATTTATACAAAAGCAGCAGACGTAGGTGCCGACCTTGTGGGAAAAGTTGAAGCCGGAATCCCGGAAGATGATCCCCGAAATCCCGCAACCATTGCAGATAACGTAGGAGATAATGTGGGAGATGTAGCAGGAATGGGAGCTGACCTTTTCGGATCTTATGTGGCAACGGTTTTAGCTACCATGGTATTGGGTAGAGAAACCGTTTCTGATGATGCTTTCGGAGGTTTTGCCCCGATTCTTTTACCGATGCTTATTGCAGGAACAGGAATTATATTTTCAATGGTCGGAACTTTATTTGTAAAAGTAAATGATAATGAAGGTTCATCCACTTCAAGTGTTCAGAATGCGCTTAACCTTGGAAACTGGGGAAGTATTGTGATTACTGCTATTGCTTCTTACTTTCTGGTAACATATATCCTTCCTGAAAAAATGGTTCTCAGAGGCCATGAATTTACCAAAATGGGAGTGTTCGGGGCCATAATGGTCGGACTGGTTGTAGGAACTTTAATGAGTATTATTACAGAATATTATACAGCAATGGGTAAAAGACCGGTTTCCAGCATTGTGAGACAGTCTTCTACAGGACATGCAACCAATATCATCGGAGGGCTATCCGTTGGGATGGAATCTACCTTGCTTCCGATTATTGTATTGGCAGGAGGTATCTATGGTTCTTATCTCTGTGCGGGACTTTATGGAGTAGCTATTGCAGCAGCCGGAATGATGGCTACTACAGCCATGCAACTTGCCATCGATGCGTTTGGTCCTATTGCCGATAATGCGGGAGGTATTGCTGAGATGAGTGAGCTGCCGAAAGAAGTAAGAGAGAAAACAGATATTCTGGATGCTGTAGGAAATACAACGGCTGCTACCGGAAAAGGATTTGCTATTGCTTCAGCTGCTTTGACTGCTTTAGCCTTATTTGCGGCATTTGTAGGAATCGCAGGAATTGACGGTATTGATATTTACAGAGCAGACGTTCTGGCGGGACTATTTGTTGGCGGAATGATTCCTTTTATTTTCTCATCATTGGCAATCACAGCAGTTGGACAGGCAGCTATGGCAATGGTAGAAGAAGTAAGGAGACAGTTTCGTGAAATTCCGGGAATTCTGGAAGGAAAAGCACAACCTGAATATGAAAAATGTGTTGCTATTTCTACAGATGCATCCATCAGAAAAATGATACTTCCCGGTGCGATAGCCATTATTTCTCCCTTACTGATCGGATTTATTTTCGGGCCTGAGGTTTTGGGAGGATTCCTGGCGGGGGCCACTGTTTGCGGAGTTTTGATGGGAATGTTCCAGAATAATGCCGGAGGTGCCTGGGATAACGCCAAAAAATCATTTGAAAAGGGAGTGGACATCAACGGACAAACCTATTACAAAGGTTCAGAGCCTCATAAAGCTTCCGTAACCGGAGATACGGTAGGAGATCCGTTTAAAGATACGTCAGGCCCTTCTATGAATATCCTGATCAAATTAATGTCAATCGTTTCTTTGGTTATTGCGCCTACTTTGGCTGTGCTGCATAAAGATAAAATTGAAGCGAACAGAAAAGCAAAGATTGAAAGTCTTACCGGAGTAACCGGCACTGCTACTGTCGTTACAGATACTAAAGCAGTACAGGTGATTCCCAGTCAGGTTCAGGGACATCTTAATGAAAACGGGGACTTTGTGTATGAAACGGGAAATATTCAGAAAATAAAACTGGAGGGTGGAAAAACAATTGCTATCGGAGACGGAAGCCAGCTTTATCAGCTGTATAATGTGGTTAAGCAAAAAGATAAATCTGCCCTGGATCCTAATAAGTGGTACACGATAGAAAACCTTTATTTTGAAACAGGTTCAAGCGATTTAAAACCAGGCTATGAACTTCAGTTAAACACGCTGGCTGAAATTTTAAATGCTTACCCCAACCTTAAAATAAAATTAGGAGGTTATACAGATAACAGTGGGAATGAAGAAAGTAATCTTAGCCTGTCTAACCTGAGAGCACAAACAGCGAAGCTTAAATTACTTGAGCTAGGGGTTTCAGCAGACAGAATAGAAGCAGAAGGCTACGGATCTCAGCATCCTGTATGTGAAGCTAATGATACAGATGAGTGTAAAGCAAAAAACAGAAGAATTGATGTAAGGGTTCTGGCTCTTTAAAATCAATATTAAAATAATAGGAAAGCATCGCTTTGGCGGTGCTTTTTTTATTATATTTTTTTGTCATTTAGATCAAAAGACAACAGCAAAAATAAAATATCCATCATCATCTGTGCAAATCTGTGTGATCTGCAGGAAAAAACAAATATGTGAAATGATTAAAGGTTCTTTCTCAAATATTCCAGTGCCTTAATAATCAGTTCATCTTTTTTAGCAAAACTGAACCTGACATAATCCGAATTCTGTCTCGAATTATAAAAAGCCGAAAGTGGGAGACACGAAACCTTTTTCTCAATCGTCAGCCACTTTGAAAACTCTACATCGGTCATGTTTTTAGAAATATTTCTGAAATTAACAACCTGAAAAACACTTCCTTCCGCTTGTTGTTCGATCTGAAAAGGGGTTTCTTTAATCATTTCATTAAAAATATCTCTTTTCTTCTGCATGAGCTTTTTATTGATATCCGGATTAAATACATCAAGATATTTTGCGATCGCAAATTGAGCCGGAGCATTGGCGCCGTAGGAAATATATTGTTGATGGCATCGAAATTTCTTTGTTAAAGCTTCAGAAGTGAGCATATAGCTTACTTTCCACCCGGAAGTATGAAACATTTTGCCAAAAGAAAAAATACAGAAGGTCTTTTCCCTGAGCCCCGGATGAATGAAAGAACTGTAGTGTTCCGTTTCATCGTAGCAGTAAGTATCATATATTTCTTCGGAAATCAAATAGATATTCTGGTCTTTAATCAGTTCATATAACTGATGCCAGTCTTCCTTTGTCCATATTTTTCCGGTTGGATTCTGGGGAGAATTGACAATGATTGCTTTTGTTTTTTCAGTAATACAGTTTTTAAACAAGTCCCAGTTGATGGTAAAGTCTTCTTGAAGATCATAATAAACAGGAATTCCCCCATTCATGACAACAGCAGGTCCATAGGTATAATAAGACGGCTGAATAATGATCACTTCATCATTCTGATTAATAACAGATTTGAGGGAGGTATATAAAGCAAAGGTTGCACATGGTACAACAGTAACTTCATTGGTTGTAATAGAAATTTTATGGAGTCTTTTTGCGTTGAAACGGATAATACTTTCAATCAGGAGAGGGTTTCCTGCGAGAGGTTCATAATGATGGGTCTGCTCGTCTGCAGCTTCTTTTAAAAATACCCTTAGGCGTTCATCAATATCAAAATCGGGAAGTCCCAGAGAAAGATCAAAGCTTCCGTGTCTGGCTGCCAGTTCAGACATTTCCGTAAAAAAGGAGTAATGTGTAAATCCGTAAATTTTATCCACCTATTTTGTATTTAAATCAAATATAATAAAATTTTAATATCGAATTATTTTTTAAGCTGATTTATTATTAAATCCATAATAAATTGTTTATTCTTTTGTCATATTTATTAATCATATTATGGTTGGATAAAAATTGTTATTTTTAAGAAATTTATTCTTTATGAAAAAAATACTTATTCCGTTATTTGCAATGGCGATGATGACCAGTTGCGGAACGGCAAAAATATCTGACGGAAACGCTTCACATCCCGTTTCAACAAAACATAATAAAGCATTTAACAATGCCTATAAAGAAATTAATGCAGCGGATTTAAAGAAAAACCTGTATGTGATTGCAGCAGATGATATGGAAGGACGTGACACCGGAAGCAAAGGGCAGAAAAAAGCGGGTGAGTATATCGTTAACTATTATAAAAGCTTGGGAATTTCAGCGCCTAAAGCACTACATTCTTACTATCAGAAAGTTCCGGCTGAATTCATGAAAAAAAGAGGAGGAGGAAACCTTCCTGATTCCGAAAATATTCTTGCCTTTATCGAAGGAAGTGAAAAACCTGAGGAAATTGTGGTGGTCTCTGCCCACTATGATCACGTAGGGACCAAAAACGGAGTAGTATACAACGGGGCAGACGATGACGGAAGCGGAACTGTAGCTGTAATGGAAATTGCCAAAGCATTCCAGCAGGCTAAAAAAGCAGGAAAAGGGCCTAAAAGATCTGTTTTGTTCCTACATGTTACCGGAGAAGAGCATGGGTTGTTTGGCTCAGAGTTTTATTCAGAAAATCCTGTTTTTCCATTAGCCAATACTGTTGCAGATCTTAATATAGATATGATAGGACGTGATGATCCTGCCAACAGGGGAAAACAGTATGTGTACGTAATTGGTTCTGACATGTTAAGTTCTCAGCTTAAAGTAATTAATGAAGCTGCAAATAAAAGAACGAACAACTTGGAACTGAATTACAAATATGATGATTTAAATGACCCTGAGCAGTTGTATTACCGTTCAGACCACTATAATTTTGCCAAGCATAATATTCCTGTAGCATTTTTCTTTGATGGTATTCATGAAGACTATCATAAGCCAACAGATGATCCTGAAAAGATTGATTATCAGTTGCTGGAGAAAAGAACCCAACTTATTTTCACCACTGCATGGGACATTGCCAACAGGGAAGAAAGACTGGTAGTTGACAGAAAATAATCAGGAAGTTTAATCCTTGCTTAAGGTTTAAAGCTTTGGTAAGGATTAAAAACAGACTCAAAAAATCAGGGATATGAAACCAACAGTTAAATCCATCAGACCTTTTATTGGTGCAAAGGACTTTAAGATCAGCAGAGACTTTTACAGGGATCTGGGATTTGAAGAAATTGTTCTGGAGCCAAAACTCTCCCTGTTTATAAGGGAAGAAATAGGCTTTTATCTTCAGGATTATTATACAAAAGACTGGGTTGACAATACTATGGTTTTTATGGAAGTTGACAACACCGATGAGTTTTGGAAAGAACTTTTGTCTTTGAGACTTACAGAAAAATATAAAAATGTGAAGCTTACTCCCGTAAGAACAATGGATTGGGGGAAAGAATGTTTTGTACATGATCCGTCGGGAATTTTGTGGCATTTCGGTGAGTTTTTTAAGAAAGAAATATGATTTACGCATTTGATACCTACTATTATGAAGATTATGCCAATACCGTATGTATTGCATTTGAAGACTGGACATCTGAAAAAGAAGTGGAAACCTTTATAGAACAAACACCTGTAAGTTCGGAATATGAAAGTGGAGCCTTTTACAAGAGAGAATTACCCTGCATTTTGAGTCTGCTGACAAAAATTGCATTAAGGCCAGGAGATATTATCATTGTTGACGGATATGTTACTTTGGATAATGACGGGAAAATAGGACTGGGAGGACATCTTTACGAAGCATTGGAAATCAAATGTCCTATCGTTGGAGTGGCAAAAAATGAATTCACAACTCCGGATTCTCAACGCAGAAGCGTATTCCGTGGAGAAAGCAAAACTCCGCTTTTTGTTACTGCCAGGGGAATTGATGTGGATGAAGCTAAACTGATGCTGGAAAAGATGCATGGCAATTACAGAATACCAACACTGCTGAAAAAACTGGACCAGCTGAGCAGAGCATAAGAAGTTTAAAATCTTACCCTTACAAGTAAGATTTTTCTGTATTTTTAATATACCAATCGGTATATTTTTATTATCTTTGTTAAGTTCCCTTGCAGATAAAAAGGGATTTTTTTTAATTTAAAATATACTGATCGGTATATAGTAAAATTTAAATCTATGAAAGAAGTATTTATTGTAGCAGCAAAACGAACCCCTGTTGGTGGTTTTATGGGAAGCCTTTCCGGCTTTACAGCTCCTCAGCTTGGGGCTATTGCCATAAAGAACAGCTTTGAAAGCCTTGGACTTACTCCGGAACATATTGACAGTGTATATATGGGAAATGTACTGAGTGCAGGACTTGGGCAATCGCCGGCAAGACAGGCTGCAATTTTTGCAGGAATTCCTGTTGATAAAGACGCCACAACAATCAACAAGGTTTGCGCATCAGGAATGAAAGCGGCCATGATTGGGGCTCAGCAGATCCAGCTTGGATTGGAAAATATCGTTATGACAGGAGGAATGGAAAGTATGAGCAATGTTCCGCATTACGTAAAACTACGGCAGGGAAACAAATTAGGAGATACCAGCCTCACTGATGGATTGATAAAGGACGGACTGTGGGATGTCTATAATGATTTTCACATGGGAAGTGCAGCAGAATTAGGTGTGAAAAAGTATGGATTAACAAGGCAGCAGCTTGATGAATATGCACTGTTTTCCTATCAGAGGGCGCAGGAAGCAGCCCAAAATGGTAAATTTGGTAATGAACTGATCCCAATATCGATTGAAAGTAAAAAAGGAACAATAACTGTTGATAAAGACGAAGATATTGACAAATTGATTCCGGAGAAAATTTCTCTCCTTAAACCTGCATTTGAAGCAGACGGAACACTGACCGCTGCCAACTCCAGTAATCTGAACGACGGAGCAGCAGCCATCCTGTTAGGCTCTCAGGAAGCTATAGAGCGCTATCATCTGAATCCTTTGGCCAGAATCGTAGCTTATGCTGATGCAGCCCAGGCTCCGGAATGGTTTACCACTTCTCCGTCTGTAGCGATTCAGAAAATCCTGAAACAGACAGGCCTCACTTTATCCGATATTGATTATTTCGAAATCAATGAAGCCTATTCCTCTGTTATTTTATCTAACCAGCAGATTCTCGGCTATGATCTCAGCAAAGTGAATGTATATGGTGGGGCAGTTGCTTTGGGACATCCAATTGGCGCTTCAGGAGCAAGAATCGTTACCACTCTTGTCAATGTACTTCGTCAGGAAAAAGGAAGATACGGTATAGCTGCCATCTGTAATGGAGGAGGAGGCGCTTCAGCAATTCTTATTGAAAATATAGGTTAAACAGTTTAATACTTAGATTACTATTATATAGAACAGGCCTATCTTGAAATTCAGGATGGGTCTGTTTATGTATAGTATACTGATAATCTGTTTTAAATTGTATTTTCTTTTAATTATAAGAAGTTATTTTTGAATGAATGATAAATATCATTGCTTTATTATTTTTATTAATTCTAAATAAATATAAATTTGTCTCAAGAAAAAAAGATAATATTTTAAAGGCTTCCCCTAATAATTCAGTAGGAAGAAGATACAACAGACACATCATATCTAAATCATATCCATATCAATTTTTGTTTTTTTATCGACAGGCTTTTTACCTGTCGGTTTTATTTTTAAAAAACTGTAAAGGCTTCTGTTTAAGCTTATGAAAGAATGCACATTATGAGCCGGATCCAAGTAAATCCATGAGATCCTGCTTAGACAATCCCTGAAGTTTCTTTCCATCGGTAGTGAGCAGATTCTGAGCCAGTTGCTTTTTCTTTTTCTGAAGCGTAAGGATTTTTTCTTCAACGGTATTGGAACAGATCATCCGTATAGCAATTACATTTTTGGTCTGTCCTATACGGTAACTGCGGTCAATGGCCTGATTTTCCGCTGCAGGATTCCACCATGGGTCTACAAGGTAAATATAATCAGCCTGGGTAAGGTTGAGGCCAACGCCGCCAGCCTTTAAGCTGATAAGAAATACCCGGATATCTTCATTGTTCTGAAAATGCGTTACCTTTTCTCCCCGGTCTTTCGTCTGCCCTGTTAAATATTCATACCCGATATTGTGTTGTTCCAATTCTGCTTTTATCAGATCCAGCATTCCGACAAACTGTGAGAAAACAAGGATTTTATGGTCTTTTGACTTTCCAAGGATCTGCTCCGTCAGAATTTCAATTTTAACGGCGTTTTCACCGGAATATCCCTCTTTCATCAAAACAGGGGAATTACAGATCTGTCTGAGCCTTGTAAGTCCCGTAAGAACGTGCATGCTGTTTTTGTTCAGGTCATCGTCATCATTGGCTGCAACAAATTCACGGAGCTCTTTTTCATAGGCATCATAAATCTTGCGCTGTTCCGTATTCATTTCACAGTAAATGACTGTTTCTGTCTTCTCCGGAAGCTCTTTGGCAACCTGTTTCTTCGTTCTTCTGAGGATGAAAGGTTTTATTTTTTGCTGAAGTTCCATAGCGCGTTTGCTGTATTCAAACTTATCAATGGGAATGGCATAAATATCTTTAAAATACTGCTTGCTACCCAACAATCCGGGACAGGCAAAAGACAACTGGCTATATAGGTCAAAAGTACTGTTTTCCACAGGAGTACCGGTCAGTACAATCCTGTTTCGTGATTGAAGCAGACGCGCGGCTTTATATCTTTCAGAATTCGGATTTTTAATAACCTGCGATTCGTCCAGAAATACATAATTGAAATTAAAACCTTTCAGAAACTTAATGTCTGAAAGCAGCATTCCGTATGTGGTGAGAACAACTTCGTATTCGGAAATATGAGCAGTTGCTTTAGGCCGGTCTGCACCATAGTGAAGCAGAACCTTTACAGATGGTGCAAATCTGCTGATCTCTTCCTGCCAGTTGAACAGCAGGGAAGTAGGAACCACAACCAGGTTGGTGGTATGCCCTCTTTTTTCTCTCTGGGAAAGAATGAAAGCAATGATCTGGATCGTTTTTCCAAGACCCATATCATCTGCAAGACATCCGCCGAAGTTGAAATCATCCAGAAAGTTGAGCCAGTTAAGCCCGTCATGCTGGTAATCCCTGAGTTCTGCTTTCAGTTCAGCAGGAATAGCTGTTTCCGGAATATCCTTTACTTTTGAAAACTTTGCAGAATAGGAGGTAAGCTCTTCCTGAATTTCTTTGCTCAGGATTTCTTTTTCGAACAGCGATGTCACTTCCGTAAAATTGATTTTAGGAATTTTCAGGATTTCTTCATCAATTTCTCCTGCCCGGAAACAGGCGGATATCTTTTCCATCCATTCTTCAGGGAGAATTCCCATGCTGCCGTCATCTAACTGGACGAATTTACTCTTGTTCCGGATCGCACGGTGAAGTTGTTGTAAAGAAGCTTCCTTAGGACCAAATCCTACTTTTAATTTAGCATTAAACCAATCCAGTCCGCTGGTGATCTGAATATTGATTTTAGCCCGGTGGGCGTTTAATTTATTGTTTTTTAATTCGTTAAATCCAAGAATCGTTATACCTTCATTTCGCCAGGTCTCAAAAGCATCGAGAAACCAATTGTTATTCAGGAACTTATCTCTGTGAAGATAAAAATACTGATACCCATCCATCTGATCCTCAAAATCAGGATGCTGCTGCATAATCAGGGAGGTAAAACGGGCTTCTGCTGATTCGTTTCTTTCTATTTTAAATGGATTGCCATTCTGATCAGTATCAAAAATCTGCTTTCTTGAATATACCGGAACTTCTATGTCACCATATTTCATGACCGGTGTAATTCCTATATAATTTTCCTGCTGGCGAAGATAAATGACTTTTTCAACCTGATAATTCTTATCTTCAAGCTGTACTTTCGTTGCGGGCTGTATATAGCTATAATTGATGTGGATACGTTCTTCAATGGCTGATAGGATATTCTGCATAAATGCCTCGTATTTTGAAGAATGAACCAGTAAAATCTCATTATTAGCCTTAAAAAACCTTATGATTTTGAGCATGTCCGGATCATCTACAAAGCTGAAAATGTTACGGTTATATACAAAATATTCATTTCTGAGAACAACATTTTTAAAAGGGACAGACACATCGTTGAATTGCAATTCTCCTGTTATTTCATAAAACGGATCTTTCTTAAATACAGATAATTGTACCTCGGCATCTAAAGTGTTTAATTCAACTCTAAAAAGTGATTTTGCAGAAACCGTTTCTGCGATTTCCCGGTCATGATAATAGACTTCAAGTTCCAGAGGGTTCTGTACAATGAGCTTTAAAGCTTCCAGTTCTGCCGGATTGTAATCTTCATTGTAATTGTTCTGAAAGGAAGTAATGGCTGTGTAAAACTTAATGTCTGCAGGTTGTTCTGCTTTCCATATCAGCTCCATGGCATCGATAGGGGAAACCGGATTTTTTATTTTTCCGGACTGTGTTGTTTCTGCTTCCATCAGCGAAAAGGTCAGGTGATTATAATACCTGTGTTTGCCAATTACCAGAATTTGTTTTTTAGCCGTTTCCTGAACAGCCAGTTCATCTAGTTTCGAGGAAAACTGAGGCAGCAAATCCCTTTTTAAAATGACATCATCTACAGGAAGCATTTCCTTGATTTTGGGAACTATCTCAATTCTGCCATCAGTATATTGCAGTTCAAAATACTGATCCAGATCCGGTTCGTTTTCAAGACCATATCCTTTTGCTTTGGGAAGAAAGGTCTTTTTACGGAGTATATCATCGAAAAACAGCCTGTAATTCTTATCTTCTATGATACAATGGATAATTTCTGCCTGATGAATGCAAAGCTGCTTTTTTTCATTGTTACAGGTACAGGAGCAAAGCAATGAACTTCCGATTCTGGTAATGTTTACCATCGGAAAATCATATAAAGTAGACTGTTTGGTAAATATTCCGGTGTCTTTTTCAATGGCAACGGGGGAGATGTCCCGAAAATCCCTGATTCCGATAAATGTGCTGTCTGAGGTATGTTTCAGCAGGTCGTATACGGAAAGTGTACTGATATTGACGTTGTCAAGAATATATTCTGCCATAAAATTGATAGAACAAACTTACAAAAAACAAATCTATTTCATATCCGTTTTGGCTACAGCTTACCCCATTTTGGCAACTCCCGGTTTTCTTCCAATGCAGAACTTTGTCATGTAATTTTAAAACAAGAAAAAAATGAAAACAATTTTTATAACAGGTGCTTCTACAGGATTAGGAAAAGCAACTGCCCAATTATTTCAAAACAAAGGATGGAAGGTAATCGCTACCATGAGAAATCCTGAAGCAGCAGCTGATCTTGCTGCTTTGGAAAATGTAACTGTACTTCCGCTGGACGTTACCAATCCGGAACAGATCAAGTCAACCGTTAAGCAGGCTCTTGAACTGGGAGACATTGATGTGGTTTACAACAACGCAGGATATGGGCTTATAGGACCTTTGGAAGCGCTTTCTGATGATCAGATCGTAAAACAGCTGGATACTAATTTATTAGGAGTTATCCGGGTAACCCAGGCATTTATTCCTTATTTCAGAGAGAAAAAGAACGGAATGTTTATTTCCACCACTTCAATTGGAGGTCTGATTGCTTTTCCGTTAGGTTCTACTTATCATGCAACCAAATGGGCACTGGAAGGCTGGAGCGAAAGCCTTGCTTTTGAGCTTAATCCATTTGGTATAGACATTAAAACCGTGTCTCCGGGAGGTATCAAAACAGATTTTGTAAGCCGTTCCCTGGACTCAGCATCCACTCCGGCGTATGATGAAATGACGAATTCCCTGTTTTCTAAGATGGGAGAGATGATGGAAACTGCTTCTACACCGGAGCAGATTGCAGAAGTGGTATATGAAGCAGCTACAGACGGTAAAAAACAGTTGAGATACGTTGCCGGTGAAGACGCAAAAGCATTATATGCACAGCGTATTGAAGTAGGAGATGAAGCTTTCAGAGAAGAATTCCGTAAGCAGTTTATGTAATCCGAAACTTAAAAGGCAGTATAAAGTAAATCACATTTATGCTGTCTTTTCCTCTAATAATTTATAACTTTATATCATGGAAAAGAAAGACAACGTCCCTTTGAAAATTTCATCCATATCGGAACTGCATGATATCCTGCAGCTTCCCAAACCTCTTCATCCGTTGGTAAGCCTTGTTGATAATACAAAAATGAAGGTCAATAAAGAGATGTTGAAGAGAAGTTTTACTCTGGATTTTTATAAAATTTCGTATAAATATTCTACCAACGGAAAAATGGGCTATGGACAGGGATATTATGATTTCAATGAAGGAGGAATGATGTTTACGGCTCCGGGACAGGTCCTTTCAACTGAAGAAAATGCCGAATATTCCGGCTATACTTTACTTGTACATCCTGATTTTATCAGAAGTTATCCTCTCGCCAGAAACATTAAGAACTTCGGTTTCTTTTCTTATGATACCAATGAGGCGCTTCACCTTTCTGATCAGGAAAAAACAACAATAACGGGACTTCTGGATAACATCAGATATGAGCTGAATACAGCGATTGATGAAGTAAGCCAGGATGTTATCATTTCTTATATTGAAGTACTTCTCAATTACAGCAATCGCTTTTATAAAAGACAGTTTATTACAAGAAAGGCTGTCAATCATGATCTGCTGACGAAAATGGATACTGTGCTGGAAGATTATTTCAACAAGCAGGAAACGCTGAACAAGGGACTTCCTACCGTTGAATTTCTGGCTTCCACGTTGAATTTATCACCTCATTACCTAAGTGATATGCTCCGTAATCTTACCGGGCTGAATGCTCAACAGCATATTCATGAAAAACTGATTGAAAAGGCTAAAGAATATCTTACTACTACAGGTTTCTCCGTATCAGAGGTAGCCTACGCACTCGGATTTGAACATCCGCAGTCGTTCAATAAACTGTTTAAAAAGAAAACAGATAAAACACCGTTGAGTTACAGACAATCATTCAATTAGAGATATTTACCCGGCTCCGATACCGGGTGTTTTTTTGTCCATACCTGCTAGTGATTGGTAGTGAACTTATTGTTTTTCCCTAATCAGTTTTTCAATTGTAAGCTTCGCATTATTCCATTCATCATCGAGAATACTGTAATAGGCAGCATTTCTTGTAGTTCCGTCACTCGATACCTTGTCTTTTCGTAAGATACCTTCGAATACACCACCAATCTTTTCAATGGCTTTTCTTGACCTGAAATTATTGTCTTTTGTTTTTAATTGTACTCTGTTGGTTTTCAGAGTATCAAAACAGAAGGTTAAAAGCAATAGTTTACATTCAAGATTAATGGCTGTTCCCCAGAACTCTTTTGTAATCCACGTCCATCCGATTTCCAGTTTTTTATCGGAAGGATAGATTTCAAAAAAACGAGTAGAGCCTATCAGTTTCTGAGTTTCTTTATGACGTATTACAAACGGATATTGATTTCCGGTTTCTCTTTCACTAAGGGCAAACTCATAAGTTTTATAAAATATAGTTCTGTCTGAGCAGTCTGTAGGAATCAGGTCCCAAAGTTCTTTATCTGCAGCCGCAGCATATAACGCTTCAAAATGTTCTTTTTCAAGAGGTATCAGTTCAACTGTTTTTCCTTCTAAAATTGTTGGATAGGGAATCCATTTCTCTTTTATGGTTCATTTTTATGAACGAAATTAATGAAAATTGAAGATCTGTAAACCAAAAGCAAAATGATATTCTACCAAAACGTCAGGTGATTTATTCTTTATTGGTTAAAATGGAACGTAAAAATGACAAAAACGGATTATATTTTAACTGATGTGTGTGTTTAACTTTGCCATGGAATTTTATCACCCTGTTATAATGAATGAGAGAGAATCTTTTAATGCGAAAATGCCCACAGCCTGCTTTTTACTTTTCTTTGCCCACGGACTTGTTTTTTCTTCCTGGGCCAGCCGGATTCCCATCATTAAAAATGCCCTTTCTATCAGCGAGGCAGAATTAGGGACACTTTTGCTTCTGATGCCGATCGGGCAGCTTTCCACAATGGTTCTGGCCGGGAAGCTGATCAGTATATACGGAAGCAGCGGGATTATTAAAAGATGTTTTTTGCTATATCCTTTTTTTCTTTTACTGATTGGGTTATCACCTTCCTACTGGACTCTTGCAATTGTTCTGTTCTTCTTCGGGGTATCCGGGAACATGTGTAATATAGCCATCAATACTCAGGCAATAGAAATAGAATCTCTTACTAAAAGAACTCTTCTTTCATCTTATCATGGCGCATGGTGTTTTGCCGGGCTTACAGGAGCAGTTCTCGGTTTATTGATGATTAATCTGCATGTGGGTACATTCTATCATTTCATGATTACTTTTATGCTTGTAGGAATACTATGGTTATACAGCAAACAGAACCTGACCAATATTATCCATAAAGCGGAACCGCAGACCCGTTCAATCTTTAAATCCGTAAATCCAACACTGGTTGGGCTGGGAATTATAGGCTTCCTGAGTATGGCGATTGAAGGCGCTATGTTTGACTGGAGTGGAGTTTATTTCCAGACTATAGTTAAAGCACCTGAAAACCTTGTTATACTGGGGTATACGAGTTTTATTTTAATGATGACTTTAGGTAGGTTTATCGGAAACAGAATTATTGAGAAATATGGGAAAAAGATTGTTCTGCAATGTTGCGGGTTGCTGATGAGCGGAGGACTTTTTCTTAGTGTTTTCTTCCCGGAGCTCTGGATTTGTATCATTGCTTTTATGATCATCGGGCTTGGAAGTTCCCTGAGTGTTCCCTCTGTTTATAGTACGGTAGGAAAGGTGAGTACGGTAGCGCCGAGTATAGCATTGTCTTTTGTCTCCAGTATTTCATTTTTAGGATTTTTAATAGGACCGCCTCTTATCGGGTATATTGCCGGAAGTTTTGATCTCAGATATTCATATGCTCTTTTCGCCTGTTTTGGAATTTTGCTGGCTGTAATGGCCGGGCAGATGAAAGTATTCAGAAATAAGAATTAACCTTGGTAAATTCTGGCATGTGTTACAGGTTTTCTGACATGCTCTGTTTTGATAAAGTTGGGTAAACTTGCAGTTCAAATTATAGGCAAAACTTTTATCTTTATCAAAAAATCATTCTATGAAACTGGCTTCAGAAATATTATCGGAACCTTCTATTGAGCATTCTTTTTCTGTAAAACGGTTACATGATCAGCTGCTCTATTCGGGGGATTTCGTAAGGCTCAGTTATCATCATATTATTATGATAGAAAGTGGCAGAGGGATGTTTATGGTAGATCAGCATTCTTTTGAAATATCAGGACAGGAAATTTTTTTGCTTTCCAAGGGACAGGTCTGCAAATTTAAAAACGACTTGTCTGTACGAGGCTATCATATTTCTTTTGGAGATTGCTTTTGGGAGAAAGTTCCTTCCAGTGCCAGCAATTGTAAAGCTGTTTTGTTTAATAATGCTTCGGCAAATCAAAGGTTAGAACCAGATCACACTGAAAAAGAGGAATTTTTGAACCTGTTTAAAATTTTATTTACAGAATACAAAGCAGATTCCTATACCAATCAGATGGATGTGCTGGCAGCTTATTTAAAGATTATTATGATCAAGCTGGCCAATGTGAAAATTGTGAAAGAGATAACTTTTGATAGTCAGGATTATATTATCTATCGCAAATTTATGGAACTTCTGAGTAGCCGGTTTCATACCCTTCATGCCGTCAGTGACTATGCTGACAGATTGAATATTACATCGCGAAGACTTAGTGAGCTCTGTAAGCGTTGCAGCCATAAAAGTGCAAAAGAAATTATTAACGGGCAGATTATAGCGGAAGCCAAAAGACTTTTACAATTCAGTTCATATACGGTAAAAGAGATTGCTTATCAGCTTAATTTTACTACTTCTGAACAGTTCAGTCACTTTTTTAAAAAAAACACAGACATATCTCCTGCAAACTACCGCAGCATTTTCATTCATACCAAAGTATAAAATAGATTTGAAATTCTGACATGTCATCAGTATGTATTGATATTCCCCGGGACCAGTAATCAGGATACCTTTGGATAAAATTATTTAAAACTATGTCAGTAAATCGTATGAAAGAAGTTGCAGGAATAATAATTCCAGACAGTAAAATCGCTACAGAAGCTACAGAACTTTTATTGGAGCACGGTACAGAATTTATCTATAATCACTCTTTACGTGTTTTTTTATTCTCTTCATTAAATGCAAAGCGGGAAAATAAGACTCATGATTCAGAGCTGTTGTATGTAGCCTCTGTATTTCATGATCTTGGGCTTGTTCCCCATTACAGCAGCCCTGATCTCAGATTTGAAGTTGATGGTGCCAATGCTGCAAGAGATTTCTTAAAAGGTCATGGTATTGCTCAGGATAAACTTCAGCTGGTATGGGACACCATTGCCCTTCATACCACTATCGGAATTGCAGAACACAAAGAAAATGAAGTAGCTTTAATGTACTCGGGAGTAGGTCTTGATGTGATGGGAGAAGGGTATGAAAATCTGAGTGACGAGCATCGGGAAGAGATTATTAAAATTTTTCCAAGGAATGATTTCAAAAAGAAAATTATTCCCACTTTTTTCAGTGGCTTTGAGCATAAAACAGAAACCACTTTTGGAAATATAAAAGCGGATGTATGTGCTTTCATGATTCCGAATTTTAAAAGGAAAAATTTCTGTGACTGTATTTTACATTCCCCATGGGCTGAATAACAGAAGAACTCTGCCATTAAAGGTATGCAGCCCTGTTTATCGCGGATAATCAGGGCTGTTTAATTTTTACAGCTATGAAATTCTATATCCATCGTTCTATAAGATGAAGCCAAAGGGCTTTTTCTTCATGCAGCAGAAAAACGGCTGATGATGCTCTTCTGGTAACAGTTACTCCCGTAACCTGGGTTTCCGTGTAGGTAGCAAGTCCATGATGTTCAGAATGATTTACTTCTATATTTTCTACGTGAATGGTACGTTGCGGAAATTTACCGAATACAGTTGGAAGCCAGTCGGATAGCATGGATAAAGTGACTGTGTCACCATTTCCATTGATCATTCTGAATTCCGGTGAGAATCCTGACAATAGTTTTCTGTGAAGATTTTCCCGGTTTTCTGTTTTGCCCTGGAACCATTTCTCAATATTCTGATGGAATTCTATAATTTCCATGATAATTTTTTCTGTATTGTTCATATTTAAATGTATTGTATTTTTTGAATTAATCTGTATGTTGAATCAAAATTTTTCTTAATCTATTTCCTGCCCATATTCCAATACACTGAAAAATGCCAATCATTCCTATGGCGACAGTAAATGCTTCTGTGAAGCCCATGACTTTTATCAGATTGAAAAATAAAGTGCCAATAATGGCTCCTCCTGTAACACTTCCAATCTGGATTCCTATGCTGACGAGTCCTGAAGCCTGCCCGGCTTTGTCCCTGGAAACCAAAGAGATGGCTGTCCGCATCATGACGGGCATCACCGTACCATGACCAAATCCGGCTATGAACAGGGTCGTATGGGTGATAAAAGATGGTTTTTGCTGAAAATAAAAAGCTGCTGCACTTCCTACAAAACCTATTATTAACAATCCCAATCCTGCATTGATCATTTTTACAGGTGTCATTTTTATCCGGGAACTCACTAAAGGGGCCAGGAAAAAAGCCAATCCATAGGGAACTATAGCGAGTCCTGCCTGCATTGAGTTTTGATGAAGAAATTGCTGAAGATAGTAAGGATAGCATATAAATAAACCCGCGGTGAAATTGTAGAAGAAAATAATCAGAAGGCTTAATGCAAAAGGTTTCTGCTGTAACAATGCCGGATCTATCAGCACCGGATGATTTTTCTGAAGTTTTTTTCTTTCATATCTTAAGAATAAAATAAATAATAAGATCCCAGAAAAAAGAATCCCGAAAATCCACCAGACCCATTCATATTTCTGTCCGAAAATAAGAGGGCAGATGAGCATAAGCAAAGCGAGAATTAACAGTAAAGCGCCTATAAAATCAATCCCTGTTTGTTCTTTTTTGTTACTGTTATCCATTGTAAAATGAATGCCAATAATACAGATAACCGTGATTGGTACATTCACAAGAAATACCATTTCCCATGAAAAATTTCCCCAATGCATGCTTAAAAGCGCTCCGCCAAGCAATTGTCCGATAACTGAAGCAAGCCCGAATACTGAACTGAAAAGATTTACAGCCTTAGGCTGTTCCTGACTGTTGAAAAGATCTTTTATAGAAGCCAATACCTGGGGGGCAAGCAGTGAAGCCCCGATACCCTGAAACATTCTGAATGCAATCAGCCATGTAATATCAGGAGAAAATGCGCAGGCGAGAGATGAACCCAAAAAAGTGTACAATCCCCATACAAATACCTTTTTACGGCTGTAAATATCACCCAGCCGTCCTCCGCAAACCACAAGTGCTGCATAGGTAAGGCCGTAAATGGCAATAACCATCTGGAGCTCATGATCACTGGCGCTGAACGCTTTTTTTATAGAAGGCAGGGCCATATTGACAATAAAATAATCCAGTGGCGAAAGAAAGGCTCCTATGATCAGAAAGTTGAGCGCCTGCCACCGTTTTGGATTTACATTCATAATTTTTTATACAAAAATACCCGCTAAATATTCTGTTAAAATTGTACTTTTGGAGGAAAATAGGGTATAATATGAAAGGGCTTCCGCTTGAAGAGATTGATGTAAAAGACATAGAATTAAAAGGAGAAGAGATCATGTTTAAAACAAAAACTTTTCTTTCGTTTGTTTATGTTGTCAGAGGGAGGGGTACACTTAGGTATGATGAACGTAGTATTACTTTCTCTCAGGGTAAGCTTTTCATTATCCCGCAGCAGGAAGTATATTGTTTTCAAAGTGGAGGATCCCGCCTGATTAGTATTCAGTGTCCGGTTGAGTTTATTGACAGAATCCGGTTGGAAGCAGACCGGATTGAGAGCTGTGAAAATTTGTATAAACTGCAATACATCAGCCATAATTATCACGCAAGGGCTGGCTGTGTTTTCAGGAATAAAAATGATGAACAGTTTGCGGAAACCCTTGTTCTGCAGATTGCCAATGAGTTTAAAAACAAAGCTGATGACTATCTTATTATCCGAAATTGCATGTCGATCCTTCTGAATCTTATTGCCCGGAATATCCTTCAGAGTGAAACTTCAGACCTTCAGGAAAACCGGAAAGCATTTTCCATCATGAAAATCATCGCTTATATTCAGCAGCATATAAAAGACCGTGAGAAAACAGGAATTCATGTTATTGCTGATCATTTTGGAATTTCAGGGAACTATTTCGGGGAATATTTTAAGCAGCAGACCGGAATTTCCTATCAGGATTATCTGCTGGACTATAGACTGAAGCTGGTAGAGACCTATTTGAAATACAGCAGTGTGCGATTAAGTGAAATTGCCTATGAACTCCAGTTCAGTGACGAAAGCCATCTTTCCAAACTTTTTAAAAAACATAAGGGAGTAACTCCGGGAAAATACAGGAAAAATTTAAAATAACTAAGTTCTTTGAAAAGGATTTTCCCTTCAAAATAATATAAGTTAGCTTTATATCGGTTTCAGCTATTTTGTTTAAAGAGAACTATGTCATCACTTTACCGGGTAATTATGAATTGTTTTACATTGCTTTGCTGTGCATGAAGCAAATGAATGGGTATCATCAGAAAAAGAAAAGTTAATTTTCTCATATCACAGTATATTAAATGTAAACAGTGAATTAATTCTGAAAATAAAGCTAATCAGATTTTTTTAGCCTTGCAATGAAATTTTTTTCAGAGGCTGAATTATTTCCTGGCTTGTTTCTATAAAACCTGGAGTCCTTTAAAAACTTCAACAATCGCTTCTATAAGCCCTTTATCTATATTTTTTTCTGAAGCGGTATCTGGAAGAAGAGCTCTTAAGTCACCCTGGTCGTCACGCTCAATAACAACTTCGGTTCCATCAACATCCACATACAGTTTATAACCATAAGAGAAAGTAGCAAGCTTTCCGTTGAAAAGCAGGTCCTGTCCTTTATAAGTTACCGGTACTTCAAATTCTTCCATTGCTGTGAGGTTTTTCAATTAAAATTCCGATAAAGGTCGTAAATTTTAATGGATATTATCAAATAAATGGGTAATGATAAAGCTTATTTATGTTGAGGCTTAAAATTTCATATGATAATCAGTATCTTTATCTTCGTTATAAAAAACATTCTGTACAAAAGAATAAAAGAAGTAGTTTGAATTTTAAAAATCATGAAAAGTAAAATCACCCTGTTCTGGCTGAGACGTGATTTAAGGCTGGAAGACAATATCGGACTTCACCATGCACTTCAATCAGATGCTCCGGTAATGCCTGTTTTTATATTTGATACCGATATTCTCGGAAAACTGGAAGATAAAGAAGACCGAAGGGTTGATTATATCCATCAGGCTTTGACGGATATCAATATTTCATTAAAAAAATACCATTCAAAGCTCAATACCTACTATGGCAAACCTATAGAAATATTCAGAAAATTGTCTGAAGAATATGATATTGAAAGTGTATTCTGTAACCGTGATTATGAGCCGCAGGCGATTGAAAGAGACAAGGAAATCTATTATTTTTTTACTGAAAAGAAAATTCCTTTTAAAGCCTGTAAAGACCAGGTAATTTTTGATAAAGACCAGATTGTTAAAAAAGACGGCACTCCATACACGGTGTACACACCCTATGCAAAGAAGTGGCGTGAGTTATTAACGCCTGAACATTATCAGGCTGTTGAATTAAATTTTAAAAACCTCTTTTCACAGGAATACTCTGATATCCTGACGTCAAAGGAAATTGGTTTCAAAAAAACAGATTTTAAATTTTCAAAGCCTGTTCTGGATGCTTCCATTATTGATGATTATGACCAATACCGTGATTATCCGGCATTACAACATACAACACAGCTGGGGATTGCTTTGCGTTTTGGAACCATCAGCATCAGAAAATGTGTGGCTTTTGCATTGAAGCATAATGCCGTCTGGCTTTCGGAACTGATCTGGCGTGAGTTCTTTATGCAGATTTTATATCATTTTCCGCGAGTTGTTCATCAGTCTTTTAAAGAAAGGTATGATGATATTCAATGGCGGAATAACGAAAAAGAATTCAGGCACTGGTGCGAAGGAACAACAGGATATCCCATAGTAGATGCCGGGATGAGAGAGCTTAACCAGACAGGATATATGCATAACCGCGTGAGGATGATTGTGGCCAGTTTTTTATGTAAACATCTGCTGATAGACTGGAGGTGGGGCGAAGCCTATTTTGCTTCAAAGCTGAATGACTATGACCTTGCAGCCAATAACGGAAACTGGCAGTGGGCGGCAGGAAGCGGTTGTGATGCCGCTCCTTATTTCAGAGTTTTTAATCCGACAACTCAGACTGAAAAATTTGATAAAGACCTGCAGTATATTAAAAAATGGCTTCCTGAATGGAATACCCCTGAATATCCTTCACCTATAGTAGAACATACCTTTGCCCGTGAAAGAGCCTTATCTGAGTACAAGAAAGCATTAGCATAATGTAATCAATAAAAATTTTACCGGGCCCTGGCGAATTATCTGATATGAACTCTTAACTCCGGATATTATATAATGCACATATAAAACTACGGTATTTCGTATTTGTTTACAAAACGATATATTTTGTAAATTTCTGATAATTAATTACTTGAAATTTTGTGCGTATTTGTTGAATATAAAGTATGGTAATAATAAAATAAATTATGAATACTAAAGAATTCAAAACCTTTGATATGCCTTGGGAAAAGGTATACGGATATGTACAATCTGTGAAAAGCGGTGATTTGGTCTGGATCTCAGGACAACTGGGACATGATATGGAAGGGAATCTTGCAGAGGGAATGGAAAATCAATTCAGGCAGACGTATCAGAATATAGGTAAATTACTAAGTGAATATGGGTTAAATGCCAGTCATATCACGGAGGAAGTGATCTACGTAACGGATATGCAGGAAGGGTTTGCAAACCGACAGACTTTGGGAAAAGAATTTTATGGTGAATCCTGTATTGTTGCCAGCACTATTGTTGGAGTGACTGACCTGGCTTTGCCGGGCCAGAAAGTAGAAATTAAAATTACAGCAAGAGCTTAAATATAAATCTCCATTATTGACGATAATGGCAAAACAGCAAAATGATGGTATGAGAAATAGATGGGCTTATGATTGAAATCATATACCTATGATATAAGTGCTTACTAAATTTGGCCCATTGAAAATTTCATATTTCTGACAAATTACAGTATGACCTCCCAGTGATTCGGGAGGTTTTTTTTGTGGAAGATTCTGTGGTATAATTTGTTTTTAAGTAGCCCGGCTTAAAATCAGGTTGACGTGATTGTTTCTAGACGTGGAATAATGGAGGTTACATATTCTGTTTTTTTCTTATCAAACAATTAATAAAGTTAGAAATCCGAAACTGGTTAATCCGAGAAGAAAGGCAGAGTCGGATATGTTCTTTACGGTAAACCATAAAACGCTTGTCGTAAATAGGTGTATTTTTGTTCTTTAAATTATAAACTTATATGCCAGAATTTTACACAGTATCCAGAGATGATATTTCAAATATTAAACAATTTAAATTATCAAAAAAAGAGGATATTAACATAGATTTAATCGAAGTGGTTGATATATTTTCTCAAAGTGATGCTCTTGCTGTTATTGATAACTTATACCCACACGGAATATCAAGACACGGCATGCAGTACTTATATGGAAGCATTGATCACGTTTATGATCAATACCACCATTCATATGTATCAAATTATCATGCGATAGAGATTATTTTTGAGCTTATTCGGCTATTGAAATTTCCTTCTAACCCATCTAGATTTACATCTACATATGCTTGGGAGACATTTGAAGATGCGATTAGGTTTAAGCTAGAAAATTGTAATGGTTGTGGAGATATTTATAAAGTGTCCTGTGAAAATTATTTTAAAGCAGATATGAACTTGTTACTATTAGGATCTATACCGGGTGCTATGATATTTGCAGAAAAATATTGGAAAGGGGAAAGTACTAAAAATCCATTATGGGAATGTCTTCTTTATGGGCCTGTGAATATTTTAGGAAAGGTAAATTAAGATTATAAATTTAATACTCCCCAAATCATTGGAGAGTATTATCATTTATTTCTGCTATTTTTCTTATGAACCTTTATTCTGCCATTTGGCAGTTGCTCAATTTCAAAATTGCCATTAAATGTAGTTACATTAGCTTGCTTTAGTAATTTGTCATAAGACACATCACTATAAGGGTTAGAAATTGATTTTCTAGTTTTAGGGTTGTATGTAATTTTTTTAGGAGTCATTCCAATTAGGATCATGTAAACATGTATATAGCAAATTATATGCCTCGTTTTTACTGTCTAATGTTTTGCAATATACGGTTTTTCGTCTATTATTTTTTAACGATTGGATTGAAAATTTATTGTTAACATAGTTGCATGTTACAATGCAATTTGGTTTGGTCCACTGTTCATAATTAGTATCTATTTTTACATATTGCCAATCCGTTGCTATATCAATTTTACTAAGATCATTTAATATATCAATTACAGAATCATATCTTTCAGCAGGATTTGCTTTTAGACATTTTTTAATTACATTTCTTAAAGGCTTTGGAATATGCGGTAAATAATTAGATCTATCAGGAAATCTTTCCCTTGTTATATTATTTATAAAGTTATTGTCATTGCGAACACCTCTTGATAAGAAAGCATTGTTCATTTGGTTTATGAATTCAATGTCACCATTACACATTCTATAGATGGCAATTCCCGCTTGGTATATATCAAACTTTAAGTTGTGATTAGCCTGGCTAAATAGCTCAGGTGGTGCATATACGGGAGTTGTTCCATTTACAGTTGCAAATCCATAAACGCCCATATACTCTGCTAATCCAAAATCAGATATTAATGCCTTGTCTGACTGATCCACCAATATATTTTCCAACTTTACATCAAAGTGCATAAGCCCTTTCGAGTGTATATTATTCAGCCCGGATAAAAATTGTAACGAATACCTTATGATCTCTCTAGAAGTAAGGTATCTACCATCAATTATTGACTTTAAAGAACCTTTTGGGTAATATGGCATTGCTAAATATACGAAGTCTGCATCTTGTGATCCATACATGATTTTAACAATATTGTGATGATTGGTGAGGTATATTTTTTTTGATTCTTCAAAAAATAAATCCTTATCAGTAAAATTGGTTTGAGGTATCTTTTTAATAACAATCTCCGCATTTAACTGATGGTCTGTTGCTAGGAAGACTGTTGCTTCACCCCCATTTCCAATCTGAGCCCCTAAAGTAAAATTAAGAATTGAATTTGTAAACATGTAGTTATAGTTTTAAAGCAGCATTTGCTGCAAGTATTGATTCTCTTTCTTCAAGTGATAAATTGCCCCATCCAATTTCTGTAGGAAAATTAATGAAATTAAGTTCACCTCTCGCGTATAATTTAAAATCCTCCTTTTGTATATCTAAGAGATGGTAAATGTCAGAAATTTGTCCAGCTTTATTCTTTTCTACCGACGAGTTAGCTATTGCTTCCTGTAATACACCTTCGATATAAGTTCTCTGAATCATTAGTTTGTCATATGTGCTCCCATATTCATTAATTTTAATTACTGCTTTTTTAACTTCATAAAGATTAATAATATCAATTATCGTGTTGCGAGTGAAATTAAGAGCTTCAGGCCAATTTAAAGATTGAGGTACGTGCAATATAGAAATATCTCGATAAGTTAGGTTGTTATCAGGATCTTCTTCTTCTATACTATAGTATATTTTGTTATTAGATCGAACTCTAAATCCTATTGATGTCATAATGGTTATGTTTTTAACTTCGAATGTACAAATAATTAACACTTAGTCCTTACGGTTTTCCGTAGAGTTATGACTACAATCATAACCGTAAAAATACGGAGGTATTATATTTGAAAACGATAATTAAAATTGTTTGAAAAGAGACATTTTTTTACCTCCTGATGTGTTGGGAGGTTTTTTTGTGGATTTTTAATAGATCAGTTTCTGTAGTACAATTGTTCTCTGTTTTGAGTAGTTTTGGGGTAAAGAAGGTGGATAATTGCTGCCAGAAGTTTTTTATGACCATGATCATAAATCATTTAATAGAGAATTATTAATTTTGAACTGTTAATAAAATTTTTAACATAAGTTTTTATACCTCCTGTTTGCCCGGGAGGTTTTTATTTGATATTTAAATCTGAATTCTATAATTCATCGTATATTAAGATACAACTCATATTTTTTTGAGTTCATGGTTATTAGTTTTATCCCCGGAGAAATCCGGGGATTTTTTTGTGGATAGCTTTTCAGGATTGCCTTAGAATTATTTGATAAAATTTATTCAGGACGTATTCGGTTGAGGCTGGTAGGATTAAGGTTCACAGATTGAGTACACGGAAGCTATCAAATGAATTTATTTGAAGATATTGCAGAACTGATGAGCCTTTACCAGGCTATGGACAATAGTAGGAATAGATTTGGAAGATTTTATTTTATGCTAATTACAAATAAGTAATATGCTCAATTACGGTTTCCCGTAGAGTTATTACTACAGCCAGTCCGTATATTTACGGAGTTTTAAATAACAACAAGTACAGAAAGTTTTTTTAATGTCCCTGGCTATGGCTGGGGATTTTTTATGTTTGTATAATACAAGTTTCTACTGATTTACAGAATCACCTCCTGCAGGAGTTTTTTGATGTTTTAAGATAAAATGTTAACAAGGTGGGTTATTAATATACTTGTTCGGTTGTCAGATTTTTAAAAAAAAGATACCACAAAAAACAACTTTTCATTAAACAGTGATGATAGTGGCATGTGTATTGTTGGTGTTAATGCAGGTTTTTAAAAATGAAACCTACACAACACCACATCATTTATCTATACTTAATCACACACTTTAAACTTCATTTTTTGATGAAGTTTTTTTATTTTTGACTCGTTTGTGGTTTATTTATGAACTAATCAGTCTGTATACCCCTCTCTTTCTGAGAGGTGTTTTTGTCTGTAAGTACTATGAATAAAGGGATTGTGCTAAATTTCTTAATGCATCACTAAATAATGAAATATTTTATATATTTAAGTGTTCGATTACTTCAATATCGGATGATATGTATTCAACCTCCTAATTTCCCAGGAGGTTTTTTTATTATATTACTTTTTGTGGATAACTTTTTATTGCGTCAAGTTCTGACATATAAAGGGTTTTGTTTTGTTGTATTAAAATTGATACAAAATATATCAATATATATTGTCGTAATTGATTAAAAATATATCTAATTTTGTAAAATGGAACGGTCAATTGTACATATGGACCTGGATACTTTTTTCGTATCCTGCGAGAGGCTTGTGAACTCTGAACTCGACGGATTACCCCTGATAATAGGCGGTGGAGATAGGGGAGTTGTGTCTTCATGTTCCTACGAAGCCCGGAAATTTGGCGTGCGTTCTGCCATGCCAATGCGTATGGCTTTGAGGCTTTGTCCCCAAGCTAAAGTAGTCAAAGGAGATATGGAATTGTACTCTAAAATGTCACATACTGTAACGGAAATTATCGAAGAGAAAGCTCCGGTTATGGAGAAATCATCCATCGATGAATTCTACTTAGACCTAACCGGAATGGACAAGTTTTTCGGCGCTTATAAATGGACAAATGAACTGGGGGCAACAATTGAAAAGGAAACAGGTCTTCCCATCAGCTATGCTCTTTCCATAAATAAGACCGTCAGCAAAATAGGAACCGGAGAATCTAAACCACATGGACATCGTGAAATACCTTCCATTGGAGTTCATTCATTTTTAAACCCGCTTCCCATAAAGAAAATGCCGATGGTTGGCGATGCTACTTTTAGACTTCTTTCCAGAGTGGGAATAAGGACTATCGGTACGCTTTCTGAAATACCTGTTGAAGTTCTGCAGCAAATGATTGGTAAAAATGGCACTGATCTATGGAGGAAAGCAAACGGAATTGATGAAACGCCTGTAGTGCCATATTCAGAAAGAAAATCTATTTCAAAAGAAAGAACATTCAGCAGTGATACTACGGATATTAATGAAGTGAAAAGGTTGATTTCAGGGATGGCTGAGCAGCTGGCTCACCAACTGCGTCAAGAAAAATGGCTGACGTCTACTGTGGTTATTAAGATCAGATATGCCAATTTTGATACGGAAACGAAGCAATGTCGTGTTGCATATACTTCTGCAGATCACACGCTTTCCAGGGTTGCCTTGGAATTATTTGATAAAGTTTATTCAAGACGTATGCGGTTGAGGCTGGTAGGATTAAGGTTCACAGATTTAGTACATGGAAGCTATCAAATGAATTTATTTGAAGATACTGCGGAACTGATGAGCCTTTACCAGGCTATGGACAATATTAAGAATAGATTTGGAAGTGCTGCTGTCGGTAGAGCAGTTGGGTTTGATTTTACACATTAATGCTCACATATGTATTTGAATTGTCATTCATATCATAGTTTAAGATATGGAACACTATCTATAGATGACCTTGTTTCTCAAGCATCAGCATTGGGAATCAATGAGCTTGTACTTACAGATATCAACACAATTACCGGGGTGTATGAATTCAAAAAGAAATGCGAATCACAAGGAATTAAACCAGTAGCAGGCATAGAAGTCAGAAAAGGGAGTAAGCTTTTATATATTGCCATTGCAAAAGAATTTGCCGGTTTAGGAGAAGTAAACAAGATGCTGACCGAATATAACTGTGATGGCACCGAGTTACCGGAAAGACCAAATCTGGATCATAACTTTATCATTTATTCTTTACAAAATAATCCGGAAGGGCTAAAGGAAAATGAATATATAGGAATAAGACAGGAGGAATTAAATCTACTGATCCGGTCAGAATACAGGAATCTCATTTCAAAAATGGTAATCCTGCAGCCGGTAACTTTTGGAACAAAAAAAGAATACAATTTACATCGCATCTTAAGGGCCATTGACAATAATACTTTGTTGTCGCTATTGCCAGAGAATGAAATCTGTCATAAATCAGAGTATTTTAAATCTCCACAATCTTTACTGGATGAATTTAAGTACTATCCTCAAATAATTGAAAATACTAAAAGGCTTCTGTCTCAATGTAGCTTTGATTTTGCGTTTTCTACCCCTCGAAATAAAAAGCATTACACCGGTACAAAAGCAGATGATTTAAAACTGTTAACCCGTTTAGCCTATGCCGGTTTAGAAAAAAGATATGGAAGGAAAAATGAGCAGGCTAAGTTGCGGGTTGAAAAAGAATTGAAGGTCATCGATGAACTTGATTTCAGTGGTTACTTTCTTATAACCTGGGATATTATCCAATACAGTAATAGTATGGGATTTATGCATGTTGGCCGTGGTAGTGGAGCAAACAGTATTGTAGCCTATTGTATTGGAATTACAGACATATGCCCATTAGAACTCGATTTATATTTTGAGAGGTTTCTTAATTTAAACAGGAAAAGTCCACCAGATTTTGATATTGATTGGAGCTGGCAGAAACGGGATATTATATTGGATTACATTTTTAACCGATATGGAAAAGACTACGTAGCATTCTGCGGGACAAATGTTGAGTTCAAATACCGTTCGATTATACGGGAAGTTGGAAAAGCGTTCGGATTACCGAAAGAAGAGTTGGACGAACTGAGTAAAAATCCTGAAAGCGTTTTCAGAGACGAAATCGTACAGAAAGTTCAAAAATACGGAAAACTGCTGGAGAAATTTCCCAACCAGCGAAGTATGCACGCTTGTGGTATTTTAATTTCTGAGGAACCATTAACAAACTTCACCGCACTGGAAATGCCTCCTAAAGGATTTCCGATTGTACAATGGGATATGTATATGGCAGAAGAACTTGGATTTGAAAAGCTCGATATTCTTTCACAGCGTGGGCTCGGTACCATTAAGGACACAGTTAGGCTCATTGAAGAAAAACGGGGTATTAAAGTAGATATTAAGGATACTGCACTTTCAAAGGATGAAAAGATCTGTAATGAGTTTTTAAGCCAGGGCCGGACCATTGGCTGCTTCTATATTGAGTCACCGGCAATGCGGGGACTGCTGAGAAGGCTGAAGTGTGATAATTACAAAGTACTGGTAGCGGCATCATCAATTATACGTCCTGGAGTGGCGCAATCCGGAATGATGAGGGAATATATTTTCAGGCATAACAATCCGAATCAATTTGAGTATTTTCATAAAGTATTTGAAGAGGAACTGGGAGAAACATACGGGATAATGGTTTACCAGGAAGATGTAATAAAAATTGCTTTACATTTCGGAGGATTGTCTGCTGCAGATGGAGACATTCTCAGAAGAGCTATGAGTGGTAAGTACAGATCACTGGAAGACTTACAGAAAGTAAAAAATCATTTCTTCGAATCATGTAGAGAACTGGGCCATTCTGAAGAATTAAGCAGGGAAGTTTACAGGCAGATAGAATCTTTTGCCGGATATTCTTTCTGTAAAGCGCATTCTGCATCATATGCTGTTGAAAGCTACCAAAGTCTTTATCTTAAAGTTTATTATCCTTTGGAGTTCATGGTTTCAGCCATCAATAATATGGGAGGCTTTTACAGGACTGAAGTATATGTGCATGAGGCTAAAATGTCCGGGGGAAAAATACTTAATCCATGTGTTAATAAAAGTGAATATGAAACAACGATTTATGGTGATAATATTTATTTGGGATTAATGCTTCTGGAAAAAGTTGAATCTAAAATAGCCCAATTGATTCCGGAAGAAAGAAGGAAATCTGGGGATTATTTGTCAATGGAAGATTTCATTAAAAGAATTCCTGTAGGTATTGAAACACTCCAGATCTTAATATTTATCGGAGCCTTTAGATTTACGGGAATACCCAAAAATGAGCTGTTGTTAAAAGCCAGAGTATTACTAGGTGAATTTAAACCAGAGCACCGGTTGCAGACATTGTTTGATACACCTGTAAAGGATTTTAAGCTTCCGGAACTGAAACGAAATGTCTTTGAAGATGCTTTTGATGAAATCGAAATACTGAGTTTCCCGGTTTCCTGTACTCCTTTCGACCTTTTACAGACAAAATATAAAGGGCAGATAATGGCTAGTGATCTGGTAAAATACCATAAAAGGGAGGTTAAGATGTTGGCATATCTGATCGCAAGGAAACATGTGCCTACCAAAAGAGGAACCATGTTTTTTGGAACCTGGATAGATGTTGAAGGAAACTATTTTGATACGGCGCACTTTCCGGACTGCCTGGAAAAATACCCATTTCAGGGTGGGGGATGCTATCTGCTCCTGGGAACCGTGGAGGTTGATTTTCATTTTCCTACCATTACTGTCACAAAAATGGCAAAAATGCCATTCATACCCGATCCCAGATATTCGCATGATGAAGATAAACGATATGAGACTCAGGAAAAAATAAAAGAAGATGTTAGCATGACTTTTCGCGCACCGTATCCGCAGGATCATGAGATCAGACTGCCGAGAAAAAGTAATATCAAATAACTTCAAGCTGGCTAAAGTAAGTTTTAAAAGCCCGGTTTGTGATTTATTTGAAGGTGTTACCGTATAACATGTGATTAAGAATATTTTTGTAGCCCCACCAGGAATCGAACCTGGATCTAAAGTTTAGGAAACTTCTATTCTATCCATTGAACTATGAGGCCTGGTTTGAGTAATAAAATTACAAATTATTTAATATAATACCAACGAGTAAGATAACCACAGGTTGCAGAGAAGTTTGAGAATATTTTATTGTGCTTTTGAGAGTCATCAGTTTTAAAAGCTTTATTGTAGAAGGCATACAGATAAAAGAATCTGCCCTTTAGGGGCAGATCCAGTAGATAATACATCTCATTTTTTTAATTAGACAACAATAAAAAGCACAGCCGACAATGCTGTGCTTAAATTTTTATTTCAAATTTAATTGCAATTTCAATAGTAGTAAGAAAAGCAAATAAAGTTTCCACTTCGATGTTTATTACATAGTAAATGTAGTGATAATTTCAATACGAAACATGAATTAAATGTTAAAATTCACAAGTTATCCACATTTTTTTGTGGATAACTTGTGGTGATCTTCAGAAACTACTGTTCTGAAAGATATTGTAAGATCCAATTGTTTAAGATCCGCTTTTCTTCATCACTTCCCTTATTGTCCATATGACCATGATTGATCAGTGTAGGCTGCACTGTGATATGGTATTTTTTCTGTTCTCCTTCATCAGGCAATACACCCTGATCCGCAGGGTAATCATTGGAGCGTAAAGTATAAATTTTAGGAATGGAAGTCCTCGGCAGAAACATTCTCCGGTTATCCATTGTGATTAGCTTATACACCATATTAGGATGCTGATTGCTGAACAGTGCTGCCATGTCACCGCCATTGGAATGTCCTATTAAGGTAAGATGCCGGAAATCAAGATCAGGGTTTGTTTTTTTAAGTTCGTTAATCACAAAAAGAATATTGTCCGAGCCACTTTGCCAGAAAGGTCTTCTCACGATTTGCGGAATTCCTTCCGTAGGAATTAAATTGTCTGTCGCAAGTTCATGCTGAATACTTACCGTGAAATATCCCTTTGAAGCCAGCATTTCCGTTAAATAAGAATAAACAAAATAATCTCCGCCTTTATTAAGGCCATATCCATGATTGAAAATAATCACCTGTTGGTTGGGAATCTTTTTATTGTTTTCAGGGTGATAAATGGCAACAGGAATCTTTCGATGTCTGCTTTGGTCAAACAGGGTTAAGGTATCCAGTTGTACCTTGTAATCCTTGTGTTCAGTCTTCTTTTTTTGAACAGAACAGCTCATGACCAACAAAGGAATTGTAAGAATAATGGATACAGGATATTTCATGGTTTGATTTTTATGTGACAGAATAAAAGAATGACCTTAACTCGTCTGCAAATATATGCGGTAATTCCAATGCGGCAAAATGTCCTCCTTCATCCATTTTTTTAAAGCTGGTCACATTTACAAACCGTTCTGCCCATTCTTTTGGAAACTGAGCTTCACGGGGAAATACAAGCACACCTGCGGGAACGTTAGTTTTTTGATGAACCTGAGTTCCGCTCCATAAAGCCGCTGCATCTTCTTTATACATTCTCGCAGAGGAACCTATGGTTTGCGTTACCCAGTAAATCATAATATTGGTAAGCATTTCGTCTTTTCCGCCAAATGCAGTTTCGATGAGTTCCGGAGGAGCGCCGGCGTTCACAAAACTTATGATCCAGCCTGCAAGTCCTGCGGGAGAGTCATTCAGACCGTACGCAAGCGTCTGAGGTTTGGTAGACTGTACCATGGCATAAGCACCTTCACTATACCACCAGTGCTGGACAAACTGTGCAAATTTCTTTTCTTCTTCACTCATTGTTGCCGGATCCTCCTGACCGGTTGGATAACCTACATCAGTAAGATGGACAGCTTCTATGATTTCAGGATATTTTGAAGTCAGTGATTTTACAACTCCCATGCCTATATCTCCTCCGGCAGCACAGAATTTTTTATATCCAAGTACTTCAGTCATCAGTTTCTTCCACAGATCTGCGACCTTTTCACTGCTGACTGCTGTTTTATCAGAAAATCCAAATCCCGGCAGGGAAGGAATAACTAAATCAAAGCTTTGCTCACCCTCTGTAAGCAATGGAATGATCTTATGGAAACGGTAGTAACTATCCGGCCAGCCATGCGTAAGGATTAAAGGCTTGGGATTGGGACCTTTTCCCCTGATGTATTGAAAATGAATCAGAATTCCGTCTATACGTGTTGTATACTGAGGATGTTGATTCAACTGCAGTTCATTTATCCGCCAGTCATAATCATTGATCCAGTATTGAATAAGTTCTTTCAGATAGGTTTCGTTGGTTCCGTAATGCCAGCCGGCATCTTCAGGCTCGTCAGGCCATCGCGTATTTTGTAAACGGGCTTTCATGTCGGTTATTACCGATTCAGGAATGTTAACAGTAAATGGTTCCATATAATTATATTTTTATTTGGTGTAGGTGGAATGTATTGATAGTAAGATTGTTATCAAAGTTAAATACTTTATGTTTTATAAAGTGTTGTCAAAATCATAAATTTTTTGATTTTTTAATGCTGGAAAAAATGTAACTTTAATTCATTAAAATCTCGTAATACATATTACTCTTGTTCAGGTGGTATTTTTTAACCTGAAAATCTTAGGTTCAATCTTCTGAACCCATACTTATATTATATCATAACCAAAGCAAAAGGCTATAAGTCATTTGTTGTTTTAATGACCATCAGCATTGAACAGGCTGTTGATTATTGATGTTTAATATTAAATACAATCATTATGAATACCTATAAAATTGCCGTTATCGGCGGAACAGGAAAATCCGGACAATATCTGGTAAAACACCTTCTTGAAAAAGGACATTCTCTTAAGCTTTTACTGAGACATCCTGAAAACTTTACCCTTCAGAATCCTTTAATTGAAACGGTAAAAGGAGATGCGAGGGATGAAGCAGCGATCCATAAACTGATTATGGGAACTGATCTTGTCATGAGTACTTTAGGACAGCCAAAAGGGGAGAAATCTATCTTCAGTGATGCTGCCGGAAATATTATTAAAGCAATGGACTCGCATGGAATAAGCCGGTATATTGTCACTACCGGATTGAGCGTAAATACATTATCCGATCAAAAAAATGAAAGAGTAAAAATGGCTACAGAATGGATGTATCAAAATTACCCTGAAACAACCGCAGACAAACAAAAAGAGTATGAACTCCTTCTGGAAAGTAACCTCGACTGGACTTTGGTCAGGTTACCATTAATCAATCTTACAGATGAAAATTTTACAACTGAAGCAAATCTGACAGATTGTAAGGGTGAGAATATCAGTGCTGCGGATCTTGCTGAGTTTTTGGGTTCTCAGATTGAAAATTCAGATTATATACGGAAGCGCCCGTTTTTATATAATAAAGTTTAAACAATCTCAATCTGAAAATTAAAGAATACTAAAAAATAAGCTGTCACAAAATCGTGACAGCTTATTAAATAAGATCTTTATTTCTTACGTCCGTACATCAGGATACGCTTAAAGGCATAAATGGCCGGATATTTTGTAAATCTTTTTGCGATACGGGATTTAAATTCGGTGATGAAACTCTCTTTCTGTTCTCCGTCCAGACGTTCAAGGTAAGGCAATAATGCAGTTCCTGAGATAAAGTCATATAAAGCTTCGTGATTATCTGCAATAATAGGATAAACCTTCTGGAAGATTTCTATATCATGGATTCCGTTGTCAAATAATATCTGTGCATAATCATCCATGGAAAGTACCGGGGAATCCCGTTTGAAATGATTCAGATAAGATACGTAAGGTTCTTCATCTGTCATTTGCGCCAGGATCTGGTTCAGTATATTTTCATTCTGAACAGGCATCTGGATGGCTAGCTGACCTTCTGGTGCTAGCAATCCGATGATTTTAGGAAATAAAGTTTCATGATCATCCACCCACTGCAAAGCGGCATTACTGAAAACGAGATCCCACCTCTGGCCAGATTGTGCTGCTTCTTCAATGGTCAGGAGCTTAAAATGCAGATTTTCACTTTCGTACTTCTTCGATTTTTCAAGCATTTCTGCTGATGAATCAATTCCTAAAAATACAGAACCTGTCAGTTTTTCTGTCAGAATAGAAGTTTGTTCTCCGGTACCACAGCCTAAGTCAATCGCTTTAATATTGTTTTCAGGCTTGATTAATGCGGCTAAATCGTAAAAAGGTTTGTAACGTACATCTTTGTACTGGTCGTATAGTTCGGGATTCCAGGGCATAAAAATAATTTTGTAATGGTTAATAAAGATAAAGAATCTGAATAAAAAATCGGCTGTTTCAAAAACAGCCGATTGTATTTATTGTTCAAGTTTTTCTTTGATATATTTTGCAGTGTAGGATTTTTTGTTTTTAGTAAGATCCTCAGGGGTTCCTGCGAAAACAACTTCTCCACCATGCTTTCCTGCTTCAGGGCCGATGTCAATAATATAGTCGGCACATTTAATGATATCAGGTTGATGCTCAATAACAATCACCGAGTGTCCAAGATCGATCAGTGCCTGTAATGATTTCAATAACTTTTGAATATCATGGAAATGAAGACCCGTAGAAGGCTCATCAAAGATGAATAACGTTTTGTCTGTTGTTACTCCTTTTACAAGGAACGAAGCCAGCTTCACACGCTGAGCCTCACCTCCGGAAAGGGTAGAAGAGCTTTGTCCCAATTGAAGATAACCTAAACCTACTTCCTGAAGAGGTTTCAGCTTCGTTACGATTTTTTCTTCATTGTTATCTTTAAAGAATTCCAACGCCTCATCTACGGTCATGTGAAGAATGTCTGAGATATTTTTCTCATCAAACTTCACTTCAAGAATCTCATTTTTGAATCGTGTTCCCTTACAAACCTCACATTCAAGTTCGATATCTGCCATAAACTGCATGGAAACGTTGATCACGCCTTCTCCTTTACATTCATCACATCTTCCGCCGTCTACGTTGAAAGAGAAATGTTTAGGTTTGTAACCCATCATTTTGGCTACTTTCTGTTTAGCAAAAAGGTCTCTGATATCATCGTAAGCTTTCAGATAAGTTACCGGGTTTGAACGGGATGATTTTCCAATCGGGTTCTGATCGATCAATTCGATGTTTTTAATCAGCTTTTTCGGGAATTCTACAGAATCGTAGTCTCCTTTTTTACCACCCATTCCAAGCTGAATCTGAATATCATTGGTAAGAATCTCTTTCATCAAAGTAGATTTTCCGCTTCCTGAAACTCCCGAGATTACAACAAGATTTTCCAAAGGAACATCTACATCAATATTTTTAAGGTTATTCTGACGGGCCCCTTTAATGTGAATCCATTCTTTTGCTTTTCTGCGTTTTTGTGGGACTTCAATTTCCAGTCTTCCTGTAAGGTATTCTGAAGTAAGGGTGTTGGCTTTTTTCAGGTCTTTATAATCTCCGGAAAATACCAGCTCTCCACCAAGATAACCAGCCTCCGGACCGATATCAATAATGTAATCTGCAGCCCTCATCACATCTTCATCATGTTCTACTACAATAACAGTATTTCCAAGGTCACGAAGATTTTTCAATACTTCGATGAGGTTTTCAGTGTCTTTGGAATGCAGTCCGATAGAAGGTTCATCCAGAATATAAATAGAACCAACCAAAGAACTTCCTAAGCTTGTTGCAAGGTTGATTCTCTGACTTTCTCCTCCTGAAAGCGTATTGGAAGTCCTGTTTAAGGTCAAATACCCTAATCCTACCTTTAATAAAAATTCCAGGCGGGTTGTAATTTCATACAATAACCGTTTTGCAACCTCTTTATCATGTTCTGAAAGCTTGAGTCCATTGATCAGCGGAGCGAGTTCATCCAGAGGAAGTTCGATCATCGACTGGATATTATGTCCGTCTACTTTTACCCAACTTGTTTCTTCACGAAGTCTTAATCCTTCACATGTTGGGCAAAGGGTTTTTCCTCTGTAGCGGGAAAGCATTACTCTGTACTGGATTTTATAGAGATTCTCTTCAAGCATTTTGAAGAAATTATTGATGCATGGGAAATTACTCCTGCCATCACCTTTCCATAGGAAGTTTTTCTGTTCTTTTGTTAACTGGTGATAAGGTTTGTGAATAGGGAAGTCGCCCGCTTTTTTGATGAAATCCTTTTTCCATTCACTCATCGTTTCTCCTCTCCAGCATACCACCGCATCTTCGTAGATGGATAGTGTTTTGTTGGGAACAACAAGATCTTCATCAATTCCAATGACCTTACCATATCCCTCACATGCCGGACAGGCTCCGTAAGGATTGTTAAAGCTGAAAAAGTGGACATTGGGTTCAAGGAATTCCATTCCGTCCAGCTCGAACTTATTGGAAAACTCTTTCACCTTTCCGGTATCTGTGTTCTTCAATGCACAATAGCCGCGCCCTTCATAAAATGCCATCTGAATGGAATCTGCGAGCCTTTGTAAAAAGCTTTCATCTTCTTCATATGAGAAACGGTCAATCACAAGATTAATGGTCATGCCTTTTTCCGGGGTAAAACCAAAACTTTCCAGATCTTCAATACCTGCTACATTTCCATTGATTTCAAGTCTTGTGAAACCAGCCAGTTTTAAAACATTTAAAGTCTCCTTAAAATTGTCGGTATCATATTCCAGTGGCGCTGTCAATAGAAAAGAACTGTCTTTTTTGGATGCTTTAATAAAATCTACCACATCCGAAACGGAATCTTTTTTTACTTCTTCTCCGGAAACGGGAGAAAAAGTTTTTCCGATCCTTGCAAATAAAAGCTTCATATAATCATAGATCTCTGTAGATGTTCCTACAGTAGAACGAGGATTGGACGATATTACTTTCTGCTGAATTGCAATAGATGGTGCCAGCCCTTTGATGTCGTCTACTTTTGGTTTTTCTAATTTTCCCAAAAACTGACGGGCATAAGAACTTAAACTTTCAACATATCTTCTCTGTCCTTCTGCATAAATGGTATCAAAAGCCAAAGATGATTTACCGCTTCCTGAAACCCCGGTAATAACGATCAGTTTGTTTTTCGGGATCAGGACGTCTATATGTTTCAGATTGTTAAGATGTGCATTCTTAACGAAGATCTGTTTTTTTATGTCTATTTCTGTTGTGTTAGCCATATTTTGTTTATTCTAAAGTATCTGTACAGCAATAAGGCTGTCAGAATAATGGTGTATTGCCTCAGCATATACCGGGGCTGTCATCAATTGAAACATTGAATATATTCCTGAATTCGTCTGTCGTTTCACAGCAGCATTTTGTTAAGATTGCTGTTTCAATATCCAGTTGAAAAAGAATGTTTTCATCGTAAAATTAAGACCAACAAAATTACGAAATTTTAGCGAAAATCTGATGTATATCTTATTGTTAAAAATTGTTATAATGAATGTTAAATTAGAGTACTAAAACCGAAATATTATTTTCAATAAACAACAAGAAAAAGTATGTTTTGTGGACTTGCTTCTATTTTCCTGTTTAAATTAAGGTATTTTACTTAATTTTTTTTAATACGTTGTATTTTTTTTGTTTAACTATTGTTTTATATTATAAAATTATTTAAAATTGTACCCGTAAATATGTAATATAGAAATGAGAAAATTATTCAGAGATCTAGTTACACATTTAATGAGAAAAAGATAGAAATTACTCCCTCACACAGATGCAGCATGATGTTGCATCTTTTTTTATGACAACTATCATTTGCCTGTCTTGGTGAACTCCCTTACTTTTGGACCTGTTAAAAAACTACGGAAACGATTATGATCAAAAAGATAGGAAGTGCTTTTTTTCTGGGATCTTTACTTTGGGTGAATGCACAGGAAAAGACAACAGATATTGAAAGCATTGAATTTCAGGGAAAATTCATCTCTACACCTTATAAAAGCGCCAACCAGAACATTAGTGTTATCACCAGAGAAGATATCGTAAATTCTCCTGCCAAAAGTATTGATGAAATTCTTCAGCAGGTGCCGGGAATGGATATCAGGAGGAGAGGAGCCAATGGTGTGCAGAGTGATATCGGTTTCCGTGGAAGCTCTTTTGAACAGGTTCTTCTGTTGTTAAATGGGATCAGGATGAATGATTCCCAGACCGGCCATAATAATATGAATATTCCGGTAGACCTGGATGATGTAGAGAAAATAGAAGTGATAAAAGGCCCGGCAGCAAGACGTTTCGGGCAGAATGCTTATGCCGGAGTTATTAACATCATTACGAAAACTACTCCGGGAAAAAAAGTGAAGATCAGTGCAGAAGGAGGAGATTACGGTTCGTATGGTCTTGGATTTAATGCGCAGGTGGGAAATGAGAAGTTTACCAATGCTATTCAGGCCAATTCTGCTTCTTCAGAAGGCTATATGTTCAATACGGATTACGAAATCAGGAATGTATTTTACCAGGGAAAGTTGAATATTAAAAACGGAGATGTAAGAATACAGGCCGGTTTTTCAGAAAAGAAATTCGGAGCCAATGGTTTTTATGCTTCGAGTAGTGCTACAAAACAGTATGAGGAAACACAGGCTTCTATTGTAAGTGTGGCCCACCAGCAGACTTTCGGAAAGCTTAAACTTAATTCAAATGTGTATTGGAGAAGAGGGCAGGATATGTATCTTTACAACAGATGGGATCCTGACTTTTACAGAAATATGCATATCGGAAATAACGTAGGTGGAGAAGTGAATTCCAGCTACCAATGGGGACTGGGAACAACCGGAGTTGGAGTTGAGCTTAGAAAAGAGTTTCTGGCGAGCAGTAATTTAGGAGACAGAAACCGTTTTGTTTCCCAGGTTTTCTTTGAACATCATTTTTCATTACTTGACAAAAAACTGAATATCAGTCCGGGGATTTCGTGGGCCAATTACTCCAAGGAAGGTAATTTCTTCTATCCGGGGCTTGATGTAGGATATAACTTTAATGCCAATAATAAAATCTACGGAAATATTGCGAAAGTACATCGTATACCAACCTTTACCGAACTGTATTATGTCAGCAGAACAGAACAGGGAAACCCTGATTTGCAGCCTGAAAATGCAGTTTCGTCTGAGGTAGGATATCAATATCAGAACAACAGGATTTTAGCTAAAATCAGTGGATTTCTAAGAAATTCCAGCAATTCTATTGACTGGGTGAAAAATGACATCAGTGATAAAGTATGGTTTGCCCAGAATGTAGGAGATATCAAAACCAAAGGAATAGAAGCAGAGTGGAGCCACAGACCGGTAGACTGGCTGAAATATACAGTTGGATATACGTATATCGACAGTAAATATGAAGAAAAAGAAGGCCTGGTTTCAAGGTATATTCTGGATAATCTGAAGCATCAGTTTATTTCTAAGCTAGAGGTCAGATTCCTTAAAAACTTTACCAATGAGCTTGTTTACCGTTATAACGAAAGGGTAAATCTGGGAACTTATAATCTTGTAGATGAAAAACTGAGCTTTTCCGGTAAAGATTACTCTGTTTATGTGTTGGTTAACAATCTTACGAATACAAATTATACCGAAGCGTTTGGTGTGGCAATGCCTCAAAGATGGTTCCACATCGGATTTTCGTATACAATTAATATTAAGTAGCTGTTAATTCAATATTAATTAAAGTTAATATTAACAAATTGTTAAAAAATTTACATTTGCAAAAATTTTTTATGAAACGTTTTATAGGCTTAGGCTTACTACTTGGAATTTCTTTCTTTAAAGCACAGGAACATATTTCCAGCTTCAACGCAGTAACTCTGACCTATAAGTTTCATCCTAAATTTTTCCTGTATGCAGAAGGACAGCTGCGTGGTAATGAAGATTATACTTACCCTGATTATTATGAAATAAAAGGAGGAGTAGGTTATAATCTTACTAAAAATCACAAACCTTTCGTAGGACTTGGAAGGTACGTTAATTATAAGGATCATAGTTTAAGCAGGGAAGAATTCAGAGTATGGCTTCAGGATGTTATTGATCTTAAAAAAGGCATCGTAAAGTTTGAAAACCGACTCCGCGCTGAAAAAAGCTGGTTCTATGAGCCTAAAACAGACCAGACATCTCAGAGAATGCGTTACAGGTATCGTCTGAACGTCAGTGTCCCTCTAAATGCCAAAACCATAAAGAAAGGAACTGTTTTTGCCAACGCTTATGATGAGGTTTTCTTTGTCTCTCCGATGAAGCCTACTTTCGCCAGAAACAGAGTCTATGGCGGTTTCGGCTATCAGATCGATGATTATTTTGGTATCGTAAGCGGATATCTGTGGCAGCGTGAATTCGAAGCAAAAGGAAATAAAAATTTACATTTTATTTACCTGGCATTAAACATTAACATTGACGGAACAGACCACCACACGAAAACTTACGATTTCCCGGGAGCAGATTAATTCTTATTTAATTCTGCCTGAAAATTTAGTAACTCAAGTTTAGAATTAAGATAATGATCATTCAGTAGTGTCTGATACTTTTCAACCACTATTGATATGGCATTTACTTCATGCTCAAGGTATTTGTCTTTGTTGAAATAGATATATTCAGAGTTTACAAATTCCTGTAAAAGGTTTTTATCGTCAGCTTTTAAAGCTTCTTTGTAAGCTGAGTTTTCTATCAGCTCTTTAGTCTTTTGTTTAAAAGGTTCTTCTGCCTTCAAAAGCTTGGCTCTGTGTTGTCGGATTTCTTCAAACGGTAAAGTAACAGTCATAAACTGCAGGTATGCCGTAAAATCATTAAGACTTTTCTGAAATACATCGAACTCCCTGTCTAATACTGCAAAATTCCTGTACTTGCTAAGAAGTTGTTTCTTAATATCCTCATTGGAAATATGGTAATAATGCTGAAAAATTGCTTTATCATTTTTCAGAAGTTCATCTTTTACTCTCTTCAGTTCACTTTCAAGATTAGGAATAAGACTTGCTGCATCTTTCGCTTTATATAGAGTACCGTCAAATCTGAATGTCTTTATTTCTTTCGGATAGGAAGCCAGATATTGCAGTGTCTGAATATCATTCTCTATTCCTGTTTTTTCGTAGACTAAAGATACTTTTTTGTCACTAAAAAGATCAACATCATGATGAGAGGATATGTCAGAAATGACAGATTCAATATTTTCTATAACAGGGTTGTGTCTTTCGTAATATCCATTAAAATTTGAACTGAGCGTCTTATAAATATTATCATCCAGGTAAAGTTTGATGAAAGTTTCATCTTCTAATACTTCACCTACGTTTTTTACAGCATGTAGAGTCAGATATTTTGAGGTCATAATTTCGCAGATCTTATCAAATCCGCTGATTATTTCTTTTGCATATCTATGGTCTGCTGCTATATTTCTGGTTTTGTTTGTTTTAATCCTTTCAACTCTTTTTAAAATATCGGGATGTGACGTCCATTGATCTTCAATTTCTATTCTGGATTTATTATAGCGGGTAAGATCTTCAGCATCTATTTTAGGAAGTCCGTTTACGTAAGGATGATTGTTTCTTTCAGATAAAATTTTCATCAAAGAGAACTGATTCTTATACAGGTCTTTCGGAAGATATTTCTGATTGCTTCCAATGTAAAAATTAAAAGAATAATTAAAAGCAACATCACTTAATTCCAGCCTTAATAAAGATGACGTCTGTTCATCAGGATTGGTTATGTATGTTGAAATAGCATCTGCATGATATTCCATTTCTCTTTGAAGGGAAGCGTGGTTTTTAAAAAGAAAATTGGATATACTTTTAAGAACGGATTGAAATGCATTAATGAAACTGACAGAAATAAGACCAAAAATTTTAAAAATGGCATTTCCTCCTGAAAACTCCATTATAAAGTTTTCGTAGTCTTTATTATTGTAAACGGTTTCAAAAATTATTTTTTCAGCTTGATTCACATAGCCACCCACTTTCATGCTTTTCTGAGAGAAATGCCCAAATTCATGAGCCAGAATTGTTCTCAGTTCTCCTACACTTGTAGAGTTGATCAACCCAACACCAATTGTCAGATTTTTATTAACAGGTAGAAACATGCTCCAGAAAATAGAATTATAGCTTACACTGGCGTTTACATCCGGAGAAAGGAAAACTTTTTGAGGCGCTTTCACTCCTGTTTCAGCCACAATTTCATCAATGATCGCAAACAGCTGTGGCTGATGAGATCTGTTCACTTCCAGTAAATGACGGGTACTGTAATGGTTTTTTCTGAAAATGAACTTAACAAGAAATATAAACACAAAAATACCTACACTTAAGAGTCCTGCTGCCGCTAAAACGGTAAAATAATTAACAGCAATACTCAGCATTTTTATGGCTCCATATCCTAATAAGAATATCATGAGCAAAGAGACAAGTATAAGTATCAGGTATATCAGGAAAAAAACTGAAATGGATGCAATAGCAGATACCAGCTTAGATTGATAAGCCGATGAAATTTTGGGTAGGTTATTAGTCATGTTTTTTTTAATATTTCTCTATCAGATAACGATAGGCTTTCAGATATTTATTGAATCTTTTGATATCCTTAGGAGTAAGCTCTCGGTTTACCCTTCTAAGGTCCATATTGTCACGAAGGTCATTCAGTTTTACGGCAACGGAAAGGAGAGATCTTTCTGTTCTTTTGATAAATTCGTCATAATCTTCTTCCGGATCCAGCTTTGTAAGGCAGCTGATGGCGAAGATAATATATTCTGGAAACCCTTCCGATCTCAAATAATCCAGACTGAATTCCTGTGGGTGGTCTTCTACCACATCATGCAGTACCCCTACGATTTTTTCATCCAGTGTCTTACCATAGTTCATCACACGCATTACATGGGCAATGTATGGAGCATGGTATTTATCGGTTTGTCCTTTATGAGCCTTATCGGCGATTTTGATTGCTTTATTCAGTAATTCTTCTTTTGTCATTTTTAATGAAAAATAGAGTACAAAAATAAAAAATGCCTTAAAAACTAAGGCATTTTTATCCATAATATTTCAGATGATTTTTACATCGTAGTTTCATCCTCTATGTGAGCATGCGGAGCGTTGTTTTTTACAGATTCTATTCCGTTTTCCATACCATTATCAGATTCATACATCTGGCTGGTTCCTATGATCTGTCCGTTTCCTGCTTTCAGATTAAAATAACATCTGCCATCATTGGCTGTGTTTCTTTCAAATTTTGAATCTTCCTGAGCGTTGGTTTTTACCGATGTAATTCCGTTTTCGCATGAAGGTTTGGTGCTGTATCCCTGGCTGGTTAAAATAACCTGACCGTTTCCTGCTTTAAGGTTGAATTGAAAGTCACCGTTTGATCGTTTAGAGATAATAAATTTTCCCATGATAATAGTTTTTAGTTTGTGTTGTTTTATTTCGATTGTGTTGTTTTTTTCGGATTTATATCGAGTTTTTCACGTGTAATGGCATTCAGAATTTTATATTGAGAGTAATCTTTTGCTGGTTCTTTTAAAGCCAGATAGAGGGTAGTATCTTTAGGTTTAACTGCTAATATTTTATAAAGTTCTTTTTGAGGAAGCTCAGGTTTTACAGCAAAATACCCGGGGAATTTTCTTTTAGAAACGATTTTTGTTGTATCAACTTTGGGAACAAGGATTACATCTTCTTTTTTTTGTGCTGAGAAAGCCACTGAAATAAGGAATATCGGAAATAATAAGATTTTCATGTGTTATTTAATTTAGAATAAAAATAATGATTTTTTTTGAATGTATTTAATGATTGTTAATAAATCCAATGATAATCATAATAAATAGGGGTGAAAAGAAAAAGCGTCCCAATTTTGGGACGCTGAATCAAATTTATGTTATTAAAGACTAATAAGATCCTTTTTCAATATAATGAGCAGCAATTTTTTCGGTTAAAGCTACTACATTCGGATGGTTGGTATACTTCGTGAATCTTCTTAATCCTGAAAGCATCATTCTCTGCTCGTCTCCTTCAGCGAAAGATACAATTCCTTCTTTAGCCGCAGTGATAATCTTCTCAACAGCTTTGTAAAGGTTCAGCTGAGCCATAGCTGCTTCTACAGAATCAGGAGAGAAATGTTTTTCTGCTCTTAACACAGCAGATTCTGCCATATAGATCTGGTTCAGGATTTCAGAGGCATTCAATAATAAATGCTGTTGTTTCTCAATATCCATCATATATTTCTGAAGAGCAGCTCCGGAAACCATTAAGAATACTTTCTTAAGATTTGCGATAATTGCTTTTTCCTCACTCATGAATTCTGAGTAATCAGGAACTTCAAATGAAGGAATACCCATCAATTCTTTGCTGATAGCCATTGCAGGAGACAAGAGGTCTAATTCACCTTTCATTGCTCTCTTGATAAGCATTCCTACAGCTAATAATCTGTTGATTTCGTTTGTCCCTTCATAAATTCTTGAAATTCTTGAGTCTCTCCATGCTGCTTCCATAGGCGTATCTTCAGAGAATCCCATCCCTCCGTATACCTGAATTCCTTCATCTGCAGTATGCTGAGCAAGGTCAGACACAAATACCTTCAGGATTGAACATTCTACAGCAAATTCTTCAACACCTTTTAATTCTGCTTCCTGGTGGCTTAATCCGGCTGCTACCAATTCATCAATTTTATCCTGAATATTTTTAGCAGCTCTGTAAGAACCAGCCTCACTTACAAACACTCCGGTTGCCATTTCAGCAATTTTCTTTCTGATAGCCCCGAATGTGGAAATGGATACACCAAACTGCTTTCTTTCGTTAGAATACTGGATAGAGTGGTTTAAGATTCTTCTCTGTGCATCAAGACACGCTGCTGCTAACTTGATACGGCCTACGTTCAATGCATTTAAAGCGATTTTAAAACCATTGTTTCTTTCTCCTAAAAGATTTTCTACAGGGATCTTCATGTCATTGAAGAAAACCTGGCGTGTAGATGAAGCACGGATACCCAATTTATGCTCTTCTTCACCGAAAGTTAAACTTTCAGGGTTTTCAAGCTCAGATTTGTTGATTACAAATCCTGTGATATTTTTATCATCATCAATTTTAGCGAATAATGTAAATGTATCTGCAAATCCTGCATTAGAGATCCACATTTTCTGCCCGTTGATGATATAATGTTTTCCGTCTTCGGAAAGTTTTGCTCTTGTTTTTCCTGAGTTGGCATCAGAACCAGCATCAGGCTCTGTCAGACAGTAAGCTCCGAATTTTGTTCCTGTTGCTAAATCCGGAAGATATTTTTTCTTTTGCTCTTCGGTTCCGTAAAGAACGATAGGAAGAGTTCCGATTCCGGTATGTGCTCCGTAAGCTGTTGCCAAAGAACCCGTTGTTCCGGAAAGATAATCGCAGGCAAGCATTGTAGTCACAAATCCCATTCCAAGACCTCCGTATTCTTCAGGAACAGCAATCCCCAACATTCCCATTTCTCCCAGTTTACGCATAGTTTCTTCTGTAAATGCATAATCTTTCTTTTCGAAACGCTCTTTTTGAGGAACTACCTCTCTGTCTATGAATTCTTTTGCCGAATCACGAAGCATCTTTTGCTCCTCATTCAGTTCTTCAATACTGAAAATTTCATTTGCAGGAATTTGTTTGATCAGGAATTCCCCGCCTTTTAATGTAGCCATATATTATTTTGTTATTTAATTTTTGAGACATTTAGAAAATAGACAAATAGATGATAGACTTTCATCCTTGTCTATTTTCTTTCGTTCTATTACCTCTTATTCTTTTCTTAGTCTTTGTTTAAAGTATTCTGAAATACCATTGTTGCTTTTTGAAATTCTTCAATCTTAATTTCAAAGATTTCAGTTTTTTCATCAGATAAATATTTTCTATGATTTGCTAACAATATTTGTGTTTGCAATTCAAATGAAGAACCTAAAGAAACATCTAAAAAATGACTAAAAGACTTATTTGTCCTGCTTGAACCTTCAGCTATATTTGATGGAATTGAAATTGCACATCTGTCCATTTGATTTTTCAAACCATACTTTTCATAAGTCGGAAAAGTATCTGTAAGATCTAAAGTTAATCTTGATAATTCCATACTCATTTGCCAAATTTTAAGCTTCTTAAAATTGTGCCTCTTAAAATCATTCATACATTTTTGGTGTCTTTAAGTTTATTATCTATCCGTCCATTCTCTATTTGTCTATTAAAGGAGTTCGAAAATAGAAGCTGCTCCCTGTCCGGTTCCTACGCACATAGAAACCATTCCGTATTTGTTGCCACGCTTTCTCATTTCGTCAAGAAGCTGAACGGTAAGCTTTGTTCCTGTACATCCAAGCGGGTGACCAAGGGCGATAGCTCCTCCGTTTACATTTAAAATGTCAGGATTTAAACCTAATTCTTTCTTGATCGCCACTGACTGAGAGGCGAAAGCTTCGTTAAGCTCGATCAAATCGATATCTTTTAATTCAAGACCTGCTTGTTTCAACGCTTTCGGGATAGCGTAGATAGGCCCCATTCCCATGATTCTTGGCTCAAGTCCGGCAGCTGCATAAGCTACTAATCTTGCTTCAGGCTCTAATCCTAATTCTTTTACCATTTCCTCACTCATTACCATTACGAAAGCTGCTCCGTCACTCATCTGAGAAGAGTTTCCGGCAGTTACGCTTCCTCCGTTGGCAAATACTGGTCTTAATTTTGCCAGGCCAGCTAAAGAAGTATCAGCTCTTGGACCTTCATCAACTGAAAAATCAAACTTTTTAGTTTGTAGTTTCTGATTTTCATCAAGAAAGTTATATTCTACAGGAATCGGCACGATCTGGTTGGCAAATCTGCCTTCCTGATTCGCTTTTAAAGCTTTCATGTGAGATTCAAAAGCAAACTGGTCCTGTTCTTCTCTTGTTATCTTATATTGTTTCGCCACTTCTTCAGCAGTGTAACCCATTCCCCAGTAATAGTCAGGATTTGTTTTTGCGATATCCGTTTCAGGGACAGGCTTATAACCTCCCATTGGAATATATGACATTGATTCGGTACCGCCTGCGATGATACAATCCGCCATACCAGCCTGAATTTTTGCAGAAGCAATGGCAATCGCCTCACTTCCTGAAGCACAGTATCTGTTTACGGTAACTCCCGGAACTTTATCGGTATTTAATCCCATCAGAGAGATCAGACGTGCAACGTTCAGCCCTTGTTCAGCTTCAGGCATTGCATTTCCTACGATAAGGTCATCAATTCTGTTTTTATCTAATTGCGGAAGCTCAGCCATTAATTTTTCAATAACGGTAGCCGCCATCACATCAGGACGTGTAAAACGCAGAGAGCCTTTTGGCGCTTTTCCTACTGCTGTTCTGAATCCTTTTACTATGTATGCTGTCTTTGACATTGTTTTATTAATTAATTGTTATAAAAAATTAATCGTACTGTTTATCATGCTGGAAGCCTCTCTACAAAGTTTAGATTCTTCGGAATGACAAAGTGTTCGTTAATCTTTTTTTGAAATGATTAGTTTCTCAACGGTTTTCCATTCTGCAACATGTACTGAATTCTCTCCAGAGTTTTTCTCTCACCGCAAAGCTGTAAGAAAGTTTCTCTTTCAAGGTTCAGCAGATATTGTTCTGTAACAACTGTAGGTTCAGACAGGTTTCCACCTACCATTACGTTGGCTAGCTTATCTGCAATTTTCTTATCATGTTCAGAAATATAGTTTCCGGTTAACATCTGATCTGTTCCTACATAGAACATTCCTAATGCATCTTTACCTAAAACTTTCACTTTCTGTTCAATGGGCTGTGTATAACCTTGTTCTGCTAACAGTTTCGCTACTTTTTTAGCTTCAGCAATCTGTCTGTTTTTGCTTACGGAAACGATGTCTTTTCCTTTCTCAAGGATTCCCATATCATAAGCTTCATAAGCTGAAGTAGCCACTTTACCCATAGCGATGTTCATGAAAGCGTCACGAAGTCTGTTATTTTTAACATCATCATTGTGGAATTCTCTGGAAGTTCTTAAAGTCAGTTCTTTAGTACCACCACCGCCAGGGATTACCCCAACTCCGGTTTCTACCAGTCCGATATATGTTTCTGCGGCTGCAACCACTCTGTCTGCATGCATTGTCATTTCGCAGCCTCCACCTAAAGTCATTCCGTGAGGAGCAACTACCACAGGAATAGAAGAATAGCGAACTCTCATCATGGACTTCTGGAAGTAAGCGATCGCCATATTCAGGTCATCCCAATCCTGTTCGATAGCCATCATAAGGATCATGGCAAGGTTGGCTCCTACAGAGAAGTTTGCTCCCTGGTTTCCGATGACCAATCCGTCGTACTCTTTTTCTGCTAAATCAATGGCTCTGTTTAATCCGTCAAGAACTTCGCCTCCAAGAGAGTTCATTTTTGAACGGATCTCAAAGTTGATAATTCCGTCTCCCAAATCTTGAATAGCAGCACCTGAATTGCTCCAAAGTGTTTTATTTTTTCTGATATTATCTAAAATGATGAAAGCATCCTGACCAGGAATTTTGTTGTATTCTCCTGAGTTTTTATCAACATAAATACTTTGTCCTTCATCATTAACTTTATAGAAAGTTTCTACATTTTTTACCCAATCCGAAACTTCATATCCTGCATCTTTTGCCAGTTCAATACCTTTCTGAACACCTACGGCATCCCAGATTTCGAACGGTCCGTTTTCCCATCCGAAACCGGCTCTCATGGCATCATCGATTTTATAAACTTCGTCAGAGATTTCAGGAACTTTGTGCGAGACATAAGCGAATAATGCTCCCAGAGATTTTCTGTACAATTCTCCGGCTTTATCTTTACCACCGATCAGCACTTTGAATCTATCTATCGGCTTATCAATAGATTTTGTTAATTCCAGGGTAGGGAATGATGATTTTCCTTGTAGTTCATATTCTAAAGTATCAAGGTTTAATCCGTGAATCTCAGATTTTCCTTCTGCATTTTTCACTTTTTTATAGAATCCCTGCTCTGTTTTTGAACCTAGCCACTTATTATCCATCATCTTCTGGATATAGTCAGGAAGTGCAAAAACATCATTGAAATCATTGGCTTCAGCACCGCTCTGACGAACACCGTTGGCTACCATTACCAATGTATCAAGACCTACCACATCAGCTGTTCTGAATGTTGCAGATTTCGGACGTCCTATAACCGGACCTGTTAATTTATCAACATCAGAAACGGTAAGTCCTAGTTTCTGTACATTATGAAGAAGATCCATCATAGAGAAAACTCCGATTCTGTTGGCAATGAATGCCGGAGTATCTTTCGCCAAAACCGTTGTTTTACCTAAGAATTTTGCTCCATAGTTCATATAGAAATCAATGATCTCAGGATCTGTATCGTTAGTAGGGATAATCTCTAAAAGAGGAAGATATCTTACCGGGTTGAAGAAGTGCGTTCCGGCAAAGTATTTTTTGAAATCCTCGCTTCTGCCTTCTGTCAGCAGGTGAATAGGAATCCCGGAAGTATTGGAGGAAATTAATGTCCCTGGTTTTCTGAACTGTTCAATCTTTTCGTAAACCGACTTTTTAATATCAAGCCTTTCTACTACCACTTCAATGATCCAGTCTGTGTTTTTGATTTTCGGTAAATCGTCATCGAAATTTCCGATTTTGATTCTGTCTGCAAACTTTGGTGAATAAAGAAGTGCAGGACTTGCTTTTTTAAGTTTTTCAAAGTTTTCGGAAGCAATTCTGTTTCTTACTGCCTTATCATCTTTGGTCAAACCTTTTTTCTGTTCAGCTTCAGTAAGTTCAAAAGGAACAATATCCAAGAGTGATACTTCAACACCAATGTTGGCGAAGTGAGCTGCGATACCGCTTCCCATAATTCCTGAACCAAGAACCGTTACATGTTTGATTCTTCTTTTCATATGTAAATTTTTATTTTGAGAAGATTAGATAGAACCGAAAGGTTCATCATAATTTATTTTCTGTTATTTAATAATTCGTTTGCTATTTTCATGATTTCGCTCATGACGTCTTTGAACGTTTCCATTTTTTCAGGGGAGATTTTTTCCATCACCTTCTTGTTAAAGTTGACAACGACTTCTTTAGACATATTTCTGGAGTTTAACCCTTTATCTGTAAGTTTAATGATAACCTCTCTTTTATCGGTGGTTGTTTTTTCCTTATAGATATATCCATTATCTTCCAGAAGTTTGATGATTCTCGTTAAAGAAGTAGGCTCAATAGCCATCTTTGGACCGAGATTGGTACTTCGGGTTCCTTCTTTAGGGTCTATTTTAAGAAGAGTAAGGGCCTGTACAGCCGTTGAATCATGTTCCTGAGCTAATTCTGTGTACATTTTTGAAACAGCCAGCCAGGTCTGCTTTAAAATCAAATCTACGTTTTCTATTTTTTCCTTATTATTATCCATCATTTTTGCGTCAATGGTTTTACCCAAATTTAATAAATATTATGCATGCATAATATTTATTAACGTTAAATTTTGTTAATAACCTGATAGTAAATAGATTAAATTGTATGATTAGCATAATACTATGCATGCATAGTATGTGAATTAATCAAAGAAAACTTAGTATTAATGAATGTTTGGAATTAATTTGGTGATTTCTTCAAAAGATTCACATTGGTAATGAGCGGAATCTTTAGTGATTACCCAAAATGGGTCCTGAAATTCAAAATTCAGGTCAGACAGGTCTTTTTGGAAGTTTTTTTGAAGCAGAGAATACAGCATTTCCTTGTGAAACTGAGGGGCAGAGATAATAGGTGGAATAAAAGTCTCGTTGATTTGGAATAAGGAAGCATTGGTAAGCTCACCATGCTGAAGTAAAATGTCCTCAACAATCCCGGAATACAGATGATTTTCTTTTACATACCAGATCTTGTCTGCAAACTCTTTGGCTAATCGCCAGTCATGGGAAGAAAACAGGATAAGCTTATTCTGATCCTTGGCCAGTTTTCTCAGGGTTTTAAGAATGATGATTTTGTTTTTTTCATCCAGATGGGTTGTTGGCTCATCCAGAATAATGACAGGCGAGTTTTGGGTAATGGCACGGCCGATAAACGCTTTCTGCAGATTTCCGTCTGAGAGGTTTTTAAGAAGCGTATATCGGTATTGATTTAAGTCCAGTTCTTCAATAATATGGGCAACTTCTTCGCGGTCTTGTTTTGTTAATTCAAAATAAAAAGGATAGTAAATGTACTTTCCCAGGGAAATGAGGTCCTCAACTGTATAATGCTGCGGTATTACAGACTTTGAAAAAACGATGGCAATGTTTTCTGCAATTTCCTTTACCGAAAGGCTCTTCACATTTTTGCCATTAATAGAGATTTTACCATCCAGTAAAGGAAGCTGGTGAAGAATAGACTTGATAAGCGTTGTTTTTCCTACACCATTATTACCAATCAGCAGGCATACATCACCAAGCTTTAAATCCGCATTGGCATTGGAGATTAAAGTTGTATTGTAGCCGATATCTGCCTGTTTGATCTGTAGGTGCATACTTTTGTTGGTTACACGCGAAGGCGCAAATTATTTTACAAAAATAATGTTTTAAGGCGCAAGGAATTTGACTTTGTCAAATTTTTATCCTGTTTTATTTTATAAATTGTTTACAATTCTTGTTACTCCGTTTTTGAAAACATCGGATTGAAAATTGAGTAATAGCCCCAATTTACAGTTTGTCATTCTTAAGTAAGTCAAAAGTTGTGCTTTATGAGCAGGTGATATGTACTCAACTGTTTTTATTTCCAGAATTACTTTATTTTCAATCAGTAGATCAAGTTTAAAAGCATTGTCTATTTTTAAATCTTCATAAATGATTGGAAGCAATTTTTGTCTTTCTACCAGAAAACCTGATTTTGTTAATTCATAAAATAAACATTCTTCATAAACATGCTCAAATAATCCCGCACCAATTTTTCTATGGATCTTTAAACCTGTTTCAAAAACAATTTTTGAAATTTCATTTTCTGTCATTTGTGTTGTTTTGTTGGACTTAAATATATGAATAGTTGCTTATTGATGCAAAATGTCGGGTAAGCGAGAAGGCGCAAAGGCTTTAATATTTTGTGTAAGGCGCGAGAAAATCGAAGATTTTCGGCAAGGATGGGGTAATTTTTTGTGAATTAAAATATGCATTGCTCAATTTTATCGGAGATAAAATCTTTGCGTCTTAAAATATAAGGTTTTTAAAAGTTTTTTGCGCCTTTGCGTTTGTCAAACAAAAAAATCACACTTTATTCTGTTTCAATAGCATCATCAGAATTACAGGGATTCCAAAACAGAGCTTATGACATTCAAAGGAATCTGTGTTTTTCTGCAATGACGGAGAAAAGCAGCATGATCAGCATTCCCAGAAACATATTAAGAATCCATTGCTGCCATAGTCTGGATGGGTTATAAACCAATCTGCAGAAGTGAGGAACAATGATTCCGATAAATAAGATAGGTCCCAGAAATGCAGTAATAGAAGCGGATAGGAGAGAGGATGCAATTATAATTAAAAGCTTGAGCTGCTTCAGGTTTACTCCTAAACTTTGTGCATAAGAATTGCCGAGAGAATTCCCGATAAGTGGCTTTATAGCCTTAAACAGATGAACATACCGATGAAAACAAGGACAGACAATACATAAATCTGGTTTCTGGTCACCATATTATTCGCTCCGAAAGACCATAAAATATAGTTTTTAAGACTTTGATTTTCCGCATAAAACTGAAGCAGCGACACAATAGCACCAGCAAAGGCAGATACAAGGAATCCGAAAATAATAAGGTATGATTTATCCTGAAATCTATTGGACATAGATAGTAATATCAGCATCAGCAGTAAACTTCCACCAATCGCCGATAAACTCAGGAAGCTATTCTGTAAAAACTCAGGCAGTAGAAAATTATGGGAGAAGAAAATATAAAAAGCGACCGATAAACTGGCGACAGATGTTATTCCCAGTATATCAGGTCCTGCCAATGGATTTTGAAAATATTCCTGCATCAGAAAACCTGAAGTCGGAATTGAAATTCCGGCCAGCATCATAACCAGAACACGGTTGATACGGATCTCAGCAATTTGGTTATGAGCTGAATCCTGAAAGAAATCCCCGAAACTTAAACTTAAAAATCCTGTGTTCATATTAATGACAGCACTGATGATAATAGCGATCACAAATAATAAACACAGGATTTTAAATCTTTTTGACATGATTCAGAAAGCGTTCAGTCTATTTTATTTTAAGAAAGAATCGATTTTTGAATTCAGAACATCTTCCGTCATCATTCCAAGATATTCATCAGTTTTATCACCTTTTCTCATGAAAGTAAAAGGAATAGAACCTCCGTCCCACTGTTTGAAGTTGTTATGGAAGAAGTTTTGATCTAATTTTTGTCCGTCCAGCAAGATAATACTGCTTCCCAGTTTGTTTTCTACAGCAAAATTTTTAACAGCACCTGCCCATTCAGCCTTATCATCAAGGTTTACAAAGGTGAACTTTACAGGTTTTCCTTTTAATTCCTCCATTTTATTTTTAAAACTTGGAATTTCTCTCATACACGGACCACACCAGGTTGCAAAGAAATTGGTAACATATAAAGTGTCATTATTTTTTGCCAGATGCTGGCTTACATTTTCCGGGGAAAGTTCTTTGGGAAGAACTGTACTTCCTTCAGCTTCTGTAGTTTGAGATACAGAAAGAGAATCTGCAGCAGCCGTATTTTCAGTTTTCTGACCTTCTTTTTTACAGCTGTACAATGCAGTAAGAAGTAACGTGGATAAAATTATCTTCTTCATAAATTATTTTTTATCTATTTTTGAATTGAAGTTATGGAACAACAAATCTATAAAGGGAAACTGATACAGTTTCATCCGTTAAAAATAGCGAAAAAGGAACAGCTGACCAAAAATACTTTTTCTCTGGAGTTTGATATTCCAGAGAATGTAAAGGAAAATTTCAGATTTGAAGCAGGGCAGTATGTCAGTATAAGATTTCAGTCACATGGGAAAGAGGTTATTAATGATTATTCAATGACTTCAGCACCTTATGAAGGAAAAATAAGCCTGGGAATAAAGATCAACTCTTCTGAAGGAGCTACATCCCAGTTGTTTCAAAACTACAATATGGGTGACATTCTATGGGTAAGTGAGCCGGCGGGAAGATTTACACTGGTCTCCAAGCCAAGCGAATTCAGAACTATTGTTGCTTTTGCAGCAGGAATCGGGATTACTCCTATTTTAAGCCACTTTAAAAATATCCTACACAACGAGCCCAGAACCCGTTTGTTTTTATTCTTTGGAAATAAAAGTTCGGATGATCTTGTGTATCGCGATCAATTGGATAACCTTGCCAGAACATGTGGCGACAGGCTTCAGATTTTTTACTTTTTTTCACAGGAGAAAATTGATGATCAGTTTTTTTATGGCCGGCTGGATGAGAAGAAACTGAATCTTATTATTAATCAGATTCTCCATTTGGATGATACTGATGAAGAATCTACCATCTGGGATGCGGTAGACGAGGTATTGATCTGCGGAAAAGGAGAAATGATCAAAACCCTGGCTAATGCATGCTATCATCATGGCATTCCGAAAAAGAACATTCATTTTGAGCTTTTTGAAGAATTCAATGATGATATTTATCCCGTAGAAAAAGAATTTCCTCTTATTGAAAATATAGAAGTTGAATTTACCATGCTGGGAAAAAAATATACAACCCAGCTTCCTGATAACAAGGATAAAATTCTTCAACAACTTCTGATTCAGAAATTCCCGGTACCTTATTCCTGCAAGTCGGGAATATGTGGCAGTTGTGAATGCTCTTTGGAAGAGGGAGAAGTGGAACTTCTGGAGAATGAGTATCTTACCGAAAAAGAGGAAGCGCAGGGACATATTTTAGCTTGCATGTCTATTGTGAAAAGTAAAAAAATAAAGCTTAACTTTGATCTTAGTTGAGAGTTATTAAGAACATATTTAACCTTGGGTTTATATCACTGGAATTAGGGATTCTGATGATATGCCTGTGTAATGCGTGGGTTTTCGGGCTTACCAACGGGAGAACCTATACCAAAATCTCAAAAATACCACCCAGAGAAATCGCTTTGGTGCTGGGAACATCTCCTAAAATGAGATCAGGAAAATCCAATCCTTATTTTACCAAAAGAATGGACGCTGCAGCACTTCTTTATCATCACGGAAAAATCAAAAAGATTATAGTGAGCGGGGAGAAGAGCAAAGGGTACAATGAGCCGGGAGCTATGAGAAATTATCTGGTGAATCAGGAAGGTGTTCCGGAAGATATTATTGTAGAAGATCCGAAAGGATTCAATACCTATAAAAGTATTCTGCGCTGTAAGGATGTTTATAAAAAGAAAAATGTCATCATTGTATCTCAGGGATATCATAACCTCAGAGCATTGTTTTTTGCCAGAAATAATGATATGAATGCTTTGGGATTTGATGCGCAGGATGTCACAAAACCTGAAAGCTTTTACAGAAATCAGGCGAGGGAAATCCTCGCCCGTGTGATTGCTGTTGTGTATTTTATTTTAGGTGTTTCTCCGGATTAGAAAGGATACCCGAACGCAATATTAACTGTTGGTTTGAAAGGCTGGATGTATTTGATTCTCCAGCGGTCACCTTCAGGTTTATTCGGATCATAGATCTTGTAGGCAAGGTCGATTCTTGCAGTAACATAAGCAATGTTTAACCTTAATCCGAACCCGCTTCCGATACCTACCTGTTTCCAGAATTTACTGAATTTAAACTCATCACCATACCCGTCATTGTAGTTACGAAGACTCCAGGTATTCCCGATATCCGTAAATAAAGCCCCTTCATAAGTCTTATTAAACGGAATTCTGTATTCAATATTAGTCGTCAGCTTTAAGTTGTCCGTCATATAGGTACGAACTCTTTCATCCACCTGAGAATCTGCAGGACCCAATCCTCCGAAGGCTACCCAAGCTCTGATATCATTGGAACCTCCGTTGAAATATGATTTGATAATAGGCATATCCTGGGAGTTTCCGTATGGTATTCCTACTCCGATAAACTGGCGAAGAACTAATGTCTGGTTCCCGTTAAATCTGAAATATTTCCTTGTGTCAATATCAAATTTCACAAACTGCGCATATGGCAGTCCGAAAATAGTTCTTTGCGGACCGGTAACCACACCTCCGCTGTTGTCTTTTTTATTGAATATGCTTAAGATATTACCCGCAAGTTCAACTTTCCCGTTGAAATAAAATGCATTTGGATATTCTTTTTTTCCGATTTCACTATAAACAAAGTTATAGATCATGGAAGAAATAAGGACATCCTGTGTCTGCCTGTCTTTATTGACCAAAGTTCCTCTGAAGGCTGTCAGCAGATCTGTGCCCTGCTGGTTAAGACTTGCACGGTAAGCTTCATTATCGATAATCTGTTTGGAAACTTCATCTACACTCAGTTTTCCATCTTTGTAATCCTGGCCGACCTGTGCTGTTTCCGCATTGAACATGAAATAATTCCCGAAAACTTCATCTTTTACCCTTCCGTCATTCACAAAATAATCGTAGTAGGCATCTTTATTCTTTGTAAGGCTGACCTGAGTATTAAATAACGTAAGCTTATGATATACCTGGTCATTTACACTTGCCTGATAATTAAGCCCTGTATTGAAAATTAACCTTCCCAGACCAATATTATTCTGGATTGATGCTCCAAGCAAAATAGAAGATGTTGGAGTATATCGTTTCGGAATCAGTTTGTAATAATTAAACGGCAGCAGCAGTCTCGGGAAATTCAATGAAGCCTGTGTTGATATTTCATACGCAGCCACTCTTTTGCTGATATCCTTCGTACTTCTTATTGATCCGAACGTTCCGGAAAGGCTGGTAGAAAGGTTTTCCGCACCTCTGAAAACATTTCGTGTGGTAAGGTCAACAGAAGGAGAGATCCCCAGATTCAGCACCTGGGAATAATTAATATCTGTTCCCACTTTCAACTCATATTTAGGAAGTGGTTTCAGTACATATAAAAGATCAACAATGCTGTCGTTAGGTGAGGACATTCCACCTTGTCTCAGAGAGTCTCTTGCTTTAACGATACTAAAGTTGTTCATCGCCAAAAGATTTCTTTTGGTGACATCCAGTTTAGATTGGTCAAAGACTTTTTTACTGTCCGGAATAATAGCTCTCCAAATGGATGAAATTTTATATTTATCATTCACCGTATGGAATCTTATTCTCCTTAAGCTGTCTTTTTTTGTATTTTTAGGATAATCACCGGGTTCATCCACAATGGCAACATCAATATTCCCAAAAGTAGCAATCTTATAGGGGGTATCCAGCGAGTCTTTATGAATTTCCATTGTTAAAGGAACCTGTTTCCTGCTTTTAAGAGAATCCGCTACAAAATAAACTTCGTCATTGGAAGCATTGAATCGATAATACCCAAACTCCCTCATCATATCGGTAATTCTTGTTACTTCTTTTTCAAGAACTGTCTGGTCAAGAATTTGTCCGGATCTTATAAGACTTTTGTTCAGGAAAGACTTGTAGTATCCTTTGATCCCCTGATCCGGGATATTGTAGTAATAATCCTTGATGCGTGTAGGATCATTATGTCTGACAAAATAATTAACAGATGCTTTTTTAGATGCGGAGTCCAAATTATGCTTGAATTTTACATCTGCATCCCAATATCCTCTGTAGGTAAGTCTTTTCTTAATAGATTCAGCACTTTTTTCACTTCTGCCCTGATCAAGAATGACAGGCGGTGTTCCCCAATTGTGCAGTAAACGGTCGAAAAGAAGGCTTTTTCCAACGCTGCTTTTCATATTATATTTAAGGAATAAAGAGTCTCTCAGTTTCTGATTTCTCATCTCACCGGGATAGGTCATATATTCATTAAGTATAGTGTCGTATTTCGGATCAGCCATATTGTACAGAAGGAGACTCAATGGCATAAAAAGGAATTGCTTTTTATTGGGCTTCTGCTGAATGTAGTCCTTGAGCTCCTCATCGAAAAACACTTTCTTATCTTCGAACTCTAAAGTGTTCTTGGTAAGCAGGTATTCGCCATCAGGAACTTTTTTCGTAGTACTACAAGCATAAAGGAGACCAACAAATGTTGCAAATGAGATAATTTTATAATATTTTTGAGGAGAATTCTTATAATGCTTACAGCTCATACAATAAAAGTTTTACAATCTTTAGATAAAAAGAAGTTCAGACAAAAATACAATTTGTTTTTGGTTGAAGGTAATAAAATCATTTGTGAACTTTTTAATTCTAACTTTAAAGTTAAAGAAATATTGTCAACCGATCCACAAAAATTGGACCGTACTGATATCCCTGTTACCCATATCTCTGAAAATGAATTAAAAAAAATCAGTTTTCTCAAAACTCCAAAAGATTCCGTTGCGGTATGTTATCTTGCTGAGGAAAAAAAACTGGAAGATAAGAATATACAGCTGGTTTTGGACGGTATACAGGATCCGGGAAATTTAGGAACCATCATACGTCTGGCAGACTGGTTTGGGATTGAGCAGGTTATCTGCAGTGAAGATACGGTAGACGTATACAACCCGAAAGTAATTCAGGCAACCATGGGTTCTTTTACCAGGGTGAATGTGGTATATACTGATCTTGTGGAATATCTTTCCAAAACAGAAAATGTAAACATCGGAACAGATATGGAAGGGGAGAATATCTATACTTTTGAGAAACCTGAGAAAATCAACCTGATCTTAGGAAACGAAGGAAACGGAATGAGACCGGAAACAGAGAAGCTTTTGCAGAAAAGTATCAGTATTCCAAGATTTGGAAAATCCCAGTCTACAGAAAGCCTGAATGTATCTATGGCTGCAGGGATTATTTTAGGACAGCTGTTTTCGAAATAAAAACAGGAAACCAGAGGTTAGAAACTCGTGTACATCACTTCCTGAGTATTTTCTAACCTCTGGTTTCTAGCGTCTATATAAGCTGTTCCATACTTGAAACACTTTTATTTTTCTGATAGACCTCAATCTTTTTTCTGACATATTTCAGTGCTATTGGAGCTAGATAAATCAGAACTGCGCCAATCAGTTTTTTCTTCCAGTTGGAGCTTTTCATATTTTTTTTGGCATAGTTTCCTACGATAGCAGTAACTCCCAGCTTAACAAGGCTGTCTGTAATGTTTCCTCCTTTGAACGCGGAGCTTGCAATTCCTACAGCTGTATTTTTGCTGATCAAAAGGTCTTTTACCTCTGAAGTAAGCTGCTTGGCAATGACATCCTTTCTGAGAACTACTTTTTCATCACCGTCTTCATCTATTTTTTCCTGAAGATACTGGTCGCTTAAGCCATTGGTAAATGCACTCAGGCTTTCCTTCGTATTTTTGAAGGTAAGAAGATTTTCCAGATCACTTATTTCACTTTGAAGCAGTTTTTTCTTTCTTCTTAATTCTTCTATGCTCTCGTATTTTCTGCCCATAGTTTAATGATTTAAAAATTTAATAACCTGATCTGCAACCGTGTTGACAATTTTACCTTTGAATGCAACAACAAATGCCATTACCAAAGCATAAAACCCTGCAACAATTAAGAATCCGTAAGAGTAATTATCCAGTGCTTTCCCGATAAGGAAGGCGATTCCAAAATTGAAAAGGATAATAAAAAAAGCAAAAGCAACAAGCAGTACTACAAAGTAAGTAATGAGCCCGGCAGACAGAGACGACTTTTCAGTGGCTTCAATTTTCAGAAGATCTATTCTCTTGGAGGCGTATTCTTTAATAGTTTCTATCATTGTTTTTTTTTAAAGTTACAAAAAAAGGAACTTTCGCACAAAAGTTCCTTCCCGTAATTTACTTAAAAAGATAAATTACTTATTTTTTTAGGTCATTCAGTTCTGCTTCCACATCTTTTGCCAGATCTGCAGTTTTGGAAACAATCTGATCCTTGTATTTATCATATCCGTCTTTCACAGTATGTGCTACGCTGCTAGCAGTTTCCTTGAAAGTAGAAGAAATATTGCTGTACTGGTCCTTTACTTTTTCAGAAACCTCTCCATATTTATTTTTCGCCTGATCTTTTAGATCATTAGCCTTAGTTTTAATTTTTTTTCTGGTTTCTTTACCTTCTTCCGGTGCGTATAACATTCCTAAGATTACACCTGCCGCAGCACCTGCAAGAAGTCCTGCCAATATACCTGCTGTATTATTTCCTTTTCTAGACATTTTAAGTTTTTTAATAATTAATAATAGATTAGTTTTTACAGTAATAAAACTTACAATTTGTATACCAAAGGAGGCTTTAAGCCTATTAAAAATTGTTAAATCTTTTTGATGTGAGATAAAATAAGGGCTATGGTTTCGTCCTTGGTCAGTTCAGAATTATCTATAACAATGGCGTCTTCAGCCTGCTTCAATGGGGCTATCTCACGCTCACTGTCGATCTTGTCGCGTTCTATAAGGTTTTGTTTTACCTGTTCTTTATCAGCTTCTATGCCCAGGCCTTTCAGCTCCAGAAATCTTCTGTTGGTTCTTTCGTCAATGCTGGCAGTAAGAAAGAATTTATAGTCCGCATTTGGCAGAACTACTGTCCCTATGTCACGTCCGTCCATAATAACACCTCCTTTTTCTGCCAAAGTGCGCTGTGACTGTAGCAAGAAGTCTCTTACTTCTTTTTGTTTGGCCACAAGGCTTACATTATCGGATACGATGTTGGTACGGATTTCTTTGGAGATATCAGAATCATTAAGAAAAAGAATCAGTGTGCCGCCGTTGTTTTTAAATTCAAGTTTGATCCGGTCAAAAGAAGAGAACAGTGTATTCAGATCAATTTCACCGTTTTCATTCACACAATGCTGCAAAGCATACCAGGTAACTCCTCTGTAAAGCGCTCCTGTATCCATATGAATAAGTCCCAGTTGATCAGCAATGATTTTAGAGATAGAACTTTTTCCGGTAGACGAGTACCCATCGATAGCAATTACAGGTTTTTTCATACTGCAAATTTCAAGATTTTTTCTTAAAAATCAAGAAGAAGTAAGAAATTTTCGGAATAATTAAGAAATTTCGGGCCTGAAGATTATTCTCCTCTGTGGCTGGAAAGGTCCATGGAAATTCCTATCTGATTGACATTTGAAGAGTTGTGATATCTAACGTGCGCATAATCTATACGGAATCTGGACACTTTAACTCCAAATCCTGCAGAAAGCCCTGAAAAGTTTCTCTGATCTGCCACCGCCAGCTCATTTCCTCTTTTTACATTATATCCCAGTCTGATATTGAAGTTCTTTTCCGGGAACAATTCTGCTCCCAATGAAAAGTGATCGGCAATCTTTCTTCCGGTACCCACTTTCTGCCCGTCCAGATTTTCTTCTGAAGAAATATCAAACTTTTGCAGGTCATGTGCGGTAATAGTGATGGCAAGAGGGAAATTCTTGATGGTTTTGGTGTATCCCAGATCTATTCTGAAAGGAAGGTTTTCTCTTGTTCCATTGAAAGATTTCAGCTGAAAGCCAAAGTTTCTCATCACCAATGAAACCACTTCTTTGTTCTTTTTATTATGATAGGTAACTCCCGCTGTTCCGGAGATGGCGGAAGAAGTATAATTATCAATTTTTGAGGTAATAAAATTAAGTCCTCCACCAATAGTCCAGTCTTCTTCAAACTGGTAGGCATAGCCTGCACCAATGGCTACATCAGAAGCCTTAAATTCTCCGTTTTCGAAACCGCTTTCATCCGTTCTCGGAATACTTCCATAGCTCATATACCTTGCATTGATGGTCGCCATATGGCCATTTTCAAAGTCTTTGGCATAAGCAATCGTTCCGTATTTCGAATCGGCAAGGTATGCCGTTGCATTTACAGAAAGCTGTTTATCAGAATCTTTATTTAACAGGGCAGGGTTTGCAATAGCAAAGGAAACATCATAATCTCTTACTGAAATTGCATCACCGCCCAGGGCAGCTTGTCTTGCAGATACAGGTACATTTAAGAACGGATAAACATTTGTTCCTGTTTGCGCATAAGAAACAATTCCTGATAGAAATAATGAAAAAATGATAATTTTCTTCAATTCAATTTATAATTAATGCAAAAATAATCCTTTTTCGTACTTTTCAAAATATTTCTTACATTATTTCTATTTAAATATTTTTCTTTTATCAACATTTTTAATGATTATATTTGCAAAATCAAATTCCTGGGAAACCAGTACTAATAAAAAGTTATTAAAAATAAAAGATGAAATATAAAAGAATCCTTCTGAAACTGAGCGGTGAGGCCTTAATGGGAAACAGACAATACGGTATTGACAATGAAAGACTGCAGGAGTATGCTGCAGAGATCAAAAAAGTAGTTGACAAGGGATGTGAAGTGGCGATCGTAATCGGAGGAGGAAATATTTTCCGCGGTGTTGCAGGAGCAGCAAAAGGAATGGACAGGGTACAGGGAGATTATATGGGAATGCTGGCTACTGTAATCAACGGAATGGCTTTACAGGGAGCACTGGAAGATGCAGGAATCAAAACAAGACTTCAGTCTGCGATCGAAATGGATAAAGTAGCGGAACCTTTCATCAAAAGAAGAGCAGTAAGACACCTTGAAAAAGGAAGAGTAGTAATCTTCGGTGCAGGAACAGGAAACCCTTATTTTACAACTGATACGGCTGCTACGTTAAGAGCTATCGAAATCGGTGCTGATGTGATCCTGAAAGGAACAAGAGTAGACGGAATCTACGACAGTGATCCTGAAAAGAATGCAGATGCTGTAAAATACAATTCATTATCTTTTGATGAAGTGTTTGAGAAAAACCTTAAAGTAATGGATATGACTGCATTTACTTTGAGTCACGAAAATAAATTGCCAATCATTGTATTCGATATGAATAAAGATGGAAATTTAGAAAAAATTGTAGATGGTGAAAATGTAGGTACTCTTGTTGATTTATAATCAACCTGTATCAATACGATAATATAAAAAACACCTGTCATGGCGACTTAGCTTTGACAGGTGTTTTTGATTTAAGCTATAATTCTAATTATTCATTCACTTCAACGTTCTGTTGAGTGATTCCCTGGGTCGCCGCATAACGAAGAGAAATCCAGCCGATGATCTGATTGATTATTTTCATAATCATCTCAAATTTTGTAACAGCAGTTACTCCCGGTACCAGCTTCACCTGCTGAGGCTGAGGTAATGGCTGCTGCAGAATAAGTCCGTTTACCTGAGGATAACCAGGACCAAAGGAAGGGATGCCCGAGTACATATCTACGTGCTGCAAAAATAACTGGTACATATAATCATACAAAGACTGGGGTGGTGTATTGATGCTGACACCAGGCCCATCCGAGTTCTGAAGTTTACCCGGAAGTGACTGGTTTTGTATCCTTGTATAGGTTACACCTGACACGGAAGCATCAGCAAGGGCAATATTCTGCAAAGTTTCTAATGTAAAGGCAGTAAGCCTGTCAGGAGATTGGCCATATATCGTTGCAATCTCTTCCAGATCTGCTGCCGGCCAGGCATGTGGTACCACATCCAGATCGTTCCAGTGCATGGTGTTCCAGCTCTGATAATCTCCTGTCTGAGCCTGCCATCCGGCAGGTAAAGGTGGAAATGTAGTATTGAACAGGCTGGCAAACGCTGTCTCACCCGGAGTAGGTCCGGCAGTAGGATATACCAGTGTTACCCCGAAAGCATCAAGATCTTTATTTTCTTTCAGATAGAGGGCAAGGGTAGGTGATAATGCTCCTGCAAGGCTGTGTCCGCAAAAAATAATGGCTGTATCAGGATCCGGATTTAAACCGGCAAGAAACTGCTGGAGTGTGGTATTAGGTGATGCGGCCGTATCCGGGCTTATAAGTCCGAGGAGTATACCTACACCGGTAGCGGTTCCTTTTGAAATATAGGGATCAGTTCCATTATACGATGATGGTGTAAAATTGGAAGGATCATACGTTGTCCAGTTGACCACCTCCGATACTGAAAAATCTTCCGTTTCCCAGTCGTAAAGGGAGGATGGATTGGTAGCTGCGATAGCCACAACGTAGACAGGCACTGCAGGCCCTCCCGGAAATGCGACTGTGTCACATTGAGCTACATACAAAGCATTATCTGCAACCCCTGTAGGTTTGTCATTTTCGTCGGTTTCTTCAATCAGAGCTGGGCCCCAGACAAGATTCCAGTCTCCCAATACCGGAGTAACTGAAGGATCAGCTGTTGAGGGGGTAGTCTGATTCATTATTTTAACAGGAGGAACATTGTTGAAATAAAAAGATAGGTCATACTGAAGCTGTTGCTGCAATTCGGTGCCGGTACCATTGTAGCCCCCGGCACGGTTGGCAAGACCTGACATTGCAAAAACCTGTTGGTATGCGTCTAAAGATGGATTTGTCATGATGTGATAGGTTTAAATTAGTTTATAATCATTAAATATTGTCTTCTTCAAGACTCTCTGTTGATCATGGAGGTATCAATGGTAGAGCCTCCTTAATCATCTTTTAAAAGGCATAGTAAAGGAAGTTAGAAAAAATGATATCTCACAGAGTAGAAATAACCGAAATGTTCTATAGGTATTTATACCCGGATTCTTTGTTTAAAATGAAAACAAACTCTGAAATGAGAAAATAGTAAGTGCATATCTGAAAAATTAAGCCAGCTTTCTTTGAGAAAATATGCATAAACGTGTGGTATTTTGTAGATTCAATAATTTTTCTATCTTTGAGACTCAACTAAACTAATAACTATGAAAAAATTACTTCTGCTAGCAAGCAGTGTATTGCTATTTTCTTGCTCAACAAATGAAGAAATAGAAAAGCACGAAAAATCTACACTTTCTGAAACAAAAATTCAAGCTTTTAAAAAAGCTTCCGAAAAAGGTTCATCTGGTGATCCTGTTACTTTTAAATGTGGTTCAACCAGCTACATTAATCCCATCAACGTAAATCCGAACTATCCGTACATCAATAATTACGAGGTATTGTATAAGGAAGGAACTCCAATGTGGGGAAGAAACCAAATATATCTTGATAAATTTGTTGCAGAGGCTTTATTTCCGTCTGCAAATGGTCCATTTCCCACTCTAGGTCCGACAATCTACTATGGATATAATGCATACGGGGATTTCCTGAGCGATCCCACTCCTTATGATAATAATGCGGAGTATTCGTACGGGCAAGATGCTGATAATGCTTCATTCTACGGAGATATTTTCCCTTATAATGCACCAATGACGAATGATGCCGCTAATACTGTCTATCATCATTTTAAAACTTACATTGACCAATGGACATCTCAAGGTAAGCATGTGGTAGCAGTACACATTTTTACTGAAAGCTATCTCTGTATACCTGCCGCAAAAGGAATAAGAATAAGATTGAAATTTAGTAATTAAATATCTTCTTCTTTAATACTAATAATAGCCTTCTCTTTGAGAGGGCTTTTGTTATAAAGTAATTGCTATAATAAAATAATTTTATATACCGTCATTTTTAAAAATATCAACGTTTTCCAAAATACAGAATGCTGTCTTACCAAAATATCGAAAACAATCATTATTTTTGCAGCACTGAATAGTAAAAAATCATTAAAAGTAATGAGAAACATTGATGTTTACAGCGTTTTTTGGGCTTTAATGAGTATTCAGACTGATTAATAGATGTGTAATTTATCAAACTATACTATAATAATGGAAGAATTAGATCTTATATTAGAATCTGTAAAACAAGACATGGATGCAGCTGTAAAGCACCTTGATCACGCATTTCAAAGAATCAGAGCGGGACGTGCTTCTACAACAATGGTTCAGGATGTAATGGTAGAATATTACGGGGCTATGACTCCTATCAACCAGGTTGCGAATGTTTCTATTCCGGATGCCATGACTATCTCTATTCAACCTTGGGACAGAACTGCAATCAATGCGATTGAAAAAGCGATCATCAATTCCAACTTAGGTTTTGCACCTTCCAACAACGGAGAAAATATCATCCTTAACGTTCCGCCTTTAACAGAGGAAAGAAGAAAAGAGCTTGCAAAGCAGGCAAAAGCTGAAGCAGAACAAACTAAAGTTACAGTAAGAAACGCAAGACAGGACGGTTTGAAAGAACTTAAAAAACTGGATGGAGTTTCTGAAGACGTTATCAAAGGTGTGGAAGAAGAAATCCAGACGTATACAGATAAATATGTTAAGCTTTGCGATGAGCATCTTAAGACAAAAGAAGCTGAAATTATGAAAGTATAATTTTCAGTTTTGAAAATAAAATAATAAGAGAGGTTTCCGAAAGGAAGCCTCTTTTTTCTTGCTGTATTCCTTATTTGCTGTTCTTTTTCATTTTTTATAATGCAATACATTCTTGTTTCATACGATATTGATGAATATTTACGTTCATTCATTATATTTAATAAATAATCCTGAGATATGATTAAAAAACAGGTAACAAACTTACTATAATGATGACAAAAATTATCGGGGTAGGAAACTACATCCCATCGGAAACCATAACCAATTTATTTTTTGATAAACATATTTTTCTTAATGAAGAAGGAGTCGTATTAAAAGAGAATAATGCTTCCATTACGGATAAGCTGAAGAAGATTACGGGGATTGAAGAAAGAAGATATGCCGACAATACACAGGTTACTTCTGATCTTGGATATATTGCCGCAAAGAAGGCTATAGAAAATTCAGAAATTGATCCGGAAACTTTAGACTATATTATCTTTGCCCACAACTTTGGAGATGTCCGCTTTGGAACGGTTCAGTCGGATATGGTACCCAGCCTTGCAGCAAGGGTAAAACATTTGTTGGGAATCAGAAATAATTTCTGCGTAGCTTATGATGTCCTTTTCGGATGTCCGGGTTGGATTGAAGGAGTGATACAGGCCCATGCATTTATCAGATCCGGAATGGCAAAAAGGTGTCTTGTAATTGGAGCAGAAACCCTTTCGCGCGTGGTAGATATTCATGACAGGGACAGCATGATCTATGCTGACGGGGCAGGAGCAGCCGTTCTGGAAGTCAATAATGATGATGACTCCGGTATTAAAGCTCACTTATCCGCTTCCTATACATTGGAAGAAAAAGATTATCTGTATTTTGGAAAATCTTACAACAACGAAAGATGTCCTGATACCCGGTACATCAAAATGGATGGCAGAAAAATCTACGAATTTGCCCTGGTAAATGTTCCGGATGCCATGAAAAAATGTCTTGATAACAGTGGATATTCCATCGAGCAATTGAATAAAATTATTATCCATCAGGCGAATGAAAAAATGGATGAAGCCATCGTTAACCGATTTTACCAGTTATATGGAAAGCCGGTTCCGGAAAACATCATGCCTATGGTGATCCATAAACTTGGAAACAGCAGTGTGGCTACGATTCCTTCTTTACTGACAATGATTCTGCAGGATGAGCTGGAACATCATAAGATCAGCAAAGGTGATATCGTATTATTTGCGTCTGTAGGGGCTGGAATGAACATTAATGCTTTTGTTTATCAGTTTTAAAATTAAGAGGCTGCCTCCTGTTAGGAGACAGCCTTTTTTATTTTAGTATTTATTTACAGTTTTCGTTATAATCATAAACAACTTCATTGATGATTGAAAGTTTATCTACTGTAGCATTGCTGATTTCATCCCGGATAAATTTCCCAAAACCGGACCTTTTCTTTTCTTCATTTTTCAGGGAACCATATTCTCCTTTTGCTATTTTGGCTTTTACATAAGGACAATCTGCCAGGATAATTTTGGCCTTTGCCGGAGTCAGTTCTTCTACTTTTCCTCCTTTTTTTGAAAATATATAATTAGGATTCTCTCTTAACCGGTCTGTTTCTGCCTGAGAGATAGCCTGTGTGCTGTTTGCGGAAAGAGCAGTAGGATAGCCGTAAAGTTTATACACCGTGATTTTCCCTTCCGTTACCACTTCTGCAAACTGTTCCGTTCTTGAAAGGTTATTGATCGCCTTAAAGCCTGCAGCGAGCCCTGTTGAGCTTTCGGAACTGTTTAAAGCTTCTCTCATATTGGAGTATTTTACAGATTTAAAAACCCTGGGTGTATCACCTTCATAGAGCATATATTCCTTGATATCGTCAGTATCATAAGTTTTAAACTTAATCCTGTTTTTTACTTTATCAATATCAGCAATGGGAGCAAATTTTACTTTTAACTGATTTTGCCACGGGCTGGAGTAGCCGCCATGCAGATGCACAACCCCTTCAATTTTTTTTCCGGCTTTATTGATGATGTATCCGTATTTTTCACCGTTGTAGGTACCGTTCTCTTCATCCTGGGCATAAGCATTTAGAGACACAAGGCTGAATAAGCCAATAAGTAGTAATTTCTTCATGGTTCTGTTTTAAGTTTCCACAAATATAATTTTTTTATATTCAAAATAATACGAAACGGAATATGTTTACAGCAATCAACAAAAAGCTCCGGAATTTCTCCGGAGCCTTTTATTATATTGATATCATCATTACTGATACCTCTGATGTTCTTTACTTTTTGTAAACCTTTTGGTGATCGGTTTGAATAATGCTTTGTACTTTTCTGCATCAAACAATTGCGAATCTGTAAGCGCTTTATACGTCATCCACACTCCGAAGGGAAGAAGGATCAGGTTAGGAAGCCAGGCGGCAAGATAAGGATTCATTTTTCCGCTCCATGACATGTTTTCCACGCCAACATTCATTACATAAAAAATAATGAAAATAACAATAGCAATAATTACCGGAAGTCCCATTCCACCTTTTCTGATGATAGACCCTAAACTCGATCCGATCAGGAAGAAGATAATACAGGTTACCGAATAGGCAACGATTCTTTGCTGATAAATAACCACTTTACTGAAGTATTTTACATTGGAACTGTACTCATTCTTTTTAGATTCCAGCGTAGACTTAAGATTATCCAGCCTGTTGTAGGAATTATAAATGATTTCAAGTTTTTTTTCACCTTTTACCGTATCCAGCTTGATCTGGGTTTTAGGAGCTACCTTATGTTTATTACCTTTATCCATATAGGTAATAACAGAATTGGTCTGATTAAGGACTTCAGAGCCTATATTATCAAAGAACTGCTTATTGTCTTTCTTGGTTTTGGTAATCGTTCCGTCGAGCTGGTTGTACGTCTGGAAACGGTAGTCATCCGTAATCTGTTCCTTTTCGATGGCTTTATTGATGATTTCACTGATGTCGAAATGGGAAACCAGTGTGTCAAACTTAATGGCCTGGTCGGGCTGTTTCTGTCTTACATTATCTCCTTTTCCGGCAAAAGCGTCTTCAAATACATATCCGTTATACAGCACAAGCTTTAGGTAATTCTTATTAGCGGCAGGAACAAATTTTCCTTTTTCCGCAACAACGGATTGCTGGTTTTCATAAGCGTTGGCTTTTTTATGAACAAAAACCCCTTCAATATTTTCCCCGTTTTCCCCGTATATTTTGTCAAACTTTACCATATAGCCGGGAATCTGGTCGATAAACTGTCCCGGAGTAAAGTTGATGGCCGGTTTTGTCTGGGCAATATTGAAAAGCATATTTTTAGCTTTCTTCTGAAAATCCGGGATGATATTATTGGAAAAGAAAAACAGCATAATAGCAAGCGCTGTTGAAATTCCCAGAAGGGGAGTCATTACTCTGGTCAAAGGAATTCCTGCCGCTTTCATTGCCGCAAGCTCATAACGTTCTCCAAATTCACCGAAAGACATAATACTCGCCAGGAGGATAGTAAGCGGAAGAACCATACTGATAACGTTCACCCCAAGATAAAAAAGAAGTTTGAGGATCTGCCAGTAGCTTAATCCTTTTCCCATAAACTGCCCCAACTGAACCCAGATAATGTTTACAATAAAAATGAAAAACAATACGCTGAATATAAAGAAAAACGGTCCAAAGAAGGTTTTTATGATATATCGGTCTAGTATTTTTAACATGCGCCAAAATTAATCAAAAAGCCACAAAGTTTACTTGTGGCTTTTTATATTTTGTTATTTTTTTTAAACTAAATCGCAAAAAAACAAATTTGCGGATAAGCAGTTTTGCCTTTTACCTTTCTAAAGTTCTGTTATAATGTAGTTTTTGAATTTATTCTTATCAAAAACAAACATATTAGGATCCAGCTCCTGGTTTTCTTTGTATTCTTTAATAGCGATTACTGCAACATCTTTGTTGGTTCCATGCTGTTCAAGTTTTACCATTTGCTTCTTTACTGAATCTACAAAAAGATAAACATACTTTATACCGTTTGTTTTTACCGGGGTCAGCTTGATAAAGTCAGCATTAACGCCGTTTACCATTTTCTTACCGTTGTAGGTTACATTATAATCGTTCCTGTAGGTGGTAAGATAATTGATAGGGGAGAACATGGTACTGCTTCCGTTAGGTTTGGCAATGGTTACTTCCATATCATCAGCGTTGATGTTGTAAATTTTGCTTCCGTCGAAGATCTGTTCTGTATCCATGATCTTCAGTTTGTACTTTTCTCCGGCAACATAATAAATACCGGGTTCTGTTTTTGTCACCTGTCCGTTAAGACCGCTTCCAAAAGAAAATTTGAAGTAAGAATTCTTTTTAGAATTATAGTTGGCTGTAATATCATCCAATATCTTTTTAGCTTTAGCATCAATCTTCTGAGCATTGGCCATACCTACTGCACCTACAACAAAACTTCCCAATATAACTTTTGAAATAATATTTTTCATTTTCTTAATTTAATAATCGTTAGATTTTCTTTAATTCTCAAGGTTAAAACGATGTGTTTTTCCTTTAACTACGCAGATCTTCCAAAAACTGTTCCAAAATCCACCTTTCAATGCCGGATACTGTATGACAGATATTGTTTACAGATTACCTTATCTCCGGTCTTTCAATGTACTGATCAAATTTTTCAGGGAGCATATTGGTGACAGTTAATTTATTGGAAGTAATCGTTGGTTCAATTTTAATTACTTTAGTGTTTTCATTAATCTCAACCGGATGCTTACTTCTCATATTCACCATATCTATATGAAGAACTGTAAACTCATGTTTTCCTTTTGCTAAATCAACAATAACATATTCTTTGGGCCTTATCTGTCCTAATGATTTGCCGTCAAGTCCGATATTCAATCTTGCTGTGTTATCCATTTTATGGAGAATTCCGGCGCCATTATAAATAAGGACTTTACCATTTCCCAGAGTGTTATTATCAATAACATCCAGTTTCACAGAAGCATAATCACTGGGAACAGTCCTTAAGGCGCATGAAGATAATGTTAATGTACATGCAAAAAGACTCAATGTAATAGTTTGTTTTAGGGTAATTTTCATGGTAATAGTTTGAATTGAATTTTTTATATCCCGGTACCCAGTCAGGAGTATCCGGGATTAATCTTTGTATTGATGATTGTTATAATATAATGATTAGTTTCGTAAATCTTCAAGGAACTGCTCCAAAGAATGTAGATCACTGATCAGCACCTCTCTCGCTTTAGCCCCATTGAATCCTCCCACAATACCGCTTGCTTCCAGTTGATCCATAATTCTTCCGGCTCTGTTGTAACCAAGCTTCAACTGTCTCTGAAGCATTGATGTAGACCCTTGTTGTGTAGAAACAATAATTCTTGCAGCTTCTTCAAACAGGGCGTCTTTTTCATTTGGATCAAAAGCGCCTACTGAACTTGTTGAATCTTCAGAAACATATTCAGGAAGTAATAACGCTGAGGCATAGCCTTTCTGTTCTCCGATAAATTCTGCCAGTCTTTCCACTTCCGGAGTATCTACAAAAGCACACTGAAGTCTTAAGATTTCGTTTCCGTTGAAATAAAGCATATCTCCTTTACCAATCAGCTGATCCGCTCCCGGAGAGTCAAGAATCGTTCTGGAGTCTACGCTGGAGATTACCCTGAAGGCAGCTCTTGCCGGAAAGTTAGCCTTGATCATACCTGTAATAACGTTTACAGAAGGTCTTTGCGTGGCAACGATAAGGTGAATACCTACGGCTCTGGCAAGCTGTGCAAGTCTGGCAATCGGTAATTCAACTTCTTTTCCTGCGGTCATAATAAGATCGGCAAACTCATCCACTACCAGTACAATATAAGGTAAGTAACGGTGCCCGTTTTCAGGATTTAATTTTCTTTCTGCAAATTTCTTATTGTATTCTTTCAGGTTTTTACAGAAAGCATTTTTAAGAAGGTCATATCGGGTATCCATTTCAATACACAGAGAGTTCAGGGTATTGATTACTTTATTGGTATCTGTGATAATTGCTTCTTCCGCATCAGGAAGTTTGGCCAGGTAATGTCTTTCAATTTTTGAATATAATGAAAGTTCCACCTTTTTAGGATCCACCATTACGAACTTCAGTTCACTTGGATGCTTTTTATAAAGAAGGGAAGTCAGGATGGCATTAATCCCTACAGATTTACCCTGACCCGTAGCTCCCGCCATCAGTAAGTGTGGCATTTTTGAAAGGTCAGCCATGAAAATTTCATTGGAAATGGTCTTCCCGAAAACCACCGGAAGATCCATATCTGTATTCTGAAACTTCTGGGAAGCAATTACAGAACGCATAGAAACCATTGTAGGATTTTTTCTTGGCACTTCAATACCGATTGTCCCTTTTCCGGGCATTGGAGCAATGATTCTGATTCCTAATGCAGAAAGGTTCAATGCAATATCATCCTGCAGTTTTTTAATCGCTGCCACTCTGATTCCTGCTTCCGGAACAATTTCGTATAAGGTAACAGTAGGACCGATTGTTGCTTTGATCTCTGCAATTCCAACGTTGAAATTCTTCAGAAGTCCAACGATTTTATTTTTATTTTCTTCTAATTCTTCTTTATTGATGGAGATCTCTTCATTACCATAATCTTTCAGCAGATCTACAGGTGGCATCTGGAAATTGGCCAGATCCAGCTTATGGTCATATAAACCATGCTTTTCTACCAGATCCTGGGATTTTTTTTCGGAATCATCCAGAATATCAATAACAGGAGCTACTTCTACGTTAAACTTAATATCTTCCTTCACCTGAGAACCTGTGATAACAGCAGATGGAGCAGAAGGTCTGATGTCAAATGCCTCCTCCGGAGTTGATACAGGAACAACTGGTTTTGTAGACAGGTTTAAACTTACCGGCTCAGAAGTACTGCCCGGATTCGTATCAAAAGTATCAAAAGAAGTATGATTTGGAGTGGTAATGGTTTCTATATCTGACGAAACGGGAACTTCAGGAAATCCTTTCGGAACACTTACCGGCTCCGGTTCCTTTTTTACATTCATTGAAGTATTGGAAGTGTTATTGGTAACATCACTTACTGTAACACGGGGAGCAGCTTCTTTTTCTTCTTCTGTTTCCTCTGCTTCTTCTTTCAGTTCCTCATCCGCTTCGAAATCTTCATTAGAGTCCGGCATCATAGATTTTACTTTTCCAATCGTATTTTCATTAATTTTATTCAGTTTCGCTTTGATTGAACTAGGACGAAGATTAAATTCAAGGATAAAATATAACAGGATACTTGCTGCCAGTACGGTCCAAAGACCTACAGAGCCAATGATGGAATTAAGATAATCCATAATCTGATATCCATAGACGCCACCTAAAACACCCTGACCTTTCGTAAGTGCTCCCATAAAAATAGGAAGCCAGCAGATAAAAAACAGAGAGTGGCCAATGGTTTTCCATGGCTTGAATATTTTCTTCTTAAGAATCAGTGTTCCTACTACAAGCAGCAAAAATGCGATGATAAATGAGGCTATACCAATACTTTCAAAAATGAAAATATTACCAAGCCAGTCACCCACCTTACCAAAGATATTGGAAGATTTTATACTCTTGTCCAGCATAGTCCCTGCCTGGCTTTGATCTGCTTTCCAGTTCATCAGGTAAGAGATGAATGAGAAGGCAAGAACAGCAGATAAAAGTATAAAGGTAAGCCCGAAAAAAATACGTGGCTTAGATAAAATTCTGCCTTTTTCAGGCATTTCAGTCGGTTTTTTTTGTGTCTTTTTATCCATAATATCAATGTCGCAAATTTAATGTTTTATTCAACATTAAATGAATCTTTTTTATCCAAAAAACATTTGGGTAATCCAGCTTTTATAAAGGGTATTTAAAATTTTTACTCGAAAATTATTTTATGTTTTACTATGATAAAATAAGGTTATTTTTTTTGCTTATCCAAATCTGATACCGTTAAATACTATTAATTAATTATAATTCGTTTTTCTTTAAAAAAGATAATAAAATTTTCGATCTAAATGAATATAGCTGAAAAAAATAACAATATTGAATATCTGGTTGATAATATAATATGCAATCGTGTTTTTTGAACTAGTTCAAAGGCCAGCAGCTGAGGCCTGAGTAATTTTGTCTCATAAGATTTCATATATGAAAAACAAATTCAAAATTATTCTGACCTTAGGTCTGATATTAATTTCAATGATTACAATGAACGCACAACAACAAAAAATGGAAAACACAGCATTATTAATTATCGATGTACAGAATGATTATTTCCCGGGAGGAAAAATGACCCTGGAAAAGTCTGAACAGGCTGCAGAAAATATCCGGAAAGTATTAGATTATTTCAGAGAAAATCATCTTCCTGTTATTCATATCCGGCATATCTCTACCAATGACGGGGCGACTTTTTTCCTTCCGGATACAGATGGGGTTAAAATCAATAATCGGGTTTTACCGCAGGAGAATGAAAAAATAATTACCAAACATTTTCCCAACAGCTTCAGGGAAACTGACCTTCTGAACTATCTTCAGTCAAAGAAAATTAAAAGTCTTGTAATTACAGGAATGATGACAGATGTCTGTGTGGAATCTACTACCAGAGCGGCTTTTGATTTCGGATTCACTAATACCGTTATTGGTGATGCCACTGCAACCAGAAATCGTGAACTGAATGGGGAAGTACTAAAGGCTGAAGAAGTTCAAAGGTCCTTCATGGCGGGGATATCTGCTCTTGGAAATCTTTATGCCCGAGTAATAAATGCAAAAGAATTTTTAAATAAATAGGCTTAAAAGTGAGCATGTTTGGATACGCAAAGGCGCAAAATGATATTAAAAATTTTGCTATAAGGCGCAAGGATTTTATCTCCGATAAAATTTAAAAACAAGTCATCTTGCTGAAAATCTTCGATTTTCTTGCGTCTTAAAATAAACAATATGTATGATAAAACTTTGCGCCTTAGCGTTTACCTAACAAAAATGATTTAACATAACTTTATCAATAAAGGTGTCAATAATTTTGATACCTTTATTTTGCTTAAATAATTCCATGTCCGATTTACTTTTTAGAAATATCAGTCAATACATCAATCTTTCAGAAGAGGATTTTCAGCAGTTTGTAAAGCCTTTTGAACTCAAAATGTTTAAAAAGAAAGAGGTTGTTCTCAAAGAAGGTGATTACTGCCTTTTTGAGGGTTTTGTACTGAGTGGCTGCTTTAAAATCTATTATCTTAATGAAAACGGTTTTGAGCAAACCTTATATTTTGCTGTTGAAGGCTGGTGGATTACAGATATTGACAGTCTTATCAATAATGTTCCCAGTATTCTGAATATTGAAGCTCTTGAAGACAGTGAAGTGCTGATGATTTCCAAAAAAGAGAAAGAAAATCTATACGAAACAATGCCAAACACAGAAAAGCTTTTCAGAATTATGAATCAGAAATCTTCGGTAGCACTGCAAAGGAGAATTCTTTCTTTAACAGGAAAAACAGCTGATAAAAGATATCTTGAATTTCTTGGAAAGTATCCGGGACTGGAACAGAGAATTACCCAGCAGCAGGTTGCTTCGTATCTGGGAATTACCCATGAGTTTTTAAGTAAAATAAGAAAGAAAATTTCAAGTCAATGAATTGAATATGAATATTTTTTATTTTTGAAATAAAAAAATACCATGAGAACTTTAGTATTGCCATGTCTGCTTTGTTTTTCGAGTATGTTTTCTCAATCTTATGAAAGTTTTATGCAGGATGGATGCCTCCAAAAAATTAAAAGCAAAGGAGTATTGTGCTGCACTTTCAGATTTTAAAAACGCTTTTGGTCTGCAGGCAAAAGTTGGAGTGTATGAATATGTAAGTGGTGCTTCAGCGGCCGCCAATTGCAGTGATACAAAAACAGCAGTAGAGTGGTTAAAAAAAAGTTATGATCTTGGATTAGGAAAAAACCGTGATGAAATAATCTATCTGAAAACCAATGAAAGATTTAAAAATCTTACTTCTGATACGGAATTTCAGCAGATTATAACAGGTATGGAAAATAAACTGGCTCAAAAGGAAGAGGATAAAAGAAAAGAAGCAGAGCTGTGGAACCAGGAGATTATCCGTAATCAGATTACAGAAAATAAACCCTTCAATCAGCCTTCACCCGGGTTTGCCTTGTATTTTACTGAAACTGGAGGTATGAAAATTCCATATATTGTTTTCGTTCCCAAGAGTTATAAAGCTTCTGCAAAAACAAGAGTGATCTTTTACCTTCATGGAGGAGTAAATTCACTGAATGATTTTTACTATAAAAATACTGACGTCAAAGCAGAACCCATTTTTTCAGTAGGGGAAAATTTTAATGCCATTATTGTTTATCCTTTTGCTAAAAAAGATTTTGGATGGGTTGACCAGAAGAAGGCATTTGAGAATATATTTACAATTGTACATGATATTGAGAAAAAATACAATGTAGACCGGAATAAAATATACCTTGGAGGAATGTCTAACGGTGGAACTGCCACCTTCTGGTTTGCATCACAGAAAAAGACACCTTTCCGGGCTTTTTATGCTTTTGCTCCCAACCCTGTATTGAATATCGGGGATGTTTCATTTGAGAATATCACAAAAAAGCATCCGTTGTATACTGTGAATGCAAAAGATGATGGTGTTTTCAGCTATGAAAATGTCTTTAAAATTTATAATCAAAATAAATCCAGGGCAACAGGATGGACATTTAAAACCCTGGAGAAAGGATCTCATGCTTTCATTTATAATCCGGAGATCAATAAAGAATTGTTAACACATTTCTTTTCAGAAGTTTTAAAATAAAGATGAATTTTAAATAGAATACTTCGATTACCCGGATAGGTAATATGAATCTGAATTCTGAGGTTTTTAAAAATTGAATTTTCCTTAATATTTTCAAGCTTATTAAGAACGTTTCAAAATAAGCAAAACCAAGGCCAAAGTGACAAAAAACAGCTTTTTTTAAGCTCTTTATGGTTTATCATGCTTATTTTTGCATGTCAAGTACAATAAATCATGAAGAAGCTCCAAGATATTCTTATCTCAACCAGGACAATGGCTGTATTGTTGCTGGTGTACGCATTTGCGATGGCTTATGCAACGTTCTTAGAAAACGACTACGGAACTCCTACAGCAAAAGCATTAATTTATGAGGCCAAGTGGTTCGAACTGATCATGGTCCTGCTTATTCTTAACTTCATAGGAAATATCGGAAGATACAGACTTTGGAAAAAGGATAAATGGCCGGTTCTTGTTTTCCACCTTGCCTTTGTTTTCATTTTTATCGGTGGTGCTATCACAAGATACATCAGTTTCGAAGGAACAATGCATATCAGAGAGGGTGAAACCTCCAACGAAATTGTAACGGATAAAAATTTCTTTAAAATCCAGATTGAGGAAAAAGGAGATGTTCTTAACTATCAGGATGTTCCTTATCTGATGTCGCCGTTACACAAAGATTTCCAGGCAACCTATGACTTCCACGGAAAAGAAGTGAAAGTGTTTGCCAAGGAATACATTCAGAGAAAAAAAGACAGCCTTGTTGCTGAGCCAAATGGTGCTGAGTATCTTCATCTGGTTTCTACCGGAAACACCGGAAGACAGAATATTTATATCAAACCGGGAGAAACAAAATCGATCAACGGAACCTTGGTGACTTTCAACAGAGCGATTGACGGAGCTGTTGAATTCAAAAATGAAGGTGGAAAATTATTCATCAAAACGCCTGTAGACGCAAGCTATATGACCATGGCTACCCAGGCAACTGGAACTACTGTAAAAGATGAATTCCAGCCGCTGGCATTAAGAAGTTTATATACGATCAATGAGCTGAAGCTTGTAGTTCCTGAAGGCCTTAAAAAAGGAAGGCTAATGGCGATTGAAGGGGACAGAAAAAAAGATGCAAACGTACCGGATATGCTTCAGGTTGAGCTTCAGGGACCGAAAACAAAACAGCTGGTAGATCTTTCTGTTGAAAAAGGAAACCCGAATGCCTACAAGCAGGTGACGATGGATGGCTTAAACATTATGGTAGGTTTCGGACCTAAAATATACAACACTCCTTTCGCCTTGAAACTGGATGACTTCGTAATGGAAACCTATCCGGGAAGTTCTTCGCCAAGTGCTTATGAAAGCCACGTGAAGATCATAGATGAAGGAAAAGAAACGCCTTATAAAATCTATATGAATCACGTTCTTAACCATAAAGGATACCGTTTCTTCCAGTCAAGCTTTGACCCGGACAGAATGGGAACTGTTCTTTCTGTAAACCACGATTACTGGGGAACTTTGATTTCTTATATCGGATACGGACTTTTATTCCTTGGAATGTTTGTTATTTTCTTCTGGAAAGGAACTCATTTCTGGAAACTAAATAAAATGCTTGCTGATGTTAATAAAAAGAAAGCAGCAGGTGTGCTTTTGTTGTTCTTAAGCTTAGGATTAAATGCTCAGAAAATTGAAACTCATGGAACAACTGATGGTAGCAGAGAACACATCCATGTAGAAGGTGATAACCATACTCATGCTCCGGCTCCGTCTGCCCAGCCTCTTGATGGTGCCGCTCCGAAACAAAACTCTCTGGCAACTCCAATGGGGAAAATGAGAATGATTTCCCCGGATGAGATTATTGCAAGAAACAAAATCAGTAAAGAACATGCTGATAAATTCGGATATCTTCTGGTACAGAATTATGAAGGAAGAATTGTTCCGATCAATACAGAGGCTATAGATATTTTAAGAAAACTATACAAAAAAGACGAATTTAAAGGAACAGACGGGAAGTATCTTACTGCCAACCAATGGTTCCTTTCCATCAATACAGACACCCCAAGCTGGACAATGGTTCCGATTATTAAAGTAGGAACTAAAGGAGGTGATGAGCTGAAGAATAAAACAAAAGCGGATGAAGATGGTTATACTTCTCTGATGAATCTTTTCCCTGCGGATGCAAACGGTAATCTTACCTACATTCTTGAACATGATTACAACACCGCATTCCGTAAGAAACCGGCTGAACAAACGAATTACGATAAAGAAGTAATTGCTGTAAACGAAAGAGTACAGATCTTCAATGAGTTCTTCAGCGGTCAGTTTATGAGAATTGTTCCTGTGAAAAATGATGCGAATCATACATGGCACTCGTGGCTGGATCAGAAATTTGAACCGGATATGGAATCTCAGCAGGTAATGGGGCCATACTTTGCGGAAGCTCTTACAGCACAAAAAACCGGAGACTGGAGCAAAGCAGATGCGGAATTGAAAAAGCTTTCAGACTATCAGCAGAAATGGGGTAAAGCAGTAGTTCCTGCAAAATCCAAGGTTGATCTTGAAGTATTCATGAATAAAGTAGATATTAACTTCAAATTGTTGATCTTCTACACGCTTGTCGGAGGACTTCTTCTGATCTTAGGATTTGTTGAATTATTCAAATCAAATAAAGTATTAAACAAAGTAATTAAAGTAATCATTGCGATTGGTTTAATCGGATATCTGTGCCATTTCTTAGGACTTGTGGCAAGATGGTATATCTCAGGACACGCTCCATGGAGTAACGGGTATGAAGCGATTATCTTTATCTCCTGGGTAGGGATCACGGCAGGTTTAATTCTGTACAGAAATGCCAATGCATTGATTCCTGCAGCCGGATTCATGGTAGCGGTTATCATGATGGGATTTGCACACGGAGGTTCAGCACTTGATCCGCAGATTACACCGCTTGTTCCGGTATTGAAGTCTTACTGGCTGATTGTTCACGTAGCAATTATTACCTCCAGTTACGGATTCTTTGCACTGTCGATGATTATTGCTGTAATCTCTTTGGTGTTCTATATTATTTCAAATAAAGAAACTTATAAAATTCACCACGATACAACATTAAAGGAATTGGTCATTGTTTCTGAAATGTCATTGACAATCGGATTGTTTGCACTAACGGTAGGTAACTTCTTGGGAGGAATCTGGGCAAACGAATCATGGGGTAGATACTGGAGCTGGGACCCGAAAGAAACTTGGGCTTTCATTTCCATCATGGTATATGCGTTTGTATTGCACATGAGATTGGTACCGGGATTGAGAAGCAGATGGGCGTTCCACGTAGCAACGATGTTTGCATTCTGCTCAATGGTAATGACGTATTTCGGAGTAAATTACTACCTGAGCGGACTTCACTCATACGCAGCAGGGGATCCGGTACCGGTACCGGCATGGGTATACATCGGAATCTCAACAATGATTATTTTATCGGCTGTTTCTTACTGGAAGTTTAAAACTTTAACAAAGAAATAAAGATCTGAACATAAAATTTAAAATCCCGGAATTCGTTTTCCGGGATTTTTTTTGTTCATAATGTTCCCTGTTTTAAGATGATTAGTTATAAACGCTAAGTTCGCAATAGCATGTATTGGGATGAAATATCGTTCGCAAAGGCATTTCATTCAGCAAGAGAAGAAGTTTTAGTTAAGCTGGAAGGTTGGTAAAAGGTAAAAAGCTTGTGTTTTTTTGGCGCTAATGTTAGCAATGATTTTTTTGGATTATAAAATATCGTTCGCAAGGGCGTTTCACTTAGCAAAGAAATAGTAGTCTTAGCTAAACGAAGTGGCCTTGCGGACAAAAATATGATGTATCCCAATAAAATTAACTCGTGATCCTTACGTTAAATTAAATACTGAGAATCTCGAATTCTAACGCCAAGATTCGCAATGAATTTATGATGATAGATATCGTTCGCAAAGACGTTTCACTCAGCAAAGAAATTACTGATCTTAGCTGAACGAAGTGGCTTTGCGAACAAAAATATGATATATCCCAATAAAATTAACCTTGTGAACCTTGCGTTAAATTAAATACTGAGAATCTTGAATTCTAACGCCAAGATTCGCAATGAATTTATGATGATAGATATCGTTCGCAAAGACGTTTTACTCAGCAAAGAAATTACTGATCTTAGCTAAACGATGTGGCTTTGCGAACAAAAATATGATGTATCCCAATAAAATTAACCTTGTGATCCTTGCGTAAAATTAAATACTGAGAACTCGAATTCTAACACCAAGATTCGCAATGATTTTATGATGATAGATATCGTTCGCAAAGACGTTTCACTCAGCGAAGAAATTCTGATCTTAGCTAAACGAAGTGGCTTTGCGAACAAAAATATAATGCATCCTAATAGATTAACCTCGCGAACTTTGCGTTATCTGAAATACCCGTATCCTATATTCCGTACCTCGCAACCCCGAACCCCGCACCTCGAACCTAAAAAAAACAAAATTTATCATTCATAATTCAAAATTGATTACTATCTTTATGATATCAAAATAATATCAAAATAAAATTATATCATGGAAAAAACATTAAAACCCATGTCGGGCTATCTTACACTGGTTATCTGCCTTGCCTTGTTTGCCGCGGCTGTCTATTTCTTTGTTAGCGGAGTAGATCAAAGTATAGCCTATGTTGTTATCTCAATGCTTTGCTTTCTTCTGTCATGCTTTTTCTTAAAAGGCTTAATGATTATTCAGCCTAACCACTCGAGGGTACTGAACTTCTTTGGAAAATATGTCGGAAGTGTAAAAGAGAACGGATTATTCTTTATCAATCCCTTGTATTCGTCACAGAAAATTTCTTTACGTTCTGAAAATTTACAGGGACAGACATTGAAAGTAAATGATAAAATGGGTAACCCAATTGAAATTGCTGTGGTTATCGTATGGAAAGTGGGGGATACTTATAAAGCAGCTTTTGATGTAGAACGTTATTCTGACTTTGTAAGAATGCAGAGTGAAGCCGCTGTAAGGCATTTGGCGATGAGCTTCCCGTATGATAATTTAGAAGATGATCATGCTCCTATTACCTTGAGAGAAGGAGGGGATAAAATCAATTCTATTTTGGAGCAGGAACTTACAGACCGTCTTTCAAAAGCCGGAATAATTATTCAGGAAGCGAGAATTTCCCACCTGGCTTACGCTTCAGAAATTGCCGGAGCAATGCTTCAGAGACAACAGGCTACTGCGATTGTTGCTGCAAGAACCAAAATTGTAGAAGGTGCGGTAGGAATGGTAGACCTTGCATTGAAAAAACTATCCGAAGAAAATATCGTTGATCTTGATGATGAAAGAAAAGCGGCAATGGTAAGCAATTTAATGGTTGTTCTTTGTGGTGAAAAAGCAGCAACTCCTATATTAAATGCTGGAACACTTTATAATTAAGAAGTGAAATTGAATAATTTGGTTTTAGTGCAGAGGGTTTCTCCACTGAAATAGTAAGAATAATGCTAGAGAAATAGAAAATGAAATCAGAAAAAGCTCATAACTCTTCGGAAAGCAAAGGCAAAAAATCCTTTGTAATAAGAATAGATGAGTCTACTTATAAACTCCTTGAAAAGTGGGCCAATGATGAATTCAGAAGTGTAAACGGACAGATAGAATACCTGTTGCATCAAAGCCTTGTGAATGCGGGGAGAAAGAAAAAAGAGTAGTTTAAAAGGAAGAATTAAGAAAAAGAATAATCTTTTTGGGGAATATTTTTAATAAAATCTATGATATCCTCTTTTTTTTAAATTACAGAAAACATAAAAAAGACCTCTTTTTTTAGCTTTTCAATAAAGAAATAGCAATTCACTTAACCTTATACTAAAAAGAAAGCAGAGAAATTTTTCTCTGCTTTTTTATTGTATACAACTCTGGAGACTATCTGCTCCAACGTAGAATATGACCAGCCAAATCAAGCCTTTAATGGTAAAGAAAGCTAATCCAGCCCATCCCACACGCTTGAACCACTTTTTAAGCTTTGAGTTATTTTCTTGTGAATTTTCCATTGGTGATTATCAAAATGATTACTCTGCAAAGATAAGCATGTTTATAATTAGTCCAAATAAAAAGCTTGTTAAAAATTAAAGTTTTGAGGTTCACATAATATTTTTATCTTTAGAGAGAACGAAAAGTAAGATTTTATGTCAAAAAAAGTAAAGGATTTCGGAATTGAAAAAACACTTAGAAATCTTGGTATCAAAGAAGAGAACAAAGGGACTTCAGTGGGCGGAAAATATTTCGCTTCAGGAAAGGTGATAGAAAGCTTTTCTCCTGTAGACGGAAAACTGATCGCTAAAGTAAAAACTTCCGGAGAAAGTGATTATGACAAAGTAATTGAAACTGCTCAAAAGGCATTTCAGGAATTCAGGCTTATCCCGGCTCCTAAAAGAGGAGAGATCGTAAGGCAGCTGGGCTTAAAATTAAGAGAATATAAAGATGACCTTGGTAAACTTGTTTCTTATGAAATGGGTAAATCACTGCAGGAAGGTCTTGGTGAAGTTCAGGAAATGATCGATATCTGTGATTTTGCTGTAGGACTTTCAAGACAGCTTCAGGGATATACGATGCACTCTGAAAGACCGGGTCACAGAATGTATGAGCAATACCACCCGCTTGGAGTAGTAGGAATTATTACAGCATTCAACTTTCCGGTAGCCGTATGGTCATGGAATACAGCGTTGGCATGGATCTGTGGTAACGTTACCATCTGGAAGCCATCTGAAAAAACACCGCTTTGTGCTATTGCCTGTCAGAATATTATGACTGAAGTTTTAAAGGAAAATAACCTTCCTGAAGGAATTTCAAGCGTACTGGTATCAGACCACGAAATCGGACAGAAATTAGTAGACGATAAAAGAGTTGCCCTTGTTTCTTTCACAGGATCTACAAGAGTTGGAAGAATGGTTTCTTCCAAAGTGGCAGAAAGATTCGGAAAGTCTATTCTTGAATTAGGAGGAAACAATGCGATTATCATTACAAAAGAAGCAGATATCGATATGTCGATCATCGGAGCTGTTTTCGGAGCGGTAGGAACCGCAGGACAGAGATGTACTTCAACAAGAAGACTGATTATCCATGAAAGTGTATATGACGAAGTAAAAACAAGACTGGCGAAAGCTTATGGTCAGCTGAAAATCGGAAATCCTCTGGATGAAACCAATCATGTAGGTCCGTTGATTGATACTGATGCAGTGAATCAATATGAAGCAGCCATCAAGAAATGTAAAAAAGAAGGTGGAAAATTTGTTGTAGAAGGCGGAGTATTATCTGGGAAAGATTACGAATCCGGATGTTATGTGAAGCCTTGTGTGGCAGAAGTGAAAAACTCTTATGAGATTGTTCAGCATGAAACTTTTGCACCAATCCTATATCTTATCAAATATAAAACATTAGAAGAAGCGATCGCTATTCAGAATGATGTTCCTCAGGGATTGTCTTCTGCAATCATGACCCAGAATTTAAGAGAGGCAGAATTATTCCTTTCTCATGCTGGTTCAGACTGTGGTATTGCCAACGTTAATATCGGAACATCAGGTGCTGAAATCGGAGGAGCTTTCGGTGGTGAGAAAGAAACCGGAGGAGGAAGAGAATCCGGATCAGATGCCTGGAAGTACTATATGAGAAGACAAACCAATACTATAAATTATACCACGCAACTTCCTTTAGCACAGGGGATTAAATTTGATTTATAAAAGCATAGCTTTAAAGTAATTAAAAACAAAAAAATTAATAACCTGAATGATTAAATGCTTCATTCCTGGATCATTTAATCATTCACTTATTAAATCACACTACAATTTATTATGGAACAAACATTAGATATAAAAGTAAATAAAGTTAAAGAAACAGTAGGAAGACATATACTAGCTGACGGCTTCGATTTTGTGATGGATATTGAAAAATCACACGGTTCATGGCTATATGATAAGCTTACAGACAGAGAATACCTGGATATGTTTTCTATGTTTGCATCGGCGTCTATCGGATACAACCATCCTTATCTTGTTGAAAGATCAGAATGGCTGGGAAGAATGGCTGTGAACAAACCTACTTTGGCTGACGTTTATTCAGAAGAATATGCCCATTTTCTTGAAGTATTTGAAAGGGTTGTTATACCAGAAGAATTACAATATGCTTTCTTTATCGAAGGAGGAACGTTAGGCGTTGAAAATGCGATGAAAGCATGCTTCGACTGGAAAACCCGCAAAAACTTTGAAAAAGGACTTGATACTGAAGCCGGAATCTGTATCCATTTCAAACAGGCTTTTCACGGAAGAAGCGGTTATACTTTAAGCTTAACAAACACTGCTGATCCAAGAAAATACCAATATTTCCCTATGTTCAACTGGCCGAGAATTTTAAACCCGAAATTAAAATTCCCGATTACAGAAGAGAACCTTGAAGAAACCATCAAAAACGAAAACCTTGCTTTGCTTCAGATTGAAGAGGCTATCCTGATGCACCCGGATAAAGTGGCTTGTATTATCATAGAGCCTATTCAGGCAGAAGGAGGTGACAACCATTTCAGAGACGAATTCTTATTGGGATTAAGAAGAATCTGTGATGACAACGAAATCTTACTTATTTTTGATGAAGTTCAGACAGGGATTGCCATTACGGGAAAAATGTGGGCTTTCCAGCATTTTACAGCAAAACCGGATATTATTTCTTTCGGGAAAAAAGCGCAGGTTTGTGGTGTCCTTGCCAACAAAGAAAAATTTGATCAGGTTCCGAACAATGTTTTCAGAGAAAGCTCCAGAATCAATTCAACATTCGGAGGGAATTTTATTGACATGCTGCGTTTTCAGCTTGTTATGGAAGTGATCGAAAAAGAAAACCTTGTGGAGAATGCAAGGGTTGTTGGAGACTTCCTGTTGGAAAGTTTAAAAGCTCTTGCTGAAAAATATCCAGAAAAAATTTCAAATGCAAGAGGAAGAGGATTGATGTGTGCGATCGATCTGCCAACGGCAGAACAAAGAAACCACCTGATGAACGAGCTTTTCAAAGATGGATTGATCATCCTTCCTTGTGGAGATCAGTCTCTTCGTTTCAGACCTCATCTGAATGTTACGAAAGAAGAAATCCAGCTTGCTTTAGATAAAATTGAGAGCAATATTAATAAAATTTAAAACCTGGAATTTGTAATTTTAAAAAAAACGTTGTACATTTAGATACTCAAACATTTAGAAATATGGAAAGAAGTACGAGAGTATCAGTTTATGAAAGTGATAACCCTTCAGAAATTCAGTTGGTTAAATCTAAATTGGATGACGCACAGATTACAAATACGGTTGAAAACAACTATCTTACATTTACTACAACACCCACAGCAACTTCGCTGAAAGTAATGGTAGATCTGGAAGATGAATCCAAAGCATTTGAAATTATTGATGCTTACCTTCAACAAAGTGAAAATCAATAAACAATTTCATAATTTTAAATTTTACTACTTCGAACCGAAAATTAATTTTAATTAGTTTTCGGTTTTTTAATTAAAATAAGACGACTTGAAGAACTGTTATTTTATATCAGAACCAGAAGTATTGGTCAGTTTTAAATTTGACGCAAAGTTTTAGTAACTCTATATTATATTTTAAGAAAGCAAAGAAGGAATCAATTTCATTGATTCTCATTAAGCGAGCGGGTAGCCATTCGCTTATTCAACGACGGAGTTGCAATCTTTGCTCACTTAAAATCTTAATTTTTTATAAATAAAGTCTTTGCGTTAATAAAAATTAGGTTTTAGTTCATATAATCAAAGAGAAACAGTTCAGACTTTAGCCTTTTAACTTTATACTTTTTAATCAATCAAAATCAACAACATGAATCCAGAAATTAAACTAAGACAAGCGGAAATTGAAGACAGGAACATTATTTGGGAAATCATCCAGCAATCTATTGAAAGAAGAAGACAGGACGGAAGCACCCAATGGCAGAACGGATACCCTAATCTTGGAACGGTAGAAAGTGATATTGCCAAAGGATTCGGACATGTTTTGACTGTAGATGGAGAGATTGCAGTGTATGCAGCCCTGATTCTGAATGATGAACCTGCCTATAGCACTATAGAAGGAGCCTGGCTGAGTGATGGTGAATTTGTAGTCGTTCACAGAGTGGCAGTTGATGAAAAATTTGCAGGACAGGGTATGGTGAAAAAACTTTTTGACCATATCGAAGAGTTTACAAAATCCCATGGCATTCAGAGTATTAAGGTTGATACGAACCATGACAATATCGCTATGCTGAAAATCCTTGAAGGGAGAGGATATTCTTATTGCGGAGAAGTTCTGTTACGAGATGGCATGAGAAAAGCTTTTGAGAAGATTATAATTTAGGTAAAAAGTTAAATCAACTTTCATTGAATTTTTAAAAGAGCGTGTATTTATAAACTCTATCAGGTTTGTTCGTTTGGTTCTGAACTAATTTCTACTTTTGTTCAAATTTTTATATTATGCACCAAAGTATAGAAATTGATGAGAAAATTTTTCAGGATGCCGTAAAATTTTATGGCACCGTGTTCAGCTTACCCCCTTTAGCATCAAAAATCTATTCCTACCTTCTTTTCGATTATGAGAAAGTAGGAATTACTTTTGACGAATTTGTTGAAGTGCTCTCCGCAAGCAAAAGCTCTGTTTCCACCAGTATTTCATTACTGCTCAATGCTCAGCTTATCGTAGACCATAACAAAATAGATGAGCGGAAACGGTATTTTTTCATCAATGATGAATACCAAAAAATACGATTCGAGAAAATTGTCCAGAAAATGCAGGACGAATTAAGACTATTAGAGGATTTAAACAATTTTAAAACAAGTAAAGACGATGGATACAACGAAAGAATAGAAGTTTACAAAGCACTCTTAAATAAAAACATAGAAAATATTCAGGAATCTCTTAATAAACTATAAAATGAATAATAAGCTAGTTATACTTTCCATTGCAGCGCTTTCACTGACAGCGTGCAAAAAAGAAGCTCCGAAACAGGATGGTGCCAAGCCGTATCCTGTTATCTCAGTGGAGTCAAAAAATATAGTGGGTTATCAGACGTTTCCGGCTACCATTCAGGGTAGGGTAAACAATGATGTACGTGCAAAAATACAGGGATATATCACCCAAGTATTGGTAGATGAAGGGCAATATGTTACGAAAGGACAGCCACTGTTCCGTCTGGAGACCAATATCCTGAACGAAAATGCAGCGGCTTCCAAGGCAGGAATCGGTGCAGCAGCATCCAGTGTTGCAGCGGCTCAGGCTTCTGTAAATGCGGCTCAGGTTGAAGTAAACAAACTAAAACCTCTGGTTCAGAAAAATATCATCAGCAACGTACAGTTACAGACTGCGCAGGCTCAGTTAGCTCAGGCTCAGGCCCAGCTGCAGCAGGCCAATGCAGCCAAAAGACAGGCTGAAGCCAACTATAAAGGAGTAGAAGCCAACATCGAATATTCTATCATCCGTGCACCTATTTCGGGGGTAATCGGAAAGCTTCCATTAAAAGTGGGAAGTTTGGTAGGCCCGTCTGATCAGACTCCTCTGACAACGATTTCTGATACATCTGAGATCTATGCTTACTTTGCCATGAATGAAAAAGAATATTTTGATTTCCTTGAAAAATCTCCGGGAGCCTCTATGCCTGAGAAAATCAAAAACTTACCAATGGTTGAACTTCAGTTGGCTAATGGAAGTCTTTATCCTGAAAAAGGAAAAATTGAAGCCATTACCGGTCAGATTGATCCTACAACCGGGACTATTCAGTTCAGAGTTGCGTTCTCCAATGCTCAGAAATTATTAAGTAATGGTAACAGCGGAACGATCAGATTCCCTCAGCATTATGATAATGTTCTTGTAGTTCCTGAAAGTGCTACTTACGAACAGCAGGGTATTGTCTACGTATACAAAATAGATAAAGGAGATACTGCCAGAAATGTTGTTGTGAATGTTATTGACAGAATCGACAACTTAGCGCTGATCAAATCAGGAGTTAATAAAGGCGAAAAAGTTATTGCAGCTGGTATCGGAGGTTTGAAACCGGGAACAGCAGTGAAGCCGAAGCCCATCAAAATGGATAGTCTTGTTCAATCAATAAAACCGAAATTCTAATGATAAAAAACTTTATTAACAGACCGGTTTTATCCACCGTAATCTCAATCCTGATTGTGATTCTCGGTGTGCTGGGGCTGATCTCGTTACCGGTTACACAGTATCCGGATATTGCACCGCCTACGGTAAGTGTCTCCACAAACTATACGGGAGCCAACGCTGAGACGGTAATGAAAAGTGTTGTAGTACCTTTGGAAGAACAGATCAACGGGGTGGAAGGAATGGATTATATTACTTCCACTGCAGGAAACGACGGTTCTGCGCAAATCCAGGTTTTCTTCAAACAGGGAATAGATCCGGATATTGCAGCGGTAAACGTACAGAACCGTGTAGCAAGAGCTACACCTTTACTTCCTGCTGAAGTAACGCGTTCAGGGGTGGTTACCCAGAAACAGCAGACCAGTGCCCTGATGTATATGTCCTTCTATTCTGAAAATAAGGACCTGGATGATGTATACCTTCAGAACTTTTTGAATATCAATATTATTCCGAACCTTAAAAGGGTAAATGGTGTTGGGGATGCGAACGTTTTCGGGGGTAAAAACTACTCAATGAGAATCTGGCTGGACCCTGCAAAAATGGCTGCTTATAGCGTAACACCTACTGATGTTACCAATGCCATCAATGAGCAGAGTAGAGAAGCCGCTGCAGGTTCTATCGGACAAAACAGCGGAAGCTCTTTTGAGTATATCATCAAATATGTAGGTAAATTCAACGATAAAGAGCAGTACGACAATATCATCATCAAATCTCTTGCAAACGGACAAAACCTGATGCTAAAAGACGTTGCTAAAGTAGAACTGGCAGGACAGTCTTATACAGGAATCGGGGAGAACGGAAACAACCCTTCCATCAGTATGGGGATCTTCCAGACTCCGGGATCCAATGCACAGGAGATTATTAAAAATATCAAAGCCTATCTGAAATCAGCTGAGGGAACTTTCCCGCAGGGAATCAAATATACTTTCAACTTTGATACCAATGAATTCCTGGAAGCTTCTATTGATAAGGTAGTTCATACTTTGATTGAGGCCTTCATTCTGGTATTTATCGTAGTATATATTTTCCTTCAGGACTTCAGATCCACACTGATCCCGGCTATTGCTGTTCCGGTATCTATTGTGGGAGCATTCTTCTTCCTGAACTTGTTTGGATATTCATTAAACCTCTTAACCTTATTTGCATTGGTACTGGCCATTGGTATTGTGGTGGATGATGCGATTGTCGTCGTCGAGGCGGTTCATGCTAAAATGGAGCACGGTATTTCTGATGCTAAGAAAGCTACGGTAGAAGCGATGGATGAAATTACAGGAGCTATTATTTCGATTACTTTGGTAATGGCAGCAGTATTTATCCCGGTAACGTTCATTACAGGACCTACAGGGGTATTCTACCAGCAGTTTGGTATTACGCTGATTATAGCCATCATCATTTCTGCGATTAATGCATTAACGCTGAGTCCGGTTTTATGTTCATTATTCCTTAAACCTCACGAAGCGCATCATGCAGAATATAAAAATCTAAACCTGTTACAGAAGTTTTTCTATAAGTTTAATATTGCTTTTAAAACAACTACTGAGCGTTACGGAAGAGGATTTGTATTCCTGTTAAGACATAAATGGGTTACCTTAATCATTTTTGCTGTTACCGGAGGTATCTTATTCTGGGCAAGCAGCAGTATGAAGAAAGGGTTTGTACCTACAGAAGACAGAGGGATTATCTTTACCGACGTACAGCTTCCTCCGGGAGCTTCCATGGAAAGAACTTATAATGCTTTAAAAACCCTTCAGGCGAAGGCATTGAAAGTTCCTGGCGTACAGAACGTAACGATTTCAACAGGTAGAGGATTCTTATCCGGAAACGGAAGTAACAACGGTCTTGCCTTTGTGAAACTGAAACCATTCGAAGAAAGAAAAAAAGATGGACAGACTTCTGAAGATATCACTAAAAAGTTATTCGGAATTGTAGGATCTGTTCCTGATGCCAAAGTAGTATTCTTCCAGCCGCCAAGTGTACCGGGATTTGGTAACAGTGCCGGTTTTGAAATGGTATTGCTTGATAAATCCGGAGGAGAATATGCTGACCTGGATGCGAAAACCAATGAATTCATCGGTAAGCTGATGCAGAGACCGGAAATTCAGTTTGCACAGACTTCATTCAATACAAAATATCCTCAGTATCAGATGGAAATTAATGTTCCATTAGCAAAACAATTAGGAGTTTCTGTGAATGATATTCTAAGCACTATGCAAGGATACATCGGAGGAATTTATACTGCTGACTTTACCAAGTATGGAAAACAGTTCAGAGTGATGGTTCAGGCTCTTCCTGAAAACAGAAAGAATATTGAAAATCTGAATCAGCTTTATGTAAGAACAGGATCTGGTATCATGTCTCCGATTTCACAATTTGTGACATTGACAAAAGCATACGGGCCGCAATCTGTAAGCCGTTATAACCTGTTTACTTCAGTAAAAGTAACAGGAGCCAACTCTGACGGATACAGCTCCGGGGATGCAATTGCCGCTGTACAGCAGGTAGCAGATGAAACCCTGAATCAAAACTATGCGGTAGAATTTACCGGGTTAACGAGAGAAGAATTAAATTCAGGATCTCAAACGCTTTTGATTTTCGGATTAAGCTTAATCTTCGTTTACTTTATCCTTTCTGCACAGTATGAAAGTTACATTCTTCCGCTGATCGTTATTATTTCCCTTCCTCTTGGGGTAATGGGAGCTTATTTCGGCCAGAAGATTATGGGACTGGAAAATAACATTTACTTCCAGATTGCCCTGATCATGCTTGTGGGACTACTGGCGAAGAATGCTATCCTTATTGTCGAGTTCGCTGTTCAGAGAAGGCATCACGGAGAAACGATTGTTATGTCAGCTATCAATGCGGCGAAAGCAAGGGTAAGACCTATTCTGATGACCTCATTTGCTTTTATTTTCGGTTTATTACCGTTGGTTCTGGCAAGTGGAATCGGAGCAGTAGGTAACAGATCTATCGCTACGGGTGCGGCAATCGGATTATTGATAGGAACTGTTTTGGGATTATTCGTAATTCCGGTTCTGTATGTGATTTTTGAAACACTGCAGGAAAAAATCAAACCTATCAAAAAAGAAGATATCAATTTAGCAGAATAAAATTAAGATTTAAGAAATTAGAAGTTAGCAATTAGGGATAAGTCTAAAAACTAACTTCTAACTTCTAAACTCTAACTTCTAATTAAAAATAATGAAGAGTTTATTAAACATCATAAAAGGAATCACTTTTTCAGTTTTCATACTCGGAGCCATTTCATCCTGTATGGCGAGAAAAGAATATGAAAGACCGAAGAACGTTGTGGACGAAAAGCTTTTCCGTACAGATATGCTTCCTTCGGACAGTACGAATATTGCAGATATTTCCTGGAAAGAAATATTCACTGATCCGATATTGCAGGGGCATATTTCCAAGGCACTGGAGAACAACCTTGACATCAGGATTGCTTTGGAAAGTATTAATTCTGCGGAGGCCTATCTTAAACAGAGTAAAGCAGCCTATCAGCCGACACTTTCTATCGGGCCCAACTATACATTTCAGACGCAGTCTATCAACACCCAGTTTGGACAGATTATTGGAGAAAGGCGTTATGTAAACCAGTTTGACATTACGGCAAGTATCGGATGGGAAGCTGATATCTGGGGCAAATTAAAAGCACAGGAGAAAGCACAGCTTGCGACTTATTTAGGAACTGTTGCCGCTCATAAAGCAGTTAAAAGCAGCTTGGTGTCTTCCATTGCTTCTGCGTATTATCAGTTGCTGACTTTTGATGCTCAGAAAAGAATCATTACAGAAACAATTGCCGTAAGGGAGAAAAATCTTGAAGCAACAAAAGCTTTAAAAGCTTCCGGAACTCTTACTGAAGTAGCCGTACAGCAAAGCGAAGCGCTTGTTTTCAATGCCAAATCATTACTGATTGATATTGATACACAGATCCAGCTGCTGGAAAATACCATGAGTCTTTTGATGGGAGAGCCCTCTCACTCAATTGAAAGATCTACATTGGAAGGACAAAAACTTCCGATTGATCTGAAACTCGGATATCCGACTCAGCTTCTGGCCAACCGTCCGGATGTAATGAGAGCAGAATTTAATTTAATGAATGCTTTCCAACTGACGAATGCTGCCAAAGCTCAATTTTATCCTACTTTAAAACTGACAGGAAGCGGCGGATTGCAGTCTGTGGATATAGACCATTTATTCAGTGTAAATTCATTGTTTGCAAATGTAGTGGCAGGATTGGCACAGCCGATTTTAAATAAAAGACAGATCCAGACCAACTATGACGTAAGTCTTGCCAATCAGGAAACGGCTTATCTGAACTTCAGAAAAACAGTTTTAACTGCAGGAAAAGAAGTTTCTGATGCCATCAGAGTATTTTCTGTACAGGATTCATTTATTGAATTGAAGCAAAAAGAACTGGATGCCTATAAAAAATCTGTTGACTATTCCCAGGAATTGGTTAACTATGGTATGGCCAACTATCTTGAAGTGTTGAATGCAAGTGTGAATTCCTTGAATGCAGAGCTTAACATTTCCAATGCAAGATACAGTAAAATGAAAGCAGCCGTAGAGCTTTATCAGGCTTTAGGCGGAGGTTGGAAATAACCGTTTCAGCAATATAATATCATAAAAACGTATGTCAGCAATGGCATACGTTTTTTTATGGTGAGGAAAGAATTAGTAAGACCCTTACAACATGGCCAATGTTTCCATAGCCTTTTTCTCTTTTTCAGAAAGTGTTTTTAAAATATCCGAAGCCTGATGAATATAGATCATTTCTTTTGTCTGGCTTACTTTTTCAAACAGTTGAGATACCTTTGTCCAAAGTTCAGCAATTTCTTTGAAGGCTTCATAACCAGCTTTTAACGGATCAAGTTGAAGCAGTTCATAACTTTCTTTCAAAAAATCACGGTATAAATTCCTGAATAAAGCTCCGCCTGTTCCTGCTTTTTCCATGAGTAAGGCTGCTTGCTTAAATTCTCCTTCAATATCTTTACTTGTATTGAACCATTTGACAATTTCAGTACTTGTTTTGAGGATTCCTTTATAAGAAATATTTGTGATAGGCGGGTTCAGATACTCCGCAGCATTATTTTTGATTGCAGTGATTACCGCTTTATTCAGATCGAATTTTCGCTCTGTTTTTCGGATAGTATAATACATATTTTTAGAAGACATCGGGCCTTTTTCAGCGCGGGCCATTGCCAGACTTTTTAATGAAGTTGTTACTTTACCGCCTTGTTGTCTGGTATCAACCAGGAATGCATTTTCGTGATCATAACCATAAATAGCAGCATAATGCCCGGCAAAATGGAAAGGATTTGAAAAATACTCCAGATGGTAACAATCCATTTTTAATCCCACTGTCTGCCCGCTATCAAGAAGCGCTTTTACCTGATCCCATGCTTTTTGTTGTGAAGAGGTTTCTTTAACCGTTAGTTCAAGGTTAAGATTTTTGGCCAAATTTTGTGTGAGCAGATCAGGTTTTACTCGTCCTCCGATGAAAGGGAAGTCCATCGTTTTCATATTCCAATAGATAAAACCCAGACCTTCACCCAACCCGAAAAGCATTGGTTCAGAAAGTTCAATTCCAATTTGCCGAAGTAGAGTACCGGTTGCAGTAGTTTCGCAGTGCTGTCCGTCAAAGGCCTTTAGATTTTCTATTTTCATTTTTAAAGTGATGTTTTTGTGTGGTATTAATTCGATCAGAAAATTACATAAATATCATCAGATAAAAATTCACGTTTGCTCTTTTGTGTTAAATTTCTTTAAAGCATAAAATTAATTTGGAAATATGTATTTAACTACGTAGTTTTATACTTTAAAATACAAACACTATGAAATTGGAAATACAGCCCATAGGAAATTCTTATTCGGAACAAGCTATTGACCTGATTTTAACGATTCAGCAGAAAGAGTTTAATATTCCGATTACTATAGAAGATCAGCCTGATCTTTTGCAGATAGAAAGTTTTTATGCGGAAGCCGGAGGTAACTTCTGGGGAGCTTTTGTAAACGGAGAACTGGTAGGTTCCATTGCCTTGGTTAAGTTTGACAAAAGGGCAGGAGCAATCAGGAAAATGTTTGTGAAAAAAGAATTCAGGGGAAAAGAACTCAATATTGCACAGGAATTACTGGAAGTTTTAATTACTTTCTGCCGTAAAAACGGAATTGATGATCTATATTTGGGAACCATAACGGTACTGAAAGCAGCCCAGCGTTTCTATGAAAGGAATCATTTTGTGAAGATTGAAAAAGGAAATCTACCAGGTAAATTTCCTCTGATGAGTGCTGATGATATTTTTTACCATTTACATATTGACTGAACATGAATGTAATCAACGAAGCAGGAATTCTTGCCATATCCACAAGGCTACACCGCCTCAGTGAACAATTGAGAAAGGATGGCGCATTGATCTATAAAGCATTCGGAATCGATTTTGAATTGAAGTGGTTTCCGGTCATTTTTACCATTTACAAAAAAGAAATAGCAAGTGTGGTAGAGATAGCTAATGAAATCGGATATACACATCCATCAACCATAACCCTCCTCAAAGAACTTGAAAAGCTGGAACTGATACAGTGGGAAAAAGATAAGCAGGACGAAAGAAAAAGACTGTTTAAGCTCACTTCAAAAGGGAATGAGCTTATTGAAAAAATGAAACCCGTTTGGGAACTGTTGTCCCGGGTTTTGGGAGATATCGCAGACAATAAAAATAATCTGCTGACTGCCATTGATGAAGCAGAAGAGAAAATTGCCAGTCAGTCTTTTTATCAAAGAGCGATGCAGGTGAAGAATGAGAAGTAAGTAGATTTTTATTCCACTATTATGTCAAGCGGATCTCTGACAGGTGTGATACCTATTAAATATTCTTTATCTTCTGCAGTTAATTCAGCTATACCCAGTGCAATATCTTCCCATGCTTTTCCTCCTTTACGTGTAAGGGCAAATTCAATGGATTGAATTTTAGGCTTTTTATTGAGTCCCAATATTCTTAAATCTATTCTTTGTCCTTCTTTTATTTTACCTTCTGCAATTTGTCCTATTAAGAAAAAGTTTCTTCCGGTAAGTTGAAATGCATTATTAAGCTTAAATTGAGCAACCGTTAAATGATGCCAGCTATATCTGCAATATCTGCATTGCTTTGCTTGTGGAGTACGGGCTAATTTATTGCAATTTGGACAATAATTGAAAAAAACTTTTTCAGGAGTTTCTCTCATGATCCGTTTTACTGTATTTTGTTCAAAAGCTTCATATCCGTTCTCCAATAGCTTTATGATTTCAGGTTCAGTATTAATCCACCCTCGTTCAATCATTATATTCCTCAAATAAATACTATCAGAACTTTTGTAAGTATACATATGATGATTCAATGCTAATATTTCATTCTCTGTCATTAACCTTCTGAAATACCTAATGATATAATCTATAGTTTCCCTATCCATATCTGACTGAACAAGATAAATATTTAATTATTTATTTTGGGCTAATTTATCATTTATTTCTTTAAAACAGACTTACATTATGGATTGTGATAATTAAGAAATAGAAATTTGCTACTGACAAACTGTTGTCGCCAAAGTATCCTAACTTTGCATCATAGTAAAACTAAACTACTGGAAAATGGATGAGAAAAAAACTTTTCATGTCAAAACAAGGAAGGACTGGCGGCAATGGCTGGAAGAGAATCATCATATAGAACAGTCTGTCTGGCTTATTTGCAATACCAAAAAATCCAATTTACCCTCTGTTTCCTGGAGTGAACTGGTAGATGAAGCTCTTTGTTTTGGCTGGATTGACAGTACAAGAAAGACCCTTGATGAAGGATCCTTTATACAGTTATTCAGCAGACGTAAGCCCGGCAGTACTTGGTCTAAAATCAATAAGGAGAAGGTTCAGAAGCTGATAGAAAATAATCTGATGATGAAAGCTGGATTTGAAACCATCAGAATGGCAAAAGAAAATGGCTCCTGGAATATTTTAGACAGTGTGGAAGACCTTGTAATCCCGGAAGATCTGAATGAAGCTTTTAAAATTCATGAAGGCTCTGAAGCCTATTTTCAAAGTTTGAGCAAGTCCATAAAAAAAATGATGCTGCAATGGATTGTGCTTGCCAAAAGACCTGAAACCCGGAAAAATCGTATTGATGAAATTGCAAGACAGGCTGCTCAGAACAGAAAACCTAAAAACTTTTAAGTTTCTTATTGCTGATTAATAAATAAAACAGGCTGTTCCTTTTTGGAACAGCCTGCTTATTACTTCATTGTTGAAATGATATTGTATTAGAATCTCAAAGTTGCTGCAACAGACCAGGTTCTTCCAAAACCAAGGAATCCTGTATTACCGTCTGCAACACCCTGATACACTCTGCCAGCTTCCTGATAAGTTTTTCCGGCATCCGGGCCATTGGCAATTTTATCGCCTGCGAAGATGTTGGAGCTTAATTCAGAAATATAATATTTGTTGAATAAGTTATATACGTTCGCTCTCAATGTTAAAGACTTTTTCGCATCCAATGTGAATTTGTAAGAAGCCCCTACATCAAATAAATGATAGCTTGGTAACTTTACAATTCCTTTTTCTCTTGCGGCTTCTGTAAGGAAATTGATCGGGTTGAACTGTGCATAAAGCTTGTCATAATATTCCCAGTTGGCATCAATACTGAAAGCTTTGGTAATATTATAATCAGCTCCGATGCTGGCTGTTGTTTGAGCTGCGTCCCCAACCTTCAGGTCTTTAATATTGATCGTTCCCGTTGCACCTGCAATTTCCTGGTTGTTCTGAACATCAAGAATGTTGAAGTTGGCGTTTCCTTTATACTTCCAGTTCCCCAATGATACCATTCCTCTTAATCTAAGATTAGTGAAAGGTCTTGCTTTTGCTTCCAATTCGATTCCCTGGTGTAATTGTCCTACGTTCAATGCATTATAGAAGTAAGCATTTCCAAGGGTTAACTGAGAGAATTTGGCAACATCTGCAGCCGTAGCATTGAATGTTCTTGAAATGAATCTGTCATCCCATTGCGTTCTGTAAGCGTTGATGTTCACATCCACATAACGGGATTTGAAACCGTAACCTAATTCTACAGAGAAGATTCTTTCATTCTTCGCATCATTGTAGATGTTCTGGTTTGAAGGGAATAAAGCGTTGAATAACGGCTGTCTTGAAATAACCCCTGTATTGAAAAATACATTGTGGTGATCGTCAATATTATAGTTGGCACCTCCTTTTACAATATAACCCGTTTTGTGGTACCATTTTGTTTCCTGGTTTCCAGGAGTGTACAGCATATAATCTCTTCTCTTGTAATATTGCTCGGAAACAGATCCCTGAACAGATGCACTCAGCTTTTCAGAGCTGTATTCAACCATTCCGTAAATACCTGCCCATTTTACCAGACCTTCGTTGTGGATAGATACTTTCTGAGCATCTTTAAGCTTGGTAAGCGGCTCCGGCTTTACAGTTTGATTAATGTAATATCCTTTCGGAGCATTGGCTGTGGAAGGAACAAATAACGCATCAGATCCTAACATATCTGTTACAATATCGTACAGCGCGCCTTTATAGGTCTTAAGATCAATACCTCCGTTGAAAGTCCAGTTATTTTTTTTGTAATTAAGGTCAGCAATCACTCCATACCAGTCATGAGCATTGATACTCTGTTTTCTTACGATACCGCTGGTTCCGTTCAGAGTAGAAACATATTGTCCGTTGTAATCACCGGGAGAACCTGCAGGTGCAGTAAAGGTAGACTTCTGGAAGGTATTTCCATTATAATCAGTTACCATACCACCTCTGTTGTAACGGTAAATCATATCCCAGTTGATCGTACCGTCTCCACCAGGACCATAATTCATGAAATTCATGGTTTGTCCGCTGGCGTTCTTGATAGAACCGTTAAGTCCGGTACCTCCACCGCCACGTCCCCAAGAACCATAAACAACTGTAGATAACTTAAGATTATCATTCATTGTCCAGTCCCAGTTCAAAGATGCGATAGGCTTATGGTAGAAGTTAGGAGCTAGGTTGAATTGAGAACCGTTTAACATTCCTGTTTGCGGGTTGTATCTTCTTCCATAGGTTTCAAACTGCTGCAGTGTTGCTACGTTTGCTCCGGTGGCAGAAGATCTTCTTGTGTCGTGTACCTGTGGTGCTCCGGTTGCAATTAAATTGAAAGCATGTTTTTCATTAGGCTTAAATCCTGTTGAGAAAAACCATGAGTAACCTTCTCCTTTCGTTCCGTTGATGTATCCGTCACCTTGCCAGCGGGAAAGCAATACGGTTGTTCCCCATTTGTTTTTTAACCCTGAGGAGTACATCGCAGAAATTCTGGAGTAGTTATCATTTCCAACTTCACCTTTAATCATTGCTTTCTGCTCGGCATCGGTAGCTTTGGTTACAATATTGATCGTTCCTCCTACAGACGGAACTACAAATTTAGAAGCTCCCAAACCTCTCTGGATCTGAATATTGCTGGCAATATCCGCCAATCCCGTCCAGTTAGACCAATACACAGTACCTCCCTGCATGTCATTCACCGGCTGTCCGTTGATAATCACCGCAATGTTAGCACCATCAAAACCTCTCATGTTGATTCTGCTGTCTCCGAATCCTCCACCTACTTTAGTGACGTAAACGGATGGGGTAGACTTCATAATCTCAGGGAATTCTCTATTTCCCAGTTTCTCCTGAATTTCTGCTGCCTTGATGTTGGAAACTGCAACAGGAGTTTTTCTCTCTTTGGCTGTTTGGGAAAGGTTTCTACCCACCAACATCACCTCATCAATAGATTTGGATTTTTCTAATGAATCCTTCGTACTCTGCCCGTAATACAAGGCCGCCGTAGGTAATACAAGCGCTATAATTAGACGCTTTTTAAAAATAATGCTCATGAAATAAACTAGCGTGTTTGATTTTAAGGCTGCAAAGATGAATAATTATTTTTTAATTAAGTATTAAATCTTAACGAAGTGATTTTATTCAGTTTTTGAATCATGCTGTATTGCTCACTTTTTTGAATATGTTAATTGTTTTACCTCTTTCGTTTACAATTTGTTAAGACAGGAAATCATGGCAAAACCCGCTTGCTTTTAACGGATAAAAATAATTATGCGGTTCTTCACATTTTTAAATAAAACCAAATATTGTTGGAAAATATATTATAATAATAGCTAAGTAATAAAAGCCGTAGATGACTTGAATCATAATTATTATACTGTTGTTTCGATAACTTGTATCATCATTTTATTCAAATCGTATTATTTATGAAAAAAAAATTTTTTGAAAGGTTTTCGGATCGTGTTGTTTGTATAACCGGAAGTCCAGGTGCTTTTATTACAGCAAGTTTACTGGTTATTGTCTGGGCTGTAAGTGGACCTCTTTTCAATTATTCTGAAACCTGGCAGCTTGTTATCAATACAGGTACCACAATTGTAACTTTTCTGATGGTATTTCTGATTCAAAAAACTCAGAACAAAGATTCCAAGGCGATTCAGATAAAGCTTAATGAACTGATTGCATCCTATGAAAAAGCCAGCAACCGGCTGGTTGATATTGAAGATCTGACGGAAGAAGAGCTGGACAAACTCCATAAATATTATGAGCAGCTTAGCAAGCAGTCCAAAGAACAACAAGATTCCAGGGATTCTGCGAAAGATGAATAGTTGGGAAGTCCTGATATAAAATATAATTAATGATTTTAAAATCTTCACAAATTGCTCACGCTGATTCGCTATCAGTGAAATCCTTAGTGCATTTCGTTATAGAACTGGAAAAGCTGTTTAAGCGTATAGGAGAATATCTGCTTTCGGGAAATGAAACTGTTTCAACAGCCGAAAGTGTTACTGCTGGCTTCCTGCAGTTTTCGTTTTCCCAGATGAAAGATGCTTCCCAATTCTTTAAAGGGGGAATGACCGCGTATACTTTAGAAGAAAAAGTAAATCTTCTTGATGTAGATGCTGCTGAAGCCAGGCAATTTAACAGTGTATCTCCTCATATTGCTGAAACTATGGCGCTACAGGCAGGTAAAATATACAAAACAGACTGGTCTATCGGAGTAACGGGGTATGCTACTCCGGTGGAAGAATCACATGGAAAGCTTTTCGCTTACTTCGCCATTGCTTATAAAGGAAAGGTTGTTCTTTCTGAAAAATTAGATCTGCATTCCAGAACAAAGTCTGTTAATGCTCAGCTTTATTACAGTGAATTCATTCTGGGATGCTTTAAGCTGGAACTCGATAAACGCCATGAAAACAAAGAATAAGCCTATTTCAATAATATACTATAATCACACTTATGAAAGATTTACAACTGAAAAATAAATCGGTCCTTATTACAGGAGCAGACAGCGGAATTGGTAAAGCCATCGCTCTTTTGTTTGCCAAGGAAGGAGCTGATATTGCATTTATACACTACCATGACGCCAAAGATGCTCAGAAAACAAGTCAGGAAATTGAAAAACTGGGACACAAAGTTCTCTCATTTGAAGGAGACATTAATGACAGTACATTCTGTAAAACTGTTGTTGATGAGGTCGTTTCCAAATTCGGTGGAATAGATATCCTCATTAATAATGCCGGGACACAGGTTCCGTGCAATGCGATAGAGGATCTCAAAGAAGAAGATATCCGAAAGACTTTTGATTCAAACATTATTGGAATGATCCTGCTGACAAAATTTGTATTTCCCCATTTAAAAAAGGGTGGTGTTATTATTAATACAACCTCTGCCACCGCTTATATGGGACATGAAGAACTATTGGATTATTCCGCAACCAAAGGAGCCATTGTTTCGTTCACACGCTCACTGGCGCTTCAGGCTAAACCGAAAGGAATACGTGTGAATGCCGTAGCGCCAGGACCTGTAGCCACACCGCTTACGGAAAAAACATTCGGCGAAGAGGATGAGGATCAGGATAAACCGCCTTTAGAACGTAATGCCTCTACTGAAGAAGTGGCAGCAAGCTTTTTATTTCTTGCTACAGAGGCCTCCGCACAGTTTACCGGGCAGGTTCTTCACCCGAATGGCGGCTTAATTGTTAACGGTTAATCATAATATATGAACGGGGTTATGATTCAGTTTTTCCATTGGTACCATCCGGGAAACCTTTGGAATGAGTTTGCTGAAAAAGCAGAATATTTAAAAGATCTGGGGTTTACTGCCGTCTGGTTTCCTCCTGCCAATAAATGCAGTCTCAATATGGAAGGACGTGGCTATGATGTCTATGATCTTTACGATCTGGGAGAATTTAATCAGAAAGGAAGTATACCCACTCGTTACGGGACGAAAGCTGAATATTTAATGGCTATAGAGAAAGCGCATGAGGTGGGAATGTCTGTGTACGCAGATATTGTTTTAAACCATAGGATGGGAGGAGATGAAGAAGAAAAGATGGTGGTGCATCAGCTGAATGAAGAAAACCGTAATGAAAGAATCTCAGAAAATATGGAGGTTTCGGCCTATACGAAATTTACTTTTCCGGGAAGAAAAGGAGTGTATTCGGACTTTATATGGGATTATCATTGCTTCAGTGGTATTGATTATGTGATCAGAGAAGGAGAGGAGATGAAGGGTGTTTTTAAAATCCATAATGAATATGGTGAAGAGTGGACGGATGCGGTAAGCCACCAGTTTGGTAATTATGATTATCTGATGGGCGCTGATATAGAATACCGTAATCCTTATGTTGTGCAGGAAATGAAAAACTGGATCAGATGGTATATGGAAACAACAAAGGTTGACGGGATACGCCTGGATGCTTTAAAACACATTTCTTCAGACTTCCTGAAAGACTGGACCCAATATATAAAGACAGAAATTAACCCTGAATGCTATATTCTGGGAGAATTCTGGAAAGACGAAGCCGAGAAAATTGAATATTTTTCTGATCAGATGACTGGCCTCATTTCCTGTTTTGATGCGCCGCTGCATTACAATTTCTTCAGAGCCTCAGACGAAGGTAGAAATTATGATCTGAGTGGAATATTAAAAGGAAGTTTTCTGGAAAAGAAACCTGTTTTCTCGGTTTCCTTTGTGGAAAATCATGATACGCAGCAGCTTCAGGCTCTTGAGTCTGCGGTGAAAGACTGGTTTAAGCCCTTGGCTTATGCTATTATTCTCCTTACTGATGAGGCTTATCCCTGTGTATTTTATCCTGACCTTTTTGGCGCAGAATATATTGATATAAAAGAAGATCAGGAAGTACATATTATTATGCCGAAGGTAGAAGAACTTCCCGGACTCCTTGAAGCAAGAAAGCTTTTTGCATATGGTAATCAGATTGATTATTTTGATCATCCCAACTGCATAGCTTTTGTTCGGACAGGAGATGAAAAGCATCCGGGCTGTGTTGTGATCATGTCCAACAGTGAAGAAGGCTATAAAGAAATAGAATTGGGAAAAGAACATGCAGATTCAGTCTATATTGATTTCTTAAAGAACCGCCATGAAGAAATTGCTGCTGATCAGAACGGAAAAGCTGTATTCCGGGTAAATTCCGGCTCGGTAAGTGTATGGGTGAAAAAACAAACACCGTAATGGGTTACGGATTTGCAGGTTTCTTATTCACTGCATACAGCTGTTCTTATTATATATTACAATAGTATCTCCGGAAGTTTTAGATACCACATCTTCTTATTTCAGGCAAAAATGGTCTTATAGTTGCAGATTTATCACCAATCAAACACTAAAATATTATATTATGGAAACTAAAACGGCAACCAAAAAAGCAACAACAGGAAAAACAACAACCGCAAAAACAACAGCCAAAACGCCGGCTAAAAAAAATGCAGCCAAGAGTCTGGAAGATCTTTTTGAAGATGCACTGAAAGACATTTACTGGGCTGAAAAAGCACTGTTGAAAGCGCTGCCGGTAATGATGAAGAATGCTACCGATGAAAAACTTAAAAAAGGCATTGACAAGCATATCACCGAAACAGAAGGTCATGTGGAAAGACTGGAGGAATGTTTTAAAGCATTGGGTAAAAAAGCCCAGGCCAAGAAGTGTGATGCCATGCAGGGATTGCTGGATGAAGGGAAAAGCATCATGGAAGAGACAGAACCGGGAGCAGTAAGAGACGCAGGAATTATTGCAGCTGCACAAAAAGTTGAACATTATGAAATTGCTACGTATGGTACACTGGCAGCATTCGCAAAAGTATTGAAGGAAGAAGAATGTCTTAAAAACTTTTTAAGCACATTGGAAGAAGAAAAAAAATGTGATGAACTGCTTACAAAAGTTGCTGATACCAATCTCAACAGCAAAGCAATGTAAACATACAATCTTTATAAAAAAGGAGACCTGAACAAAAACCAGGTCTCCTTTTTCTTTTTATTGGTCTCCTGTGCTTGCTTCTTAAATAGCGGCTATTCTGCGAAGTAATAATTAAATAGAGCTGTTGTTCATTTATGTATCATATTTAATATATTTGCAGATATATTTTGTATCAATATGTGGAAAGGATTATATGTTTTGACTGAAAATAATAACAACAATGGAGCAGCTTAGTTTATTTAATACAGAAGATCTGTACGAATTTCCGAAAGATCTTCTGGAGTACAGAGAGCATTTCCTGAGCAGGGAAGAAGCTGACCAGCTTAGGGCTCATCTGCTTGAAACGGTTTCCTGGAAACAAAGAACCCAGAAAATGTACGATAAGACTGTCTTAACGCCGCGGTTAACCGCATGGTATGGAGATGATGAAACAGCCTATCCTTCGGGTAACGGCGAACTGGAAACCTGTTACTGGACACCTGAGCTGTTTTCTTTGAAACAAAAAATAGAGGAGACATTCGGGTATCGGTTCAATTCTGTATTGCTCAATCTGTATAGAGATCATAATGATTCTGTTGCCTGGCACAGGGACAAAGAAAGCAGATATGGCAAACGTCCCGTGATTGCATCAGTAAGTTTAGGACAGACCAGAAATTTTGATTTCAGGAAAAAAGATCATCATCAGAGTAAATACAGTCTCCCGCTTCCACATGGATCATTATTGATTATGAAAGGAGATTTGCAGGAGCATTGGGAGCACCGTATTGCCAAATCTGTAACTGCTATGAAAGAGCGTATTAATCTGACATTTCGATTGGTTAATCAGTCTTAAAATATTCATTCATAAAGTTTTATGGTAAGGTTTGTTCTTTTTTTGGCAGATAAATTGTTGCTTGTATAAATAAGTCATTACAGACTTTATTGATAACACCATTTAAAATTTATTATTATGAAAAATTTTGTAGTAACAATTTTTGCAGCTGCTGCTTTGATGGCCTGCAAAAAAAACGAATCGACATCAAGTACCCAATCGCATGAAAGTACATCAATGTCTGCCCCTGCAGAATCGGGTACGACCGTAACTGACTCCACTAAAATGCCTGAAACAAAGAGTGACATCGGTACTCTGAATGATCAGGACAAAAAATTTGCAGATGCTGCAGCCATAGGAGGCCTGATGGAAGTGATGATGGGAAAACTGGCCGCAACCAATGCAGAGAATTCAGCTGTGAAGTCCCTGGGTGTAATGATGGTTACAGATCATAGCAAAGCAAATGATGAACTTAAGAAATGGGCTTCAGGAGCTGGCTATACCTTGCCTGCAGCCTTGGATGCCGAAAAGCAGAAGATGTATGATGATCTGAAAGCCAAAAAAGGAAAAGACTTTGACAAAAAGTATACAGATCTTATGGTGAGTGATCACAAAGAAGATATTGAAGCATTCCGAAAAGAATCCTCAGAAGGAAAAGAATCTTCTCTTAAAACGTTTGCCAGTAAGACCCTTCCTACATTAGAACATCACTTGCACGAATCTGAAAAAGCAAAAAATGCAGTGAAATAATGATTTGCAGATCTTATGACCTGCATCATAAAAAGAGCACCATATATTTGATATTTTTGAAAGGATTAAATATTATTTTGTTCTTGATTAATAAGCTCCTCTTTTTTAAGAGGGGTTTTTTTATGGATTTACTCTTTCTTTTTATATTCTTCAATTTTCCTGAACTGGTTGTAGGAATTTTTTAGGCTGCGAAGCTGTTCGGATACTATTTTATTACTCTTTTCACTAAGTTTACCGCTGGTCAGAGCGTTCTGATAGGTTTCTATAGCTGCTTTTTCTCCAAACACTACATTTTCCAGGGTAGACTCTACCAGATTCCCCATGGTAAATGAATTTTTAATATCAATCCATGTTCTGTGAAGGGCTCCGGCCACGGAAGTGGAGTCATCAGGAACACCTTGTTTTTCTGTGATGAGGTTAATCAGTTCATTTTTCATAATTTTCGATTGTGAAATCATATGGTCATACTCATCTTTTACATCGGGATACATTTCCCATACTTTTCCTTCAACTTTTTCAAAGCCTTCCCTTCTGTCGTTGGTAATATGAAGTAGGTCATTTAATACTGCGATTTCTTCCTGATTGTTCATAATATATTTTTTTTAGACTAAGCATAAAATTATAATTTGCCTGACGGATTCTTTATAATCCTAGTCATATAATTCTAAAATAAAGGATGATGTATTTTCTTTTTCCGAAAAAAAACAGCAACTTTGCTTCAACAATGGGGTGCTACAAATTAACGGTGGCTGAGATGATACCCAGGATATATTCCACACCTGATCCGGATAATGCCGGCGTAGGGATTGCTTACTGATCATCTCATCATTTGATTTTCAAAATTAACATGATGCAGGACATTTTAAATCAAATTACCTGGCCTGAATGGTTCGGGGTTTTATTTTCGGTAATTCAGGTCTTACTGGCCCGTAAAAACAATTCTAACAATTATCTTTTCGGAATTGCAGGCATTCTGCTTACGCTATATGTGATGCTGACTTCCAGGCTTTATGCTGAATTTACATTAAACCTTTATTATCTGATCATGAGCATCTATGGATGGCTTTACTGGAAATTCGGAAAGCAGAAATCTGAAATGGAAATCTCAGTTACTTCCACGACAGAAAAATGGATTGCGGGAGGAATTGTTCTGGGAACATTCATTTTGTTCTGGTCTTTTCTCACTCATTTTACCGACTCGGATGTTCCTGTCTGGGATTCTCTGGTAAGCGCTTTTGCATGGGCTGGCATGTGGCTTATGGCAAGAAGAAAAATTGAGAACTGGGTAATCCTCAATATCAGCAATATAATTTCTATACCTCTGTTACTGCATAAAGAATTATATCTATATGCTGTTTTAACCTCATTTTTATTCATAGTGGCCATCTCCGGTTATATAGAATGGCAGAAAGTTATGAGGGCTAAAGCTGATACTCACTATTAAAGTTAACCTCATTTTTGGGATAAAGTTAATATAGATTTAATACCATTGAATTTGCTTTTAGATATTTTTGTGGTACTATTCCTTTAAAATTCAGGGAAGCATGATGAATAAAACTCTGATTTGAAATCTGTTTCAGCAGGGTATCTCCTCAATAAATTGAGCATCTTCCAAAGTAATAGGAAAAAGAGGTGGTTTTTCATTAGAAGATACGGATCCGGAATTTCATCTTTACGATTTAAAGGAATATTCTAAAATTACTGTTAAAATTATTAAAATCAAACAACTGTATAGTATAATTTCAACTATTTCACTATATTTGGAATAATAAAACTAATCCATGGAATGCGCTGTCATAAAAGCTTGTTAAAATAAATTATCAGAGATTATGCAAGACTTATTTTCGTTAAACGGTAAGAATAGGGATTATGTTATTATGCATTTTAAAAAAGAAATGTATCAATGGAAAGAAAAGGATGGCTGGATTACTGTTATCACTAAGAAGTGGTGCAGAACAATGGTTGTATCCTATATGATATGTAATGATATGGTTACTTTAATGATTGTAAAGACAAAAATCACTCCGTTTTACGAAAGATATACAGTAATCTAGTAATTGCCTGTTTTTCACTCACTGATTTTTATCTGCAGGATTTTTCGTAAAAAAGTACCACAAAAATATATTATTCAATATTAAGTGAGTAATTTGGCATGCTCGTTGATGTGTTGAGAAAAGCTTTATCAGACACCACTTCACATAACTTATAATTCATTTTACACTTTTTCACCTCCTGATCATTCAGGAGGTTTTATTTTTGCTTTTTAATGCCGGTTACTAAAAAAGTCGCTCTTGAAATTGAAGTATACTATCTATTTTGCGGGCCACTCTTCACGTAGAACAGCATAAATAACATCATCTACCCAATTGTTTTTCCAAAAGAGACTTTTCACAAAATGCCCCTCTTTTCTCAGCCCGATTCTTTCCAGTAACTGAATAGAAGCTGTATTATCAGGATCAACAGAAGCAGTAATTCTGTGCTTATGCAAATCATTAAAAAGGAAACCGATAATACCTTTTAAAGCTTCGGATGCGTAGCCTTTGCCTTGGAAAGCTGTACTTAAAGTAATTCCTAATTCCGTCTGTACATTTTCATGTCCGAAGAAATGAACTCCGATATCTCCAATAACTGTTTTTGTTTCTTTATCAGTAATTAACAGTTGGTACCAGCTTTCGGGCTGATTGAACTCTGTACTGTTTCTTTGGATAAAACTTTCCACATCTTCCGGGGTTTCAGGAATCCAGCTTTGAAATTTATTGGCTTCTGCATCCGAACGGTAATCGAAAATGTCATGTTTATCATCAATAGTAATATCTCTCAGAAGTAATCTTTCTGTATAAAGCTGCATGTATTGTAATTTTAGTTAAAAATATTATCACAATTAATCAAAATTCTTACAAATTTATTTGAACAATCTGCAATTGAAAGACAAAAAAATCCTGCAATATTCTAAAAATTGCAGGACATATTAAGTTAATGTATATTATCCATATTTCCACCTTGAAGAACAACCATGTTTTCGTCACAGTCTTTTGTTACTTATCTGGCAGGAAATAATATTTGATCCTTGTAATTATATTCTTTTCAAAGATAAAAAAATCTCATAATTCTTCAAAATCAGCAAATGAGTACACAATATCTCTATTTTGTATTTACTACAATACCAGGTCCATTGTCAAAATAGATTTTTTAAGTAAAGTTTCCGGGCGTTAACAATTCCCTTAAACACCCTGATAATGGCAATCTGGTTAATTAACTGTAAATTTTATGATGATAATACACACAATGATGAAAAAAATCTTGCTAATGTCAGATAATGTTATTAGCTTTATAATGAGTTCCTGAGTGACAATATTTTATTACACCTTTTTAAAATTTATTAATCATGAAAAACCAAATCTTTATCGCTGCACTGTCTCTGGGAGCAATCGCCCTGGGAACCAAATGGGTTAAGGCACAAAATTCGGAGCAGTTGAGTACAACGGTCAATATTATTTTATCGGATGTTATTGCAATGGATATTGGCTCTGTTGCTTCAGAAGGTGCTGTAGATTTTAACTATGGGAGCACAAAAGATTATAATTCTTCTAAAAATATAACCGTTCCCAATAGTTTAGTCATTATTTCCTCTAAAAATTTTGATGTTAAAGTAAAATCTGAAGGTGCACACTTTGTAAGTGGCGCAAATGTAATCCCTGTAGATGTATTGCAGGTAAAAGCAGTACCAGGAGGAAGTCTTATGGGAACTCTGAATGAGGTCACTTTATCTACAATGGACCAGGTGCTGGTGAGTAATGCAAGTTTAGGCTCCAAACAGTCTTTAAATATTGCCTATTCTATTTCGGCGGAAAAAGCATCCAAGGTACTTCTTGGAAAACCGCAGGGAACTTACACTCAAAAAATAACGTATACCGCGACTGCTTTATAATAAAACGAAAAGCAATTGTATATAAGCCCTCAGTACTTCCACAGTACTGAGGGCTTTTCTTTTTAAATCAGATGAACCAACCGTGTAGTGATTTTACTACATGAACTTCCTTTTTCCACTACAAAGAAACTTTTATCACCGCTGTAGATTTGTAGTGTTCAAAAGGAACAATTAAATAAAATAAAAATAACAATTAAATATTACAGCCATGACAAAGCAAATCTTAATCTCAGCCTTAACTTTTGGAGCAATTATATTTGGAACTAATAATGTTCAAGCTCAAAATACCACTGCAACCACAACGGTAAACATTACCCTGAACGATGTAATCTCTATTGACGCAGGAAGTACTGCAATAGGTAATACAGTTGATTTTAACTATGTTACTGCAGCAGACTATAATTCTGACCAAACAGTTACTAAAGCCAATTCTTTAAAAGTTACTTCTACAAAGAACTTTAATGTAAAGGTAAAAGCAGGAGGTGCTAATTTTATGAATGGAACGAACCTGATTCCTGTGAATGTTTTAACAATCAAACCTTCTACTGCTGCTGGAAGTATGGGAGGAACAAAGACCGCTGTAGTGTTATCTGCAACAGATCAGACTTTGGTATCCAATGCTCCGCTTGGAAGTGCCTTAACACTGAATTTAGATTATACAATTCCAGCGGCAAAATCATCATCATCTGATATTTTAGGTAAGCCAGCCGGAACGTATACGCAGACAGTAACTTATACTGCAACAGCTTTATAAATAAATTTTTCATATTAATATTTTGTGATTTGGTGTTTCGAAGGCTTCCTACGGGAGGCCTTTGATTTTTATGTATTGATATCGTTATAGAGAAATTCAAAATTCGGGAATAGATATTTGTCAGCTGTGAGGTAGAATCAGGAATTTATATAAGCCCTCAGTACTTCCAAAGTACTGAGGACTTTTCTTTTTAAATCAGATGAACCGGCCGTGTAGTGATTTTACTACATGAACTTCCTTTTTCCACTACAAAGAAACTTTTATCACCGCTGTAGATTTGTAGTGTTCAAAGAGAACAATTAAATAAAATAAAAATAACAATTAAATATTACAGCCATGACAAAGCAAATCTTAATTTCAGCCTTAACTTTTGGAGCAATCATATTTGGAACTAATAATGTTCAAGCTCAAAATACCACTGCAACCACAACGGTAAACATCACCCTGAATGATGTAATCTCTATTGATGCAGGAAGTACAGCAATAGGTAATACAGTTGACTTTAACTACGTTACTGCAGCAGACTATAATTCTGACCAAACGGTTACTAAAGCCAACTCTTTAAAAGTTACTTCCACAAAGAACTTTAATGTGAAAGTAAAAGCAGGAGGTGCTAATTTTATGAATGGAACCAACCTGATTCCTGTGAATGTTTTAACAATCAAACCTTCTACCGTTGCCGGAAGTATGGGAGGAACAAAAACTGCTGTAGTATTATCTGCAACAGATCAGACTTTAGTATCCAATGCTCCGCTTGGAAGTGCATTAACACTGAATTTAGACTATACTATTCCAGCAGCGAAATCATCATCTTCTGATATTTTAGGTAAGCCAGCCGGAACGTATACGCAGACAGTAACTTATACCGCAACAGCTTTATAAATAAATTTTTCATATTAATATTTTGTGATTTGGTGTTTCGAAGGCTTCCTACGGGAGGCCTTTGATTTTGTATGTATTGATATCGTTATAGAGAAATTCAAAATCCGGGAATAAGTATCTGTCAGCTGTGAGGTAGAATCTATGTTGTACAGGAATTTATATAAGCCCTCAGTAGTTCCAAAGTACTGAGGGCTTTTCTTTTTAAATCAGATGAACCGACCGTGTAGTGATTTTACTACATGAACTTCCTTTTTCCACTACAAAGAAACTTTTATCACCGCTGTAGATTTGTAGTGTTCAAAAGGAACAATTAAATAAAATAAAAATAACAATTAAATATTACAGCCATGACAAAGCAAATCTTAATCTCAGTCTTAACTTTTGGAGCAATCATATTAGGAACTAATAATGTTCAAGCTCAAAACACCACTGCAACCACAACGGTAAACATCACTCTGAATGATGTAATCTCTATTGATGCAGGAAGTACTGCAATAGGTAATACAGTTGACTTTAACTATGTTACTGCAGCAGACTATAATTCTGATCAAACAGTTACTAAAGCCAACTCTTTAAAAGTTACTTCTACAAAGAACTTTAATGTAAAGGTAAAAGCAGGGGGTGCTAATTTCATGAATGGAACGAACCTGATTCCTGTGAATGTTTTAACAATCAAACCTTCTACTGCTGCCGGAAGCATGGGTGGAACAAAAACCGCTGTAGTATTATCTGCAACAGATCAGACTTTGGTAGCTAATGCTCCACTTGGAAGTGCATTAACACTGAATTTAGACTATACTATTCCAGCAGCGAAATCATCATCATCTGATATTTTGGGTAAGCCAGCCGGAACTTATACGCAGACAGTAACTTATACCGCGACGGCTTTGTAGTAGCTGTAGATTTGTAATGTTCAAAAGAGAACATTAAATAGAATAACAATTAAATAGTACTATCATGATAAAACAAATCGCAATCTCAGCCTTAACTATTGGAGCAATCATAGTAGGAACCAATAATGTTAAAGCCCAAAATACCACCGCAACCACAAACGTAAATATTACCCTGAATGATGTAATATCTATCGACGCAGGAAGTGCTGCAATTGGTGGTACAGTTGCCTTTAACTATGTTACAGCCGCAGACTATAATTCTGATCAAACGGTTACTAAAGCCAACTCTTTAAAAGTTACTTCCACAAAGAACTTTAATGTGAAAGTAAAAGCAGGGGGACCGAATTTCATCAATGGTTCAAACTCAATCCCTGTAGATGTTTTGACAATCAAAGCTGCAGAAGCTCCTGGAAGTATGGGAGGAACAAAGACGGCTGTAGTGTTATCTGCAACAGATCAAACTTTGGTATCCAATGCTCCGCTTGGAAGTGCATTAACACTGAATTTAGACTACACCATTCCAGCAGCGAGATCATCATCATCTGATATTTTAGGAAAGCCGGCCGGAACGTATACACAAACAGTAACTTATACTGCCACTGCTTTATAATAAAAAAACACATCAATATATCTGCCCTCAAGACTTCCAGGTATTGAGGGTTTTTCTATGTAAGCCGATGAGCAATCCTGTAGTGATTTTACTACATGAACTTCCTTTTTTCACTACAAAGAAACTTTGATCGCCACTATAAATTTGCAGTATACAAAAGAGAATAATTAAATAAAAATAACAATTAAATATTACAGCCATGACAAAGCAAATCTTAATCTCAGCCTTAACTTTTGGAGCAATCATATTTGGAACTAATAATGTTCAAGCTCAAAATACCACTGCAACTACAACGGTAAACATTACCCTGAACGATGTAATTTCTATTGATGCAGGAAGTACTGCAATAGGTAATACAGTTGACTTTAACTACGTTACTGCAGCAGACTATAATTCTGATCAAACGGTTACTAAAGCCAACTCTTTAAAAGTTACTTCTACAAAGAACTTTAATGTAAAGGTAAAAGCAGGAGGTGCTAATTTTATGAATGGAACCAACCTGATTCCTGTGAATGTTTTAACAATCAAACCTTCTACTGCTGCCGGAAGTATGGGAGGAACAAAGACCGCTGTAGTGCTATCTGCAACAGATCAGACTTTAGTATCTAATGCTCCACTTGGAAGTGCATTAACATTGAATTTAGACTATACTATTCCAGCAGCGAAATCATCATCTTCTGATATTTTAGGAAAACCGGCCGGAACGTATACGCAGACAGTAACTTATACCGCGACGGCTTTATAATAAAATTTTTAGTTTGTAAAGGTTCCTTTTACAATGTTTTCAGTAGTTTTGGGAATCTTTATTATTAAACTATTTACACCATGCACAAGTTTATTCACCTTTTCATTTTCTTTATTCTCACAGGATCTTCTTCACTTCTGGCACAAAGCATCTCTATGTCGCCTACACGCTTGTTTTTTACAGGTAATCCGGGAGAAAAAGTAACAAAGACAGTCACGCTTCAAAACAGCTCAGATAAGGATTATGTTTTTAATCTCAACTATAAAGACTGGTATAGAGAAGAAGACGGAAATAAGGTTTATCTTGAGGCAGGCAGTTCAAAAACTTCCAATGCTTCCTGGGTATCCACCTTAGAAAATACTGTAACTGTTCCTGCAAAAAGTACAAAGGAGATTGCAGTAACCATGCAGATTCCTGCAAATGCATCACCATCTGCCGTTACAAACAGCATGCTGTTTTTTACCCAGCTTCCTCAGCAGGCAGATAAGGCACGTGTTCAGAATGGAATTGGTATTATCACCTTATTTGAAGTGGGACTTCATATCTTTTACACTCCACCGGGGAACCATGTGAAAAGTCTGGATATTACCAATATTGCAGAGGTAAGTAATCAGAATGCAGCGAACAGAAAAGTCGCAGTAAGCATCCATAATGATGGAAACACAATCAATGATGCCACTGTTGAGGTTGAACTTACCAACACAGACAATGGGAAGGAAATAAAATTACCCGCAATTTCAATCTCTATGTTTCCGGATACCAATCAGGTTGTTCAATTTTCTTTACCAGAGAATATTTCAGGAAACTTCCTGGGTGTGGCTATTATTAAAATGGCAGAATCCAATGATTTACGTGTAGGAGAAAAAAACTTTAAATTTTAAAATTAAGCCTTGAAACCACAGAATGGAATATCGATATCAGTGCTAAGAAGAACAATCTTATTTTTTGTATTTGTTCTTCTGCACTTTTCGTTGGCCTTTGCGCAGGAAAATAAGAATATCAGCATCCATTTTGAAAATGACAGCGTAGCTGTTGAAAAAGGTTCAACATTTACTAATTTCCTGGTCGTTGAGAATAAAAGTTCTGAAGAGATTACCATTCAGAATATCATACCTCAGGAAAACTATCCGGGATTGCTTTTCTATCCCAAAAATGAATTAACCTTAGGCGCAGGTCAGTCTAAAACTCTTCCGGTAAAACTGATTGCCAATGTGGATTTTATGAAACTGAAATCCAATAAGATCCAATTCCAGGTTTCTTACGTTACCCCAACCGTCACCAGAAGTGAAAACGCCTCGTTCTTCGTTGCTAAAGGAGACAACAAAAACATCGCAATTTATACAGCGACATACGAAAATTTCATTAACCCCGCTTTACCACAGTCCTCCATTCTGCTTACTGTAGAAAACCAGGGTTACAGTAAACGAACCGTTAAGATTGATTTGCAATCCATTCCGGATGGTTTGGAAGTAATGCCAAAACAACAGACTGTATCTCTGGAAGGTTTAGAAAAACAAACGTTGGAAATCAAAATTGCGGTCAGAAAACAGAATACACTTTATCCGGAATTTAATATTAACGCGATCGTAACAGACCTGCTGGATAATAAAATCGTGGGTAGCAACACGCTTTACTTGGTCGTTTTATCACATAACAGACAAATTGCCCGTGGAAACGAAGCGGTGAGCGGAAGTAATTTTGCTGAAATGAGCTATAATGAAAACAGCTCAGGTTTCAATTATCTTCAATTGAGAGGAAATACAGCGTTCCGGATAACTGATAACCTTAAATCACGCTTCAATATTGGTGCAGATTACTATCATGAGGACGGCCGTTATAACTTATATGATACCTGGCTGGAGTTGGAGAGAAAAAATACAGTATTACGGGTGGGTAATGTTAATAGCAGCGATTACGATTATCCGGTTTTCGGAAGAGGTGGGAAAATTTCTACTAAATTCGGAAATAATAATCAGGTTGAAATTCTTGCGCTTGAAAATAATTATAATCTGTATGGTACATATTTCCAGCAAACAGAAGGATCTACCATGGCGGGTGCAAAATATTCTTTTGGCAATGCAAAATCTTTCAATGGGAAAGTATCCTATATATTTGAGCATGATCCGCGGTTTAATGTAGATACACAGATAGCGGACGCAGTTACATCATTGTTAATTAACGATAAAAACGCAATCCGCACAGAGTTAGGCGTAAGTCACGAAAAAGGACTTTTGAATCATGATGAAAACGCCGGAGCTTCAATGGGAGCCAATTACGAAGGGAAAATAGGAAAATGGGATCTACAGTCTGTTAATTCCTTTGCCACCAAAAGTTATGCAGGGATCAAACGGGGATCGTTTTTCTCAAATCAGCGTATTGGCCGTCAGTTTTCTGCCTCTCAGCGTGCTTTTATACAATACCAGAATTCGCAGGTAAATCCTGAGTTCCTGAGCTACCAGGGCGCTCCTGTCCAATCTGGGAATACTGCAGATTTACGCTATTATTTCAACAGTACAGAATCTTTGGGATTAGGGTATCAGTTTTCTTTAAAGAAATGGAATTTTCTACTGTCTCCAAAAGTTGAGAAACAAAAAACAGCTAATTTTTATACCTCACAGGAACTTTTCTCTTACCGGTTGGAAGCCAATATCAGTACTACTTTAGGAGCCCATGGATTGAACCTGACGGCGGAATATTCTTATTCTAAAGAGAATAATAACCCGGACTGGTTCAACAGTCTGAAAACTACTTTATCTTACAGATATAAGTCATTCTCTCTCAACGGAACAGCCCAATGGAATGCAACCAGTGTCTTTGATTTGAATTCTTATTATGATGTAAGCCGTAATTTCGCCAATTACAATGTATACGCTTCTTATAATTTCCAGATGTTTAATCATAATCTTACTGGATCTTTTTCAGCAGGAACCTTCTATTCGGAGCTTTATAAAAATTTAAACAGCAATATCACCGGTAATCTGGAGTATAAGATTTCACCTTCCTGGTCCACCACAGGGTATTTTAATCTTTCTGGCTATAAATCTACAGCTGAATATTCAACAAGTGGCAGTTATTACCAGTTCAGAGTGGGGATTAAAAAATATTTTACCCCGGCTACTGCTTTCGGAAATCATAAAGTGGCATTCCAGTTCTTTGAAGATAAAAATTCTGATGGACTTCTGGAGTCCGGTGAACCGGTACTTGCTAATGAAATTATAAAACTGGACAATTATGTAGCGATGACTGATAAGAATGGAAAAGTGGTTTTTCAGAATGTGCCTGAAGGTACTTACACTCTGAAGGTGAATGAAAGTGCGGGTGCCCGGTTGATGATGGATCCTGTCATTATGGTCCATAACAATATTAACCGCAAAGTGGGCTTGGTAAAAAACATCAGGGTAAGCGGAAAATTAACAGAGATCAAACAAGCCTATGATGTTTTGGAAACGGATGTGACAGGAATAGTGGTGTATGCAAAAAGTGAAGATGGCACAATCTATACTGCCGTGGTTAACCAGAAAAATGAGTTTGAATTTTTCCTGAAAGCCGGAAAGTATAACCTCTATATTGAAAATGACAAATACAGCTATACACAGCCGAGCCAAACTATTCAGGTAACAAAAGAAGGTTACTCAAAAACCGTGGTTTTTGAATATAAGAAGAAAGACACCACCATTAAGGTGAAAAAGTTTTAAATTTAAAAGTATGAAAAAGATGAGGGTTTTTCTAATAGGAATTTTTACCGTGTTCTGCGGGTCTGCATTCATGAAAGCTCAGGATGTGTACCTGTCTGTTCCTGAAAATAATATTTTTAACAGGAGCGAATTTACCTCAGTACCTACAAGGGTAATGACTAATGCCAACAGAACAAACTGGGATTATGCCTTTTTGGGATTACTGCCCACAGCTCCTACATTTACCTCTGTTTCCGGATCAACTTTTACTCACTCTTCTTCCTCATCTACTTTACCCGGATCCACTCTTCTGTGGCAGTTGGAAAGTATGGGCGGGCAGCTTCCATCTACCGGACTTTCCGGGTATTTGCCAGGTTTTCAATCATTCAGTACAAGCGCTATAAAATGGTTTGAACCGCCATCCATCAGTATCGGGGGAGGATTCAACCGCGGAAATATCAATTTTACATTTAAAATTCCTGCCGCACAATTTACTGCCAATGCTTTCCGGGCCGGGAATTATTCTATGGACATTACTCAGAATTATAATGATTTCACTCCCCGTAATTTTAAAACAATTTTAGTGATTCCTTCATCGATACGATGGATTACAAGCTCTTTAACAAAATACATAGAAATATCTTCTTTGAATGACTACCGCAATACAAACATGAAGGTATGGGATTTGGGGAATACAGAAATCGCGAATACGGTTGATTTTAATTTTTTAGCCAAAGCTGCTTCCGCAAACATTCAGTTCACTTCCTCTAAAGGGGTTGCAGGAACCAGAAATATAGCAAGCATTAAACTGGGTAGCAATGGATCTGCACTCACAACCAAAGCTTTATCTGCCGATTTTCAGAATTTTTCTGCTGCTAATTTCAGTGTTACAGCAGGAAACAGAAACAGCTTCATTCCGCAGCTTTATGTATCTGCGGAAGATTTTAAAAACTTTTTTTTTGAAGCCGGAACTTATACTTTTGAATTGAACTTCAATGCAGGAAGTACAGATAACTCTATTAACAGTTTGCAGAATACGGCTGTTCAGTTGAAGGTGCTTCCTCTGTCGGAAATTACCATTCCAAGTTCTGGACGCACTGTCAACTTCAATTTTAATACCGCATCCCAATACACCGATGGACAGTCGCAAATGATTCCCAACCAGATTATGCTGTCCAACAATGAAAATTTTGAGCTGTATGTAAAATCGGACGAAAATTATTTTAAGAAAGGCGGCCTGCAGACCGACATCAATTCGAACATTTTACAAATTGGAGTGGATGGAGGTTCTGTAAATGTACCCTTATCCAAAACTCCCCAAAAAATACTTTTTAACGGAGCACCGGTTCTGGACCGTGGACTGAATATAAGATACACCATACCACCTGCAGGCGCCCAAAGTTTGGTAGGGAAGGAGAATACCACTTACTCTGTCAATGTGTATTATAGCTTTACGGCAATTTAATGATGCCTTCTGAAATAGCTTTTACTTTCTTTTTATAGCTGTGATTCCGTCATAGCAATTGGCTGAAACTACAGAACTTTCCAAAAGATTTCTGACGTATTTCTATATACAAACGTTTCTTACTGGATGATTTTTGGTCTATCAACCTCTATATTGGCATTACCTGTAGAGGTTTTTTGGGTAGTTTATCTATCAGGTATTGCTGTTTTAGCTTGTTATTTTTTATTCTATATCATTCGGATTTTTACGATCAATACTCTCTTGATATTGTCTCAAATTTCACCTTTTTTCCATTTTTCGTAAGGCAAGTAACAGTTTTTCAGGGTGAAAGCCTGTCGGAATATTATGCCGTACAAAGTCATTTTTAGTTGAAAAAAGTAGGAGAATTATTGCTTCAGGTAAATTCTATTTGATTTTTCTTTTTACTAATATGATATTTTTTATAACTTGGCAGTTCCCGGAAGAAAGGTCTGAACGATATGTTTTTATTCACATTTAAACAATATAACCCTTTCTGCCTTTTTTCAAAAAAAATAATTTCAAACAGCTTCTAAAACCTTTGAAACGGATTTTATGAATGATTTTATCAACGAACTACAATTAAAAATTGAAAGACTGGAAAATGAGATCAATTTCAAGAACGGACTGATTTCGATATTGTCTCATGACTCAAAAGAACTGTTTGGAACTTTTCTGTGGCTTATAGAAGAACTAGAGCAGAAAAACATAAGTGAGGAAGATTTTTTTAAGCTGTTGCCGCAGATAAAAAAAGATGCCCGCAAGAATCTGCAAACTATCCAGGACAGCGTTGCATGGCTGAAAACGCAATACGGGGAATTTAAGATTAAACCCGTTACCATTATGGTAATAGATCTTTTTCATTATTTAGAAGAAAAATACGCTGTTAAATTAAAAGAAAAAAACATTCAATTTTATTTTAAAGGAGACCACAATGCCTTTCTCACAAGTGACCGACTGTTGCTTGAATATGTTCTGGACAAGATTTTTAACAATGCGGTAAAATATTCTTTTCCGGGGCAGGAGGTTTGTTTACAGGTAATTACGGAGGGTGACCAGGTTGTGCTTTCTGTAATTGATTCCGGAACAGGAATAAATGAAAAGTACTTACCTATGATCTACACGTATGGTAACCCTGTATTTCTGGGAACTGCAGGCGAGAAAGGAGTGGGATTAAGTTTGAAAATTGTAAAAAATTTTATATCCTTGCTGCATGGAAACATCCAAATCATTTCCGATGAAGATAAAGGTACTACGGTTTCCCTTTTTTTACATAAATTTTTAGAATAATGGGTTTAAAAGCAGACATTCGTATTGTAGTAGCAGATGATCATGGTATCGTCCGGATGGGTTTAATACAAACAATCAAACGATTAATGCCCGATGCCATCATTTCAGAAGTAGAGGACTATAAATCGTTGTACAAATTAATTCTGAATGAAAAACCGGATCTGGCCATTATGGATGTTAATATGCCTAATGGTACTGTTCAGGAAGCAATAGATTACATAAAGGTTCACCAACCTGAATTAAAAATTTTAATATTTTCTTCACAGGATGAAGAGTTATATGGGATGCGTTATCTCAAAATGGGCGCTGGCGGCTATTTGAGCAAGCTAAGCTCTACTGAAGTCATTGAGACTGCTTTAACGTCCATGCTCAATAAAGGGCGATATGTCAGTGATAATATAAAAGATGCTATTTTTTTAGAATCATTAACTGGTGCAGCAAAAAATTCTCCCCTTGAAGCGCTATCAGACCGCGAATTGCAAATTGCGAATAAGCTTGCAGAAGGTCTTCCGCTTAAAGAAATTTCTAATCTGCTGAATCTTCATTCATCAACGATAAGCACTTACAAAAACAGGTTGTTTGAGAAACTTAAAATACGGTCTATACCTGAATTGGTAGAGATTCTCAGGCTGTATAATCATTAAATATTCTACTACATAATCTGATTGTGATTTAATAGAATTATCTAATCCGATGCTTTTTGCAACAGGACGTTTTCAGAGTTCTTAATGAGCGTTTTGACGTTGTGAAGATTGATCCAAATGATTTGCTGCAAGCTCAAAATTTCATTCTGTATGTTCAAAACCTGGAGTTTGTGCAAGGTTTCAGGAATTGTAGACAAAATAATACCGACACTTTCTGTTGGGTCAGATCCTCAATTCATTTATTTCCGGCGGCTTGGTTTTTGTAACATGATCAAATAGGAAAACTAAAATACAGATCAAATTTAAGTTTTAAGAATGCCGGATTTTGTTGTGAAATGAAAACAACAAATGCAGCAAGTCCAATGGCAATTAATATGAAAATCAATTGCTAATACTACGAAAGCAGGCTTTAGAAAAAATCTTTTCATATCTATAAAAGTAATTTATGAACAATAATCAGAAGTCCATTTATAGTGCTCTTGCTGCAAATCTGTTAATTGCGCTGACAAAGTTTGTTGCTGGAAGCTTTACAAACAGTTCTTCCATGATTTCTGAGGGAATTCATTCAACAGTTGATACCGCTAACCAACTGCTTATACTTTATGGGATAAAAAGGAGTAAAAAAGCACCAGATCAATCGCATCCGTTCGGATATGGCAAGGAACTTTATTTTTGGTCTTTTGTAGTTTCTATTTTAATATTTGGCCTTGGTGGGGCATTATCAATCTATCAGGGAATAGCACACATAATGGAACCTGAAATAATGAAAGATCCTTTCTGGAACTATATTGTGCTGTTTCTTTCACTTATTTTTGAGGGAACTTCTTTTATTATTGCAATAAAAGCATTTAACCAAACCCGTAACGGAATGGGATGGTGGGATGCAATTGTCAAAAGTAAAGATCCATCCAGCTTTCTTGTTGTTTTCGAGGACGGCGCTGCGGTTGCCGGGCTTATTATTGTAATGATTCTGATGTGGTTCAGCCATTCGATGCAAATTCCTGAACTGGATGGATTGGCGTCAGTAATTGTAGGATTATTACTGGTTTTTGTTTCCTTTATTTTAGCACGGGAGAGCAGAAGTTTACTTATGGGAGAAGGAATCGCTTCAGAGACAAGAGACAAAATTACCAGACTTGCAGAAAAGGATGCTGCTGTCGTAAAAGTAAAAAATATATTATCCACTTACCAGTCGCCGGAAGAGGTAATATTGATGCTGATCATCGATTTGGAAGAACACCTTGATACTGAAGAGATCACCGAAGCCATACAACGTATACGAACAGATATTAAAAATGAATTTAAATTCGTTCGGTTTGTAATTATCCAGCCGGAATGAGGTTACCAAATTTCTATCCCTTTGCTATTCAAACTGGCTGAACCTTTTTTATCACAATTCCATGCTTGTTTAAATTCCCTCAATTGTGCCAGTGGACCGTTGATCCTAAATCTGAAAGGTACATGAGGGTTGGTCAGCAGTTCATTACGTAAAGCTTCAGGACTGATGTTGCCATGCCACATTTGAGCCCATCCTAAAAAGAAACGTTGCTGCCAGGTGAAACCGTTAATGGGGGAAGGCTGCTTCTTTTTATCGTAACTTTTTTCAAGTGCATGATAAGCCAGTGTAAGTCCTCCAAGATCTGCTATATTTTCACTTATTGTAAGCTCTCCGTTAATATGTAAACCTGGCTGACCCTCCATTTGGTTAAAATAATCAATGTACTGCTTGGTGAGGTTTTCAAAATTATGTCTGTCTATTGATGTCCACCAGTTATTTAAATTTCCCGACGCATCGAATTTCGAGCCTCTGTCATCAAAAGCATGGGTTATTTCATGTCCTATCGCTGCGATGATAGCACCATAATTTATAGCATCATCTGCTTTGTGGCTATAAAAAGGTGGCTGCAGGATCCCCGCAGGAAAACAAGCACTGTTGGTATATTGATCGTAAAAGGCATCAACGGTTTGCGGTGTTGCGTGCCATTCGCCTTTATCTACCGGCTTATCAATTTTCCTGATATTTTCATTATGATGGAAAACTGCCACAGAAATAACATTGTCTATCAAACGAGATGGTTGTATGGAGATCCCGTAATAGTCGGGCCATTTGTCCGGGTATCCGATCTTGAAAGTCATTGTGCTTAGTTTTTTATGTGCGGAAGCTTTGGTGCTGTTACTCATCCAGCGTAAGCTGTCTATACGTTGATGATAGACCTGGCGCACATTTTCAATCATTTCACCTATCTTTTGTTTATCCTGTTCTAGAAAATATCTTTGAACAAAAAGCTTACCCAGAGGCATGCCCAGTGCTTGCTCTAACTCTTTAATTGCTGTATCTATACGGCTTTTTTGTTCCTTTTTCCCAGCCATTACCGTTCCGAAGAAAGCGAAGTGAGGGTTGCTGTATTTCTGTGGCAGATAAGGTGCAAAATGAGATAAAAGCTGCCACCGGGTATATAATTTCAATACAGCTAATGGTGTTTTATACAGAAGAGCTGTTAAATTGCTCATATAAGCCCGGTCTTCAATAATAACAGTCTGTGTATTAATTCCCTGCGCTTTTAAAAAAACGTTCCAATTAAATTGTGGTGCAATGCGGATGAGTTCCGGGACAGACATCTTATTATAGGTTTTTATCTGATCTCGCAACATCAGACTGGATAGCTGCAAACCGGCCACGTCTTGCTCCAATTGGTAAATTTTAGAACCGGGGGAGAGCTCTTTAATACCTGCCATTTTATACATATTGTCGATGTGCCGGATCATTGTGTTTTTTAGGTTAGCATTTTTAGATTCTTTTAGGGTATAATAGCTTTTATCACCCAAAGTGAGTCCGCCTTGCCCTAACGAAAGAATATTCATCTGATTATTATGAGCATCGGCTTCTACCTTATAACTGATGAAAGTGGGTACGCCAATCTTTTGAAGTTCCCCGGAGAAATTTATCCAATCGGTATAATCTTTAAGATGGTCAATTCGCTCAAAATAGCTTTGAAGTGGTGAAAGTCCTAACTTTTCTATAGTAGCAGTATCCATGTAAGATCTGTAAAAATCAGCTATCTGCTGAGATTCTGAACCTGGTTTGAGGTCAGGCAGTTTACTTATGCTGTCTACAATATTTTTCAGTTTCACTTTGTTGTCGCGGTCAAGAATTTCGAAGGCACCCCATCTGCTTTCAGTAGCAGGAAGCAGGTTTTTCTTCTTCCAGTTTCCATTGGCAAAGCCATCAAAATCAGTACAGGGATTTTTAGTAGAATCAATATTGCTGTTATCAAAACCTGAATTATCAGAAACCGGATGAATGTCCGATTTCTTTTCATTTTTGCAGGAAAATAGTATTGTTATGATAATTAAAAGTGCTGTTAACTTATGATTTTTCATACTAATAGATATATAATCTTCAGATATTTAGTTAAACGGTTTAAGGTAGCGAGAAATTTTGTTATGGTATATTTTTTTTACCGTTTAATGATGTACTTGTTCTATTGTTTGCACCATATTTGTCAAACGCAGATAAATTTATGATTTGTCTCATAAAACTTTTGTTATTCAATCCATTACATTTACAGACGTTACTTCACTTATAATTATTACGTCAGATCAATTACATCTTTATTCATCATTGGTAAGTGAGATAGCAGTTTAGCTTTAGTCCCTAACAGTTGCCGGTCAGTATCCGGAAGACAATGGGCTTTAAATATCGTGGATCTTACTGATCTTTTATCATTACAGAATTCTTAAACACCAAATAATTTATATTGATATGGAAAGTAAAATAACAAGAAGAGACGCTATCGGGAAAATAGCCGCAACCGTTGCCGTTGCTGCGGTTGCCCCAGGTGCTTTGGCACAGTCAGAGAGTAGCAACACAAGAAAAACGAATGCTAAAGAGCTCACTGACCCTCGAAACAAATACCCTAAACCGCCTTTTAATAAACAGTCGCAACCTTTTCCCGGATTGGCAGGTAAAATGACACCGGTGCCGGATTACGGAGAAAAGAGCTATGTGGGCTCAGGAAGATTGGAAGGAAGAAAAGCATTGATCACGGGCGGTGATTCCGGTATTGGCAGGGCTGCGGCCCTTGCTTATGCAAGAGAAGGAGCGGATGTAGCCATTAATTACCTGCCTGCAGAAGAGGATGATGCCAGGCAGGTGGTGGAGCTCATCAGAAAGGAAGGACGTAAAGGGATTGCCATTCCTGGGGATATTCGTAGTGAAGACTTCTGTAAACAATTGGTCAGTCAGGCAGTACAGCAACTTGGAGGGCTGGATATTCTGATCAATAATGCAGGACATCAGAAAGCCAATGAATCTATACTGGATCTTAGTTCTGAAGATTTTGACTGGACCATGAAAACGAATATTTATGCACCTTTTTGGATAATAAAGGCTGCTTTACCCCATATGAAACCGGGTTCTTCTATTATTGGGCTATCGTCTATTCAAGCCTATGATCCGTCCGCAGATCTTTATGATTATGCGCAAACCAAGGCAGCAACAACCAACTATGTGAAATCTCTTGCCAAGCAGCTGGGTCCGAAAGGTATAAGGGTTAATGGCGTGGCTCCCGGGCCTGTCTGGACTCCTCTTCAGGTAAGCGGAGGGCAGACTCAGGAAAATCTGGTGAAATTTGGTGGTGATACACCTCTCGGAAGGCCGGGACAACCCGTAGAGCTGGCTTCTATATTTGTTCAGCTAGCAGCAGATGATGCCAGTTTTGCGACAGGGCAGATCTATGGAGCAGCAGGGGGAAAAGGCCAGCCGTAGACCTTACCAACAAATATAAAAGAGAACTTTTCAATTCCTCACTCGGAAAGAAGCTGAAAATAAAGCCCCTTTTACAACAATTGTAAAAGGGGCTTTTAATATGGAAAATGCCACTTTTATTTTTAGTGGCGCATGTGAGTGTTTTATTCTTATTTTCAGTAATTTAGATCATCTAAAATGGTTTGTTTTAAAAAATAATGAAACCAATTTTCAAGTAATATCATGGGTATAAAAATTATTATTTTCATTTTTACATTCTCCATACTTTCTGCACAGCCAGAGAAAGAGTATCAGGTGCTCATTTCCAAAGCCTCATTATATCATCTACAGAAGAACCCGGACAGAGCTATTCCATTATATGAAAAAGCTTTTCAGATTCAAGAACCTGATGCTTTAAATGCATATAAGGCAGCCGGTGTTTATGCGTTGAAGGATAACCATATAAAAGCTTTTTATTTTCTGAAGCTGGCCCTGTCAAAAGGATGGACAGAAGCCCAGAAGTTGTCTGAAGATCCATATTTTAAACTTCTCAAAATTCATAATTCTCAAAAGTGGAAACAACTACAAGATCAGGCTTTCACTAAAGAAAGTCAATTTATAACATCGCTTACACTCCCGGACTTACGGGAAGAAATTAATCACCTGGCTAATGTCGAGCAAAATCTGAGATATAAACGTGCACAAGCTAATGCGGATTCTGAGAATATAAAAAAAGTTGACAATCAGATTCGTATAACTGATTCGATGAACTATCAAAAGGCTAAAGAGATCATCCAAAAGTATGGCTGGCCCAAAAAAACAGAAATTGGGAATGACGGACAAAATAATTTATGGTTAATTATCCAACACGCAGATCATGATGTTCTTTTTCAAAAGAAAGTATTAAAAGAGATGGAAAAAATAAAAGGAACCAATGAACTGAACCTTGAAAACTACGCATTTTTATATGATCGCGTAAGAATCAATCTTAATTATAAACAACTTTATGGTACTTAGGTTAACTGGACTGTAAACGGTGAAGCATCTTCTTTCAAACCTATAGAAAAAGAAGGGCAGGTTGATAGTCGAAGAACCAGCATGGGACTACCTTTATTGGGCAGTTATGCATTGTCTTATGGCTTTACTTATGATAATATTACAGTTGAGAAATCACAGCAAAATGAATATGAAGAACATCAATACGTATATGATCTTATTATGAAGGCTAAAAATGCATATCAGGCGGGAAAATTTCAGGATGTCTATGACTTTTATAATCAGGCTTCTATGGTATTGGGAGGCATGAGTAATGAACAAAATTATGACGCTGCAAGGGTATTTTCTACAATAGCTTTAAAAACGAATGAGCAGAAATATAAGGAGATCGCACTTGATTTTTTAAATTTATTATATGTAAGAGAAATGCTGAATAAAGATATGCTACTTAAATGTAATGACTTTAAAATATTATATAATGAAGAAAGATGGAAGAATTTATTCAACAAACTTTAAGAATTGGCTACCTAAATTATAATGATCTTAGGTATTATAGCCGGCATTCTTTTATGTAAGCCCTCGCAGATACATGATGAACATACAATGTCAGAAAATTAACAATTTTATAATGATGTAAATTTCCCATAAAAAGAATAAAGTTTTTGAGAATTTAATATATTTAAATATCTAAAATTTACATATGCTTAAAGACTTTGAATTTTATCTCTTCCTGGTTTTCTTAATTACCATGCTCATCATGCTGGCCAATAAAATTAAAGTTGCATATCCTATTCTGTTGGTGTTAGCAGGACTTCTAATAAGTTTTATTCCAGGTGTGCCACCTATAAAAGTAGAACCCGAATTATTATTTGTAATTTTTTTGCCTCCTTTACTGTATGAAGCGGCATGGTCAACCTCATGGAAAGAGCTTTGGCGTTGGCGCCGGATTATCTTCAGCTTTGCTTTCGTAGTCGTTTTCTTTACTGCGCTCTCGGTAGCTGTATTTGCCAATTATTTTATTCCCGGATTTTCTCTGGCTCTTGGCTTTTTGCTGGGAGGTATTGTTTCGCCGCCGGATGCTGTGAGTGCGGGAGCCATTCTGAAATTTGTAAAAGTTCCGAAAAGGCTGGCCTCTATATTGGAGGGTGAAAGTTTGCTGAATGATGCTTCTTCTTTGATTATTTTCCGGTTTGCGATGATTGCCGCTGCCACCGGGCAGTTTGTGTGGCATGAAGCGGCAGGAAGTTTTATCTGGATGTGTTTCGGTGGGGTCGGAATCGGACTTGTTATTGCGTATATCTTTCTGAAACTGCATAAAATGTTGCCAACCGATTCAAATATAGATATTCTGCTGACCTTTATTGCACCGTTTTCTATGTACCTGGCAGCAGAACAAGCTCATGCTTCCGGAGTTTTGGCAGTGGTAACAGGCGGACTATTTCTTTCTTATCGCAGTCATGATTTTTTAAGCAGTGCATCCCGAATACGTACGGTCACAGTTTGGGAAAGTCTTTGCTTTCTCTTAAACGGGGTAGTGTTTATACTTATCGGTTTGGATCTGCCGGAAATTGTTTCTGGCTTAGGTGATACAGATATTTATACAGCCATTGGTTACGGAATTGCAGTCACCGTAGTATTGATTATTGTCAGGATTTTAGCAGGCTACGGAGCGTTGGTGACGACTTTAATTATGAGAAATTTTATCACGGTTGCCGATCCTCAGTCACCAGGCTGGAAAACTCCTCTTATTATAGGATGGACCGGAATGCGGGGAGTAGTTTCCCTGGCAGCAGCGCTTTCTATTCCCTTGACTTTAGATGATGGGTCTCCGTTCCCGCAAAGAAATATGATTCTGTTTATTACATTTATCGTGATTTTGCTAACGCTGCTTTTACAAGGGCTTACCCTTCCGTTTTTACTGAGAAAATTTCCTCCGGTAGACCGGGATTTCGTAAGAAGTGTAAAAGAGATAGATTACGATATCCAGAACAGTCTGGCTAAAGTAGCGATTGATAAAATCAAAAGTGATTATGCTGATAAAATAGATAGCTTTCCGGCGTTGAAAGATCAGTTACAGAAATATGAAAATCTGCTGAACAGTTCTGAAATTATTCTAAACTATGAGGAATACAGACGTATTTATATTGATATTCTCGACACCCAAAGAAACTGGCTTATCGCTAAAAACCGTGAAGAACTGTTACTGGATGAAAATATCATCAGAAAACACTTACGGCTATTGGATTTGCAGGAGGAAAGACTGAATATGAAAGGCTGAAACTGTTCTCAGATCTTTGATGATTCAATACGGCATACCCTCAAAATTATAAAAAACCCTGCAAATAATTATTTTGCAGGGTTTTTGTTTACAGCAATTGCTGCTGTTTTCAAAACATTCTTTCAGGAATATTGTTTTATTCTTCATTTTTCGGTTTAAAATTCCTCCCGACTCCCTGACGGAGAAATGTTATTTTTCCTTGTACTTTTTTAGCCTGTTCAAGAACTTCCAAAGCTTTTGTCCGTTCGTTAATTTTGCCAGCGTGTGTTATACTATCCTGACCTTTATTTTTTTTCATACTTACAAGATAGTGAATATATTTGAGAAAAACAACTTATTGATTATTAGGGTTAATGATATTGGTCTGTCTAAAAAGACTGGGTCATGTCTAAACATATATTCAGCCCGGGACAGCGCGTTTTTGCTCTGATAGAATTAATATTAAATTTTGGGTGTAATTTTTCCTTTTTTTATTTTCCTGTCAGGCATAATCTTGGAGTATTCAATATAATCCGGCTGTTTTACAATAAGTATCTTCAAGAACCTTCAATCGGCCTTTATGTATAGCGATTTTTGCAACAAGTCTTAAAAATGGTTCTGCTATTTTCATTATTCCTGTCATCCTGGAATTGTTCAAATGAATAAACAAAGCTAAGTCTGAAAACCTTTTTGGTATTCCGCTGCTATTGGTAAAACCATCCTTCGCGAGACCCAATAGAATTAATGAAGCCTGCTCAAATGGAATATTTCCCGGGTCTATGGTTGTCCGTATGCGACACACGCTCCCGGATCTGTTATGAAAAAGATGTGTTTCGTTGGCCAATATAACAATCTCATCGCCGGGCTTGAGTTGATAACGTTTACCAGCTTTTCCAACTTCCAGTTCGCCTTTCAGGATTTCAAACTTTTCCGAAAATAAAGTATGGTAATGCCAGGGAGTTTTTGCACCGGGGAGCAGATCACACTCTGTTACTGTAGGCCCGCCATCAGCTGCTGAATGAATTAAATTGAAGGACATTTGTTCGCCGGAACTGCTCTTTTTAGATTTTTGCCATAACAGTGCCGGGCCCGTAATAATACAGATTGCTATAGCGATCAAATGAGCTATTGCATGCTGCCAATCGCTTCCATTTTTGCCCATTACGATCATGAAATCTCCCAAGGGCACCACAGTTGCTGAGAGAAGCACTATTCCCAGAGCCTTTTTTTGCTTTGCCAATACCAGAAGTAGAAGCAGAATACCAGAAAAGATATCTCTGGTCCCTTTGATATAGTGGAAGGAATAATCTTTATGGGTATTGGTGAAAATACCAAAATCGAATTCGGCTTTAACCGGTGAAATCAAAAATCTCAGACCTATAAATAACAATCCTATCCCGGTCAAAAATGAAATGATGTTACAAATTCTTGTTGTCATACTATTTGTTTTTTAAGTTGACAACAAAGTTATCTGCATCCTTTTCAACTTTCATGCACCTGGGTTAACAAATCATTTTCTGCGGATATTTCTGCTTCGGATGCGGCTCAGCGACTGTGGTTTAACTCCGACATAGGAAGCAATATAATATTGCGGAATGCGTTGAAGCAGCTCAGGATATTCTTTTACAAATTTCTCATAGCGAAGCTCAGGTGAATCTGTATAGAAAGAATTCAGTCCCTGTAAAGTCTTAACAAAAACCTGTTCAATAACAAGCCGCCCGAAACGCTCACCGCTTTTGATGGAAGTATAAAATTCTTGAAGATCATCATATCCGATAACTAGTAAAGTACAGTCTTCCAACGCCTGGATAATTTGCCTGGATGGCTGCTGGGGCAGAAAACTTTCATTGTTGCAAACGAAATCAGATCCTTCGGCAAAGCCGTAAGTTTTCTCTTCTCCATCATCGTTAATATAATATCGCATGACACCGTTTATAATAAATCCAACATTTCGACATACATCACCTTCCTTCAGAAAATATTCTCCTTTCGCGTATTTTTTTTCATGGAAAAGCCTGGCAATGAGTTCTTTTTCATCCTGATCTACATCGACTGCTTTTTCAATCGTCTGTAACAATTTATTTATCATAACATTCCCAATTTGGTCATTTAAAGGTCGTAAAAAATTAATATTCATCAGCTCTTATTTAGCAAATTAAAAGATCCAGATCTTTTTATCCCAATGAACTTAATGAAATAGGCTTATTTCGGTTCAATTAGAAAACTATAAAATTTAAAGAATTAAATAATAGAAGTTGTTGATAGTTATGGTGCATCTTTTCATTAATTTTATACAACCAAATTAGCTGGATGCTGAATACTGATAATGGCAAAAGATATATCTACCATGATGGCAATACCAAAATCGGATTCAACACTTTATGTACTTTATATCCTGATGATAAATTAGGAATTATAATTATAGCTAATGATACAGTAGACCAGAAAAGAGTAGGAGAGATTGAGAATAGCATCAAACAATTAATTTTACAATAGGAATAATGAAAAAATCTGTTTTAACAATTACGTTAAACCCATCAGTTGACAAAAGCAGCAGCGTTGAAAACATAATTCCTGAAAAGAAATTACGTTGTCATTCTCCTAAATATGAAGCGGGAGGTGGCGGAATCAATGTTTCCAGAGCGTTAAAAAGATTGGGAATAGTATCGGATACTTTTTTTACTTCCGGTGGACGAACCGGAAAATTACTGGAAGATTTGCTTACACAGGAAAATCTGAATACACAGCCTTTATATGTTACCGGGGAAACAAGAGAAAATTTCGTTGTTCTGGATACATCCAATAATAATCAGTATCGCTTTGGCTTTCCCGGGGAGAAGTTAACAATGGAAGAGCAGGAGAGTGTTTTGAATAGCATCAATGCAATGAGTTCTTCTCCGGATTTTGTAGTGATCAGCGGAAGTCTTCCACCAGATACAAATACGGATTTTATGAAAAAAATTGTTCGCATTTGTAAAGCAAACGGAAGTAAAATAATCATTGATACTTCTGGAGAACCATTAAAAATGGCCGTGGAAGAAGGCGTTTTCCTATTAAAACCTAATCTGGGAGAATTAGCTTCTTTGGTCGGAAAAGAAAGGCTGCAGGATGAAGATATAGATCAGGCTGCCCGGCTTATAATCTCAAATGGCAATGCTCAGATTGTGGTCGTATCATTGGGAGAGAAGGGAGCCGTTTTATTCTCAGCAACCGAAAAAATTCAAATGAATGCACCTGCTGTGAATGTGAAAAGTACAGTGGGTGCAGGAGATAGTATGGTTGCCGGTATGCTTTCCGTCCTGGTAAAAGGTGGGGATTATAAAGAAGTTTTGTCCATGGGAATTGCATGTGGGTCTGCCACTGCAATGGCTGAAGGAACAGGACTTTTTACGAAGGAGAATGTAGAAATATTATTTAATCGCATAGTTGAAAACTAAGATAATTAATTTTTATTGTTTTTGTTGACTTTTTTCTTTTTATTAAAATAACCTCTCAATAAAAAGTTGTTTTTTGCTGCAGCCTCTAATTCTCTGAGGTCATCAACTCCCTTACCGATATTATTGATGGTGGAGTCTACAGATCTACCTAATCTTGGATTATCAACTAATATTGAAACCATATTTTCCTCATTATTGATTTTTGAAGTGAAAGTTCTTAGGTCTTCAGAAGATGTTTCCAGGTTAGCCTGTATTTTTCCAACAAAATAGCTAAAGTGTCATTTGATGATATTTGGGAGAGTATATTCTTCTTATCATTCAGTTTCGCAGCAAAAAGACTAATCTGCTTTGAGCTGTTTTTTAAATCAAGAATATTACTTCCAATATTCTCACTCAGATCTTTATCGGTAAATTGATCAAAACAGATTTACTTATATAAGAAAACTCTACTAAAGGATTATATCATTTTTTTATGTGATAAGGATCATTATTTATGATGTGATGAAATGGGAACTTTACATCACTAAATTCAGGATTATGAAAACTTTATTGAATTGGATCGTAATTGTTTTCAGTGTTGCAATGCTTCGCGGACAAGATGTAAATGCTGCCAGTCAAATAGCACTTGTACTGAATAATAAAGATGATCTTCCGGAACTGCATTTTCCAAAATCGGTAAAGCAGTTTTATAGCCAGCATGGGTTTGAATATGTTTGGATCAATCCCTCAGTTAAACGAAATCTGCTTCAGGATGCAGTTCTTTTACTGAAAGATACCGGTAAAAGGGGATTGTCTTCCAAAGATTACCATGAGCAGAGCCTTACCCCGGAAATTTTAAATACTGTTGCAGACCGAACTAAATATACAGATTCTAAAGAAAATGCTGTAACTGATATTTTAATGACAGATGCACTTATCACTTATATCAATTACTTACACTTTGGAAAGTACAATCCTTTTTACAGTCCGTCTTTTATTGATGGTAATGATGTAGAAGGTTTTAAAGCCGGCGAGATATTGTATCAGGCATTACAGAAAAATGATTTGCCAAAAGTTGCCTTTGATGTGCAACCTAAAATCCAGGAGTATACTGATTTTCAGAATTATCTGAATACAATTTACAGCAATGGTACTGAAAATCGAGAAGCAGAAATCAAAAAGGTAGCTATTAATATGGAGCGCCTGCGCTGGATGGGTATAAGCAGTGATGCTTATCTGTTGGTGAATATTCCTGCTTATTCTCTGGATTTTGTTCAGAAAGACAAAACACTCCATTATAAGGTGATTGTTGGAAAGCCCTCTACGCCAAGTCCTGTTTTAAAGAGTAGGGTTGATTATTTTACAACTGCTCCTGACTGGAAGGTTCCTCAGAATATCTTCATCAAAGAGATGCTTCCTAAAATAATAAAAAACAGCCAGTATCTTGAGGAACATCATTATTCGTTGTATGACAGGTCAGGGAAGATAGTACCTGTTACATCAGCAAAATTGAAACAAGCCTACAGAAAACCTTATCAATATAGTATAAGACAGTCTTCCGGCTGTGATAATGCGCTTGGAGCAGTTGTTTTCAGATTTTCAAATTCCTATGGGGTATACCTTCATGATACCTCTCAGAAACAGTTATTTGAAAAGACTCAGAGAGCCTTAAGCCATGGATGCATCCGTGTAGAAAATGCCGGAGATCTGGCAGCACAGTTGCTTAAACATGATGGAACTGAAGATGAGATCCCGCTGATGAAATCTTTTATGGATCGATACGAAAGAAAAGATTTTGTTTTAAAACAGCCGGTTCCTATCATGATTACATACCTTACCTGCCTTGTAAAAAACGGAAAGATGGTGTTTTATAATGATATTTATAATCTTGATCCTGTTTTGGAAAATAAATTCAATTTTAATAACTAAAATAATGAGAACAATTGTAGTACCCACAGATTTTTCAGAGCCAGCCAGAACTGCAGCTGAATATGCCCTGCATTTGGCACATACATTAAAAAGCAATATAGAGCTCTGCCATGCCTTCAGGATTCCTATAGAAGAACCTATGCTCGGGCAGACCGCATGGGCTTTGTATGAATATCCCGTATTAAAGAAAGAATACGAGGATGAAATGAAGAAAGAAGTTAAAAATATAGAATATAAAGAAAAACAATTGTGGGGGAATGATTCCTTTCCTTTTCATCCTTCCATCTATTACACCTGCGAAACAGGAGATACCATCCGGCTGATCAATGATACAGCGGCCGGAAACAGAACATTACTGGTCGTAATGGGAATGAAGGGAGCAAGTAATCTTGCACGATTTCTTCTGGGAAGCAACAGTATCAAAATGATTGAGCATACTGAATACCCATTACTTCTCATACCATCAGGATATCAATATAAACAACTGAAAAAGATTGCTTTTGCTACAGATCTGAATAAGATGGATATCAAAATATCACATGCACTGATCAAATTTGCGAAGTATTTCAATGCTGAACTGCTTATTACTCATATCACTGACACTGCTGTTGATCTTATTGAAAATACATCCTATCAACAGAAGAAAGATGCTTTCTTTAAAGACCTTGAGGGAAAAATCTGCTACAATTATATCGAAAGCGAGAATATTGATACAGGATTGAATATTTTAAAAGAGAAAGATATAGATATGCTCGTTATGGGGCATCAGCAGAAAGGTTTTATAGGCAGGCTCATTGCAGGCAGCCACGCAGCAAGACAGGCTCAGGATTTACAGATCCCTTTATTGATTATTCCTGAAGGAGGTCATATTTATTTTTAGAGTTAAAAAATATTGATGAAAACACCCTTTTAAAAATGCTGTTTTACTAACATATTACAGTATTTCGTAGAAAGTTGATTTAAAATACTTATCTTTAATAAGGGTAAGTATTTATTTTTTATGGAAAGTTCCAGACTCTTACATGCAATCATAGAAACAGCTATTGACGGTATTATTACCATTGACAGCCGGGGCAGGATTGAAAACTTAAACCCTTCTGCATTAAAGATTTTCGGATACACAGAAGAAGAATTAATCGGTAAAAATATTTCTATGTTAATGCCGGAACCTGATCATAGCAGACATGACAGTTATCTGCTTCGCTATCAGAATACAGGAGAGAAAAAAATAATTGGTAAAGGCAGAGAAGTGAAGGGACTTAGAAAAGATGGTTCCCAATTTCCATTCAGGCTTGCGGTAAGTGAAGTTCAGCTTAATGACAGGGTGATCTATACCGGATTTATTCATGATCTTTCGAAAGAAAAAGAAGCCGAAGAGTTTCTTAAAAAGTATACCATTGAGCTGGAAGACCTGGTTGAAAAGAGAACAAAATCTCTTCAGGAGATGCTAAGTGCTTTGGAAAAGGCAAAAGAAGAAGCGAACATTTCCCTTGAAAAAGAAAAGGAACTTAACCGGATGAAAAGTCGTTTTGTATCCATGGCTTCGCATGAATTCCGTACCCCTTTAAGCTCCATGCAGCTTTCCGTAGTTCTTATAGAAAAATACCTTCAGCTTGCTGATCATTCCCAGATTCAGAAACACCTTCATAAAATAAAAAATGCAATCACGGGTCTTAACGGAATTCTTAACGACTTTCTTTCTTTGGAGAAACTGGAAGCAGGTATTGTAACCCCGGATTATCATGAGTTTGACATTATACGATTCTCTGAAGAGCTAGTGGAAGAAATGCAGCTGATTACCAAAGACAATCAAATCATAATTTATCAGCATACCGGAGTAGAAAACAGAGTATTTCTGGATCAGAATTTATTAAGGAACTGTCTTATGAACCTCATCAGTAATGCCATCAAATATTCCGGAGAAAATACACTCATTGAGTTTTGTACGGAAATAAATAAAGAATATTATCTGATGACAGTAAAAGACAATGGAATAGGAATTCCTGAAGAAGATCATTCAGCGCTTTTCCAGCCTTTTTTCAGGGCTCATAATATTGGTAATATTCCGGGAACCGGTCTGGGATTAAATATTGTTCTCCGATATGTTAATCTGATGAACGGTCATATAGATTTTAACAGCGCATCTGGCCAAGGAACTCAGTTTACATTGTCTTTTAAGCGAAAATAAAAGTTTATTATTCATGACAAAAACAAAAATACTAATCATTGAGGATCATGATGACATCCGGGAAAGCACCTCAGAAATTCTGGAGCTGGCTGACTATGAGGTTTTGCAGGCGAAAAACGGTAAACAAGGCGTGGAACTGGCCATCAGACACATACCAGATATTATATTGTGCGATATTATGATGCCTGAACTCGATGGATATGGAGTGCTCTATCTGTTAAGTAAGAGAGAAGAAACCTCATTAATTCCTTTTATTTTTATTACAGCAAAAGCAGACAGGGCAGAAGTACGGAAGGGGATAGAAATGGGAGCAGATGATTATCTGACAAAACCATTTGATGATATCGAACTTTTAAATGCCATTGAGAGCAGGCTCAGGAAAAAAGAACATCAGAAAAAGTTTTACAGCAGTAAGTATGACCAGATGAATCATCTGTTTCAATCTGTAAATGGCCTGGAAGAACTGAAAAAATCTTTTGATGAACGTAAAATCAAAACACTCAAAAAGAAGCAGGTTATCTATAATGAAGGTGATACGGCGAGTGCTGTATACCTGATCCTTTCCGGATCAGTAAAAACCACAAAAATGACTGAAGAAGGGAAAGAGCTGATGACCCATGTATATTACCCTGAAGAATATTTCGGAATCACCTCATTGTTTACAGGAAGAGAATATAAAGAGACCGCCGAAGTGCTTGAAGATGCTGCCTTATGTTCCATTCCAAGGGAGGTAATGGATCAGTTGGTCTGCAAATATCCTGATGTGGCAGAAAAATTTATTAAAATTCTTGCGCAGAATGTTATCAGCCATGAAGAACAGCTTTTACAGCTTGCTTACTTTTCGGTCAGAAAAAGAATGGCAGAAGTCCTTAGTAAATTATACAAGGCTCATTCCGGAACAGGAAATTTCGAAATTTCCAGAGAGAACCTTGCTTCTATGGCAGGTATGGCTATAGAAACAGTGAGCAGGATACTCGGAGACTTTAAAGAAGAGGGGCTTATTGACAGAAATGCTGGCAGAATTACAATTTTGGACATTACCCGACTACAGAAAATGAAAAATTAAAATACAGATCATCTTTAATAATGATTTTGCACACGGTTAGCTTTTTTCATCTTCAATACATTTGATGTATGAACAGAAGCTATGAAAGTGATCGTATACCAGATAAGCCAGATTGATAAACAATTCCTTGCTTTAGCCAATCATAAAAGACATAAAATTACCATCATCAATGTTCCGTTAGATGAAACAACAGTGTATTTTGCCCATTCAAAAGATGTTGTTATCATTACTGGTGATGGATGTTCTGTTTCGTGTTCTATTCTTGAAAAACTTGTTTCATCAGGAGTCAGATATATAATCACATGGCTTAAAGATTCTTTTACAGGTGATCTGCCTGAAATAAAGCATGACAGGTTACAATGGACACATATCAGAAACACTGATCCTTCCGATGCTTATGAAGTTATCAGCGTCATCAACAGATGGCAGAAAGATGATGACGATCACAATTAAATACGATCATTGTCATGGTTTCCAAATACGTCTTAGGGTACCTTTGATATCTAATCCAAAAATGGTTATTATGAAAACTTCAGTCCCAAAACAAACTCCGGTAAAACTATTAACAGAAGAATTCTGGAGTAAAAACGAAATTCTTAACCAACCTGGTAAAATAGAACATTCCGTAAATATCATTGATAAAAACGGGAATTATAGGATACAGGTGAACGCTCCCGGCTTTAAAAAAGAAGATTTTAAGATAAGAGTAGAAAATGGTGTTTTGAACATTCAGGCTTACGCAACAGATGAAAAAGAAGAAATTAAAAAAAATTATGTGAGAAAAGAATTTTTAACGTCTTCCCTTGCAAGGAGTTTCAGGCTTCCGGAAGGAATTGATGTAAGTGATATTAAAGCACGGTACAAAAACGGACGGCTTTACATAAAGATGGGTAAGGCAAATACAGTAAAGAAGATGAATAAAAAAATAAAAGTCCAATAAATTGTATTAAAATGGAAACGATTACTCTCAAGTCACTTGGTGGCGCAGAAACAGTTACCGGATCAAAGCATTTATTAAAAACTCCTGAACTTACTATTTTAATTGATTGTGGTTTATTTCAGGGGATAAAATACCTTAGAGAGCAAAACTGGCTGCCCCTGAATACTGATGTTTCTAAAATAGATGCCATTATTCTTACCCATGCCCATCTTGACCATTGCGGATATATTCCGCTTATTGTAAAGAATGGGTTTAAAGGCAAAATTTACATGACCGGTCCTACCAAGGAACTAACAAAACTGATATTACTTGACAGTGCCAAGCTTCAGGAAGAAGATGCAGAAAAAGCCAACCGGCATCATTATACAAGGCACCATCCGGCAAAACCTCTGTATACGGTAAATGATGCAGAAAGATCTTTTAAACAGTTTTTTGTCATTGATGAAAATGTGGAAATTAAGCTGGGCGATCATATAAGCTGTATCTTTAAGCCCTGCGGACATATTATCGGGGCCTGTTCTGTAAAAATTACCTGCTTTGGAAAAACAATAGTTTTCTCAGGAGATATCGGACGAAACCACAGTGCTGTTCTGGCTCCTCCTGATTTTTTTACACAGTCTGATTTTCTGGTGATGGAATCTACCTATGGCGACAGGCTTCATGATCAAAAAGATTTGTCTAATCAGTTGGAGCATTGGATTAATCTGACCATAAAAGCAGGCGGAAATATTATTATACCCTGTTTTGCTGTCGGACGCGCTCAGGAAATCCTTTATATCCTTCAGGAACTGAAAGACAGTAATAAAATACCGGCCGGCGTCCCGGTGATTCTGGATAGTCCAATGGCAGCTTCCGCTACCGAAATTATGGTCAGGTATTCAGATTATACATTAGTTGACAGACAGAAGTGGAATGATATTATTGGAAAGATTTACATTACAAAAGATTATACTGAAACTCAGGAAATAATTGCACAAAAACAATCTAAAATTGTTATTGCAGGAAGCGGTATGATAACAGGAGGAAGAGTGCTGGAATATTTGAAACACTATATCGGAGACAGTAGAAATACAGTCCTGATTGTTGGATTTCAGGCTGAAGGTACAAGAGGCAGGGCATTGCTCAACCAGTCTCATGAACTCAAAATGCATGGAAAATACTATGATGTAAGAGCCCATATTGCAGAAATTACAGGACTATCTGCCCATGCAGACCAGTCTGAATTAATAGATTGGGTTAAAAAATATGAAATTCCTCCCAAGCAGATCATGCTTGTTCATGGGGAACCTTCTGCGTTGGAAGCACTCAGGGTAAAAATTCAGACAGAGCTTCAGATACCTGTTAACATTCCTAAAAAAGATGAAGAAATAATCTTAGCACAGGTGGAACAGGGAATTGTTATTTAAATGGTAAACAGCATTGCCACAGAAGCGGTGGCCATAAAGAAAAAAGTGGCCCACAATAAGCTTTTGGAAAGCCATCTGCTTTTAAACTCTCCCATAATGCGTTCGCTTGCCGATATGCGGATAATCAGAAACAAGAGCGGTACGGCTGCTACACCATTGAGAACTGCGGTATATACAAGGGCTTTCACCGGATTAATGCCGATAAAATTAATACAAAGACCAATAAGGGTAGAAATGATAATAACCATATAAAAGCCTTTTGCCTTTCTGAATTTCAGGTCTAAGCTTGCATTCCAGTTGAGAGCTTCTGAAACAGCATAAGATGCCGATCCTGAAAGCACCGGAACAGCAAGCAGTCCTAAGCCGATAATACCAATAGCAAAGATGATTTTTGATATTAATCCGGAATCTGGGAATGACTGAACCAACGGTTCTAATGCCTTTGCTGCATCAGCTGCAGTATTAATATCTGTTATATTAGCGTTGTGCAAAACGGTTCCGCCAACCAGGATGATACACCATGTAGTAAATTCAGAGATGACCATGCCTATATTATTATCTTTTCTCATCGCATGAATATGATACCATCCGATTTTGGGTTTTCCATCTTGAATCAATCCTTTTTTATTTTCTTCTTCCACTTCCTGAGAGGCCTGCCAGAAGAACATATAAGGAGTAATAGTTGTTCCGAACACTCCGGTTATAATGAAAAGAAAGTTGAAAGACAATTCGAAGTGGGGAACAATAGAGGCCTTCAGTATTTCTTTCCAGGGCTGATCTATAATGAATACAGTAAGAGGATAGGCCAGAAGGGATAATGCCAGCCACTTCAGAACTTTTGAATACACCCTGTAACTGGTGAATATCTCCAATGTTAATATGCTTATGGTAAAAACAAGCATCAGTATGACAATATCAGCAGGAATAATTAATTGTGCGGCAGCGGCCATTGCTCCGATATCCGCTCCGATATTAATAGTATTAGCAATCACAACCAATCCTACTGAACCATATAGTATTTTTTTACTGTAATGATCTTTAATTACTCCTGTCAGCCCCTTACCGGTAACCATTCCTATTCTTGCACAGGCTTCCTGCACTGCGATCATAAACGGGAGCATATAGAGTGCGGTCCATAGCTGCCCATAACCGAATTGAGCCCCTGTCTGAGAGTATGTCGCAATTCCGGAAGGATCATCATCAGCAGCACCGGTCGTTAGTCCCGGACCTAATAATCCAAAGAATTTTCTGATTTTCCTGGCTCGGGTTTGAACGTAACGTTTGGCAGACATATAATAATGCAGATTTGTTTTACAATATACTATTAAATGAGTAATAATTAATATTTTTTTTGGTTGCTGGAATAAGAAATTAAAAACTGCTTTTTATCTTTCATTTTCAATTATACTAGTTTATTTCGAAGAACTGTTTCCGCATTTGAACGGATATTTATTACCTTTTTTCTTTGAAAAATTTGATTAAAAACAGACTAAAAGAAATTTTTATTTAAAATCATTCTTAATGAAATATTTTCTAATTTTGATAGAGTGAAAAAGTTGATTTCCATATTGTTGCTGTCACTCTATTTGGTTTCTACAACCGAAGTGTATCAACTGTTAAAAATTCCGACTTTGATAGAACATTACTGGGAACACAAAAAGCTGAATCCTGAGATGTCTCTCACTGCATTTCTGAAAACACACTATGATCATCCCGTTAAAGATGGTGATTATGGTAAAGATCAGAAATTACCCTTTGTTATTCACAGCACACCCCTGGCATTGATTTTTATTATTGGAGATACTTTTCAGTTTGAAATAAAGAACGATCATTTTAAACAAATAAAATCCCGGAAAATGCCATCAAGAAATGATAATTTCTGCTACAGAGGCTTTCTTAGAACCGCCTGGGAACCACCAAAGTATTTATTTTCCTGATATTTTAAACAAAAAAGGCTGTCAGCCACTGTCAGCCAATATATACTGTATATCATAAGCTGATATACAGCGTTCAAACGTATTATATTAATCATTATCCATTTTAAAATAATGAAAACACTATTTTTATCCCTGATCATGGGGATGTTTTCTATTGGCATCACGGCACAGAACCGCTTTGAAAATGCCAAAAAAGAAGCTGCAGCCAAAAATGAACTTATTTTACTTAATTTCTCCGGATCTGACTGGTGCATTCCCTGTATCAAGCTTCATAAGAATATTATAGAGACAGAAGATTTCAAAAAGCTGGAGACAGAAAATGTTATTGTCTATGTTAACGCTGACTTTCCAAGAAATAAAAAGAACCAGCTTTCCGCAGAAATGAAAAAGGAAAATGTTGCACTTGCCGATAGGTACAATTCAAAAGGACTTTTTCCTTATACTCTTTTGCTGGATCAGGACGGAAAAGTTCTGAAAAGCTGGGAAGGCCTGCCTTCTGAAAGCGCACTGGCTTTTAGTAAAGAAATAAGAGATATCCAACAGCAAAGAAAATAAGAACAGATGCTCAGAGAATTCAGAAAGCCTCAGAAGCTGATGGGAAACGCTTTTGAAATAACGGTAGTAGATAATCATGAAAATACGGCTTATCAGCATATAGAAGCTGCAGTGACCGAAATTCAGAGAATTGAAAAACTGCTCACTACTTTCAGTGAAAACAGCCAGACCAGCCTGATCAATCATTACGCAGGAATACAACCTGTAAAGGTAGACCGGGAAGTTTTTGATCTGATTGAAAGAAGTCTTCGCATCAGCCGGATTACTGACGGATATTTTGATATTTCCTATGGAGGAATAGATAAAAGTTTCTGGAATTTTGACCGTAATATGAAGCAGCTTCCGGATCCAAAGCTTATCAAGGATCATTTAAAACTGGTGAATTATGAGAATATTCTTCTCAATCCTGAAGATCAGACTGTTTTTCTTAAAGAAAAAGGAATGAGAATCGGTTTTGGAGGAATAGGAAAAGGTTATGCTGCTGAAATGGCAAAAAGGCTGCTTCAGAAAAGAGGAGTACAATCAGGAATTGTAAATGCTTCCGGTGATCTTACCACATGGGGAATGCAAAGCAACGGAAAACCATGGACAGTAGGAATTGCAGATCCCGATCACGTAAAACAGCCGTTTTCTTACATGAACATTACAGATATGGCTGTAGCAACTTCAGGAAATTATGAAAAATTTGTCATGATCAACGGCAAAAAGTATTCTCACACCATCAATCCCAAAACCGGAATGCCTGTCTCAGGAGTTAAAAGCGTCACTATTTTCTGCCCGAATGCAGAAATAGCGGATGCCATGGCAACTCCTGTCGGTATTATGGGAATAAAAGCAGCGCTGGATCTGGTGAATCAGATTCATCAGCTGGAATGTATCATTATCGATGATGACAATACAGTCTATTCATCTCAAAACATTAATTTACAATGAAAAACAATATAAAAAAATTAGGAATCGGTCTGGTGGCCGCAGGTATTATAATGCTTACCCACTCCTGTACCGCTTTGAAAGAATATGAAAAAGGAAAGCTCAATGATGCTGAAATGGCATTGGGCAACAGGACTATAGAAAAAGCAGAGTTAAGTTTCCAGTCTTACAGAGAAGGCTCCTCAGGCGCTAATTCCGGAAAAGTAGGAGGTGGATGCGGGTGTAATTGAGTGTATTACAATATATAAGATAAAAATCAGAAATGAAAAAAATTGTAATAAGCATATGGACCCTCTTTGGGTTCCTAAGCGCTAATGCACAGGAAAATACCAATACAGCACCGTCCAAAAAACTAAGTTTTGATGAAGCCAACCTTGTATCCAGCTATTACCATCAGGATGGAAATAATTCTGCGGTGACTGGAGGAACGGGTTCGGAGAAGCTTACTGATCTTTCCAATACGATTGATGTTACGATGGTGAAATATGATAGTAAACAGCGTAAAAATAAATTCAATCTGAGTGTTGGTGTAGATCATTATACCTCAGCTTCATCAGATATGATTGATCTTAAAGCCAATTCTTCGGCCTCTCATGCAGATACCAGAATATATCCGTCACTTCAGTGGAGCCGTGAGAATGAAAGTAAAGGAAGTACCATCTTCGGAGGGCTCTCTTTTTCTACAGAATTTGACTATCAGTCTTACGGGGTTAATATTGGTTTTGCCCAGAAAACTGCCAACCGGATGGGGGAGTTTACTGCAAAGTTTCAGACCTATCTTGATCAGGTAAAACTGATAGCACCTATAGAATTGCGTACAGGAAATTCAACAGGAAGAGAGCACGAAAACTATGGAACGAGCGGACGAAATACCTTTGCATTGTCTTTAGCATATTCCCAGATTATCAATCAGAATTTTCAGGTTGAGCTTCTGACGGATGCTGTACAGCAGACAGGTTTTCTAAGTCTGCCTTTCCATAGGGTATATTTCACAGATGGTTCTGTGCACCAGGAAACACTCCCGGATAAAAGATTCAAACTGCCATTGGGAGTGCGCGCCAATTATTTTCTGGGGGACCGGTTTATATTCAGGACGTATTACCGGTATTATACAGACAGCTGGGGCATAAGATCCAATACCTTCAATATTGAAACTCCGGTAAAAATATCACCTTTCGTTTCTGTAAGCCCGTTCTATAGGTATTATTCACAAAAAGGGACAAAATATTTTGCACCTTATGAACAGCACACAGCTTTTGATGATTATTATACAAGCAATTATGATCTGTCTACTTTTAACAGTAATTTTTATGGAGCTGGAATCAGGCTGAGCCCTAAAAACGGATTGTTTGGAGTAGAACGTCTGAATATGCTGGAGATCAGGTATGGTCATTATACAAAATCTGTAGGAATGAGTTCAGATATTATTTCTCTGAATCTTAGATTCAAATAACAGAGGAGTGTAGTAATAAATGTAAACTGTTTGAGTTCTTTTTATTGGATTCAAACAGTTTTTCTTTAGATATCATGGGAAATCCTTTTTATCCGTAGAGTTCGCGTTTCTTCGTTTTGGTTAGGAAAATCCTTGTTTTAGCAACGTAAGTACGTCTATTTAGAACCAAATTTGCTGTAATATTAATACAATTAAAAAATGGAAAATAGACAGAAAGAAAAAGTTTGGTTCATTACCGGATCTTCAAGAGGTTTTGGAAAAATATGGACAGAGGCAGCGTTGAAACGAGGAGACAAGGTAGCTGCCACAGCACGTGATATCAGGAGTATTGCCACATTAAAAGAAACGTATGGCGATCAGGTCCTGATTCTTGAATTGGATGTAACCAATGTTACCCAAGTACAAAATGCTATTACCAGGGCCAACGAATATTTTGGAAGATTAGATATTGTATTCAATAATGCAGGATATTCATTGGTAGGAACAATTGAAGAGAGTGGCACCGATGAGGTAAAAGCCTTGTATGAAACCAATATTATAGGACCGGTTCATGTAATTCAGGCAGCTTTACCTATACTTCGGGCGCAGGGTTATGGCCATATTTTGGGAACGTCCAGCGCCGTTGGCATTTACAGTAATCCTCTCATTGGCTATTATTGTTCTTCAAAGTTTGCCTTTGAAGCGATTCATGATAGTTTAGCTAAAGAAGTTGCAGCATTTGGTATCAAAGTAACGCTGATTGAACCGGGGGCATATAATACTGAATTTGGCAGTACCGAATCATTAAAAATCGCCAGCAAAAAACTATCGGATTATGATGATTTGAAAAATCAGCTGATGAAAAATTTACAAAAGCTGGAACGGGGAAATCCTCTGGCCACAACTAACGCTATATTTGCTGTTGTAGATGCTGAAAACCCACCACTTAGATTGCTGTTGGGTAAAAATGATTTGCCACATATCCAACAGATCTATTCAGAAAGAATTCAGGAATGGGAAACCTGGAAACCTATTTCAGTAGCGGCACAAGGTTAATGATCTATGCCGTTTTTAGCAATCTTTCCGTTCTATTCGCTTTTCTTTTTGTAGGGAAAAGCGAATATTGCTTAACTTGTAATCTAGAATTTTTATACCATGGCTTCAAAAAAATCAAATCATTCCGTAAAAAGATTTAATTCGCTGGCCGATGTTATGGAGGCCTCTGGTTTTCCGCCTCCGAAGCACCCTTTAATTGTTTTGTTAAATGGCGTAGACAAGTCGCTGACAGGCCGTGCACCTAATAAATCGCATGTATTGAATTATTATAAAATAGCTTTTAAACCAGATGCCGGGGGAGAGTTAATGTATGGACAGACTAAATTTGATTTTAAAGAGGGTGGTTTGTTTTTTGTAGCTCCTCAGCAGATTCTTTCTTCAATAGAAGAGAAGGACAAAGAGGAAACTGCGGAACAAAAAATACTCAGTCCGCAGATCACATTGCTTATAGATCCCGATTTTTTACTGCAATATCCATTGGCACAAAAGATCCATCAGTACCACTTTTTTTCATATGCTGCCAATGAAGCGCTGCACCTTTCGGCCAAAGAAAAAGAAACCATTCTGTCGCTATTCAGAGATATAGAAGAAGAGCTGGAAAATCGTATAGATGACATGAGTCATAATGTGATCATTTCCCAGATTGAACTGTTGCTAAATTATGCCCAGCGATTTTATAACAGGCAGTTTCTGACCCGAAAACAAAACTACCCTAGTTTTACCGATCGTATTGATCAGTTGTTGGAAGATTATTTTAACAGTGATAAAGTCCTGAATGCCGGAATTCCAACTGTGAACTATTTAGCTGACCAGCTGCATATGTCACCTGGGTATTTAAGTGATTTATTAAGAAATCTTACAGGTCAAAACACTCAGCAATTTATTCACGATAAAATGATTTATAGAGCAAAGAACATGTTATCTGCCACAGATCTTAGTATTTCTGAAATTGCCTTCGAATTAGGTTTTGAACAGCCTCAATCCTTTAGCCGATTGTTTAAATTAAAAACCCGGCAAAGTCCTCAACAATATAGAGCTCAGTTCAATTAATTTTCCTGCACAATCTAACCTGACAAATCATATCATAAAGAAAATAAATTTCAGAACCCTTTCTATTTAAAATACTTCAGTAATTCATCAATGCTGGAGTTTTTATATTGAAAGTAAAGATTGGCATGAAAATCATTCAGCTTTCTGAGCAATTCCAGAAGCTCTTTTTTTTCATTATTGTCAAGCTTTCCGGTAAGAACTTTTGAAGTCATATTCACTTTTTCTATAGAGCGATGGAAATAATCTTCTCCTTTTTTTGTAATATTAAGACGTTTGCTTCTTTTGTCTTCGATGTCATTTTTTTCTTCAATCAAATTGTATTCTAATAAACGTTTGATGATTTGGGTACCGGTCTGTTTTTCATGTCCGTTTCTTTCTATAAGCTGGATTTTAGTCAGATTGGGCTCGTCTTTCAGTCGATATAGGTATGTGAATTCTTCGTTGGCTAATTCCGGAAAATCATTCAATCCTTTTCTGACGAGCTGCTTTGAATATCTTGCTAAGAGCAGGACCTGTTTGCAGATTTCATTTTCGGTAAAGGATACCGTATGCTGTTCATTTTTGAAAAGCTTGGTCGGACTTTCTTTTCTATATTTTTGATCATTTATCCAAAGCCGGAAATCCTCAACGGTTGGATGGGATGTACAGCCCTCAGAGCTTTCAAATTCTTTTACCTGGTGAAGCAGATCAATGAAAAAATCAGTATTCATGGCACAAATTTACTCTAAAAAATATATCTTTTTATCTTAAAGTTTTATACTTCCCATACCACCGTCTATTCCAAAAATCTGTCCGGTAATCCAGGAAGATCTATCCGATACCAAAAATGCAGTCATTTCCGCTATTTCTTCCGCAGTTCCAACTCTTTGAAGAGGATGTCTTTTAGCCGCTGCTTCTTTTTTTTCAGGAGTAGATAAGAGGTTTGAGGCGAGCGGAGTATCAGTTAAAGAAGGAGCTATGGCATTGACCCTGATTTTCTGAGCTGCAAATTCCGCTGCTAAACTTTTGGTAAGGCCTTCCACTGCATTTTTGCTGGCTGCAATGGAAGTATGAAATGGCATTCCCAGTTTCGCCGCCACAGAACTGAAGAGTACCACAGAAGCACTCTCAGATTTTTTAAGATTCGGCAAAAGTTTTTGAATAATTTTCACGGCTCCTGCAACATTAATTTCAAAATCATTCCTGAAATCATCTATGGAGAGCCTGTTAAACGGTTTAAGATTAATACTTCCGGGAGCGTAAACCAATCCATCTACCACTTCAGGAAAAGTAATTTCATCTAAATTTCCGGAAAGAATATCCATCTGATGGAACTCTATATTAGGATGATTCAGTTCAGGGTTTTCCGTTCTGGAAATTCCTATGATTTTATTTTGTTCGGAGAGGATTTTTGCCGTTGCCAGCCCAATTCCCTTTCCGGATCCTACGATGATTATATTTTTCATGATTATTATATTATCTTTTAGAAATTTTATTATTGCTGATGCTCCTTTGTCTGCTGCATTTAAAGCGGTTGATTTCCTGGTTTCGTTTTTTCAGGTGTTTTTGGCTCACTCCGGAATTCACTCTCTTTCTCCAAAGTTTATAACTCGATTCTTTTAATTCAGTACGCATCAGTTCAATCACTTCGGATTCGCTGATATCAAACTGAAATGCTATAGCTTCAAACGGAGTACGGTCTTCCCAGGCCATCTCAATAATCCGGTCTGTTTCCTGTATGTTGAATTTTTTTTTCATTATTTCAGATTTTTAATAACTTCCTTTGCTGTTTTTATATGCTGTTGCCGTTTTTCTTCAGGCATTTTTTCGAACGTTCTCAGCATCATTCCCAATCTTGGATTTTTAGCAAAAAACTCCTTGTTATCATTGATGAAGTTCCAGAAAAGTGCATCCCATTGGCCGGCCCATTCCCCATCGGGATAATCGCTCATTTTTTTGATGTAATGGCTGCCGCTGATGTAGGGTTTTGTACTCATTTTGCCTCCGTCTGAAAAACTGCTCATACCATACACATTCGGAACCATTACCCAATCGTAAGCATCAATGAACATTTCCATGAACCATTGGTATATTTCATCAGGATCAATTTGACAAAGGTTCATCAGATTAGCAAAAATCATCAGTCTTTCGATGTGATGTGCATAACCAGTTTTCAGAATTTTCTGAATTGAACTGTCAACCGGCCTGATTCCTGTTTGGGCGGTATAAAAGGACTCCGGGAGTTTCTGCTTGTGTTGCCAGTAATTTTTATTCCGCTGATATACACCCTGATAAAGATAAACACCGCGAACGAATTCTCGCCATCCTAAAATCTGTCTCACAAAACCTTCCACCGAATTCACCGGAATATCATTTTCCCTGGCGAATGAAATGGCTTTTTCCAAAACATGCTCTGCTGTTAAAAGTCCCACGTTCATCATAGGAGAAAGAACACTATGGTGCAGAAAATATTCTTTTTCTACGATGCTGTCTTCGTAAATGCCAAATTCAGGAAAACGCATTTCCAGAAATTGCTCCAGCCATTGCTCAGCTTCTTTGAAAGTGGTAGGGTAGAGCTGTTCATCAGTAAGGGTGCCGTAATTTGTGGAGAAATATTTTTCCGTATATGCTTTCGCTTCCTGATAATACTCATTGTTTTTCGGGAAATGTATGAAAGGTGCTTTTTTATTTTTCGGATACTTCTTTCGGTTTTCCGTATCATAGGTCCATTTTCCACCCAGAGGTTTTCCTCCTTTCATCAGAATGTTCCGGGTGATTCTCTGTTGCTTGTAAAAGTCGGTCTGGTGATACAAATTCTTTCCTTCAAAATAATCTTTCAGGTCTTCTTGAGTGTTTATAAAAAGAGGACTGTTCGGCATTTCGAGGTTCAGTTTTGTTTCCTTCAGTCTTTTTTCCAGCCAATGATCACAAACATCTGTTGTTTGTATCGTTTTAAAATGATCTTTTTCAAGTTTCTGAATTAAGTTCCTGATGTCTGAGTATTTCGATGAACTTTCAATATATTCAACTTCAAATCCTGATTTTTTGAGGTGATCTTCATAGAATTTCATCGTTGCGCGATGAAAGGCAATTTTCTGTTTGTGAAAGGCATATTGCCTGAAAAACAGGAATTCTTCTATCAAAAATACAGGTTGATCTTTGATAAGATAATCTGTGTCCTCAAAAAGCTGATGAGGAAAAATTAGCTGAGCGGTATGTTTTACATTTTTAGCCATAGTCTTCTGAATTCCTGTTTGGGGTCATAGAGTTCTGCCTGCCTTTCCGGATTAAAAGTCCGGTTGCGGCTATCGTTTCCTACTCCTGCGAGATACATCCAGTTGCCGTAATTGCTGTGAACATCATAATCAATCAGCATTTCCTCAAAATAAGCAGCCCCTATTCTCCAATCCTGATTCAACGTTTTGCAGAAATAGGAGGCTGCATTCTGTCTTCCTCTGTTGCTCATCCAGCCTGTTTTTTGTAATTCAATCATATTGGCATTGACAAAATCGGAGGTTGTCTCTCCATTTTTCCATTTTCGGATAAGCTCCTGATGATGGGATGCCGAATATTGTCTATGGGTAATCCCTTTTTTTCGGAAAATCAAATCCTTATGCTGTAAGGAAACATAGCGAAAAAAATCCCGCCAAAGCAGCTCAAAAAACAGCCAATAGGTTGACTCATTGCTGCCGAACTTTTTTTCAAACCGTTTGATTTCGTGATAAATTGTCACAGCAGAAAGACTTCCGCAGGACAGCCATGGCGAAAATTTTGAACTGTATTCCGTCCCCACCAGGCCGTTCCGCGTTTCTTTATATCTGCTCAGATGTTGGGTTTCCGGGAAATAGGAATGTAAACGTCTTAAGCCTTCAGTTTCTCCTCCCGGAAAGGGAAAAGCACTTCTTGCATCTGTGTCAAAATCTTCAAAACCTAAAGACCGGAGCGTAATTTTATCGCTTTCGAAATGAATTTCAGATTTATAGCAGATCAGCTGTTCCGTTTCAAATTCTGGACGAATCAGCAGGTTTTTCTCAATCTTATTCCTGAAGGTGGTAAAAAGGTCCGGAATTTTATCCAACACTTTACAGACAAAAAAAGGATGCAGTAAAAACTGTGAATAAGATTTTTCCCAAAACGCATAGGGAACCGTTTTTCGAATTTTCGTTTGAAGGTCGGTCTCCTCTTTTGTCCATTCCTGCTGACAGAAAATTTTTACGATTTCAAATTCTTTAGCTATTTCTTCAAAAACATTTTCCGTTTTATTTTGTCGTACTAACAACGGAATATTTTTTTTAGCTAATCTTTGTTTTAAATCTTCAATACTTTCCAGTAAAAACCGGGCTCTGTACTTTCCGATTTTTCTGAAACCGAATTGTTTTTGGGCAAAAAGATCAGAGTCAAAAACAAACACCGCAAGAAAAGGCAGATCTTCCTGCATGATGTTGTATAATGATTCCGAATCCCGAGTTCTCAGGTCTTTGGTGAACCAAAGGATGTTGATTTTTTGTTTTTTCGGCATCTTTCGCTGCAATATTTTATTTCATCCCAGTTTTTTTTCCACTTTTTCCGCCAGTTGAAAGGCAATCCGCAAACTTCACAGATTTTGGACGGTAATTTGGCTGGCATATTTTAAGGCCTTAAATAATTTCTATAATGATTGATTACCACATCTTTGGCTTTCAGATCGTGCATCATATTATACAGACCGAAAAACGTCCGGTTCAGATAAATAAAGTGTCTCGAACCTCGATTGGTATTCATTCCTTTGATATCACTGGCTTTGGTATACCTTTGCCCGAGATCGGCAATTTCCCGGAAAAATGTTTCATCAGAAAAGTCGAATTTTTCCTGATTGAAAGGTCTTGTAAATAATTCCAATAATTCGTAAAACAGTTGGGCAAAAAATTCTTTTTCCTGTGATGAATCTTCCTGCCGAAGAATTTCCAATGCATATAGTTTTTCGCGGAAGATCTTAGGGTTTTTAAGATTTTCTTCTTTTGCCAGCTCAAAATAGGGAATGTAAAAATCTTCCGGTATTTCTTTGATGCATCCGAAATCGATCACCAGTACTTCCTTATTATCAGAAATCAGAAAATTTCCGGGATGCGGATCTGCGTGCACTTTTTTCAGAATATGCATCTGGTACATATAAAAATCCCAAAGGGTCTGCCCAATTTTGTTCAGATCATCCTGAGAGTTGTTCTTTCCGGTAAATTCCGAAAAGTGGATTCCCGACATCCAGTCCATTGTAATAATTTTCTCGCAAGAATACTCCGGATAATAATTAGGAAATTTTAAATTCGGAAGATGGCTGCATTCTTCCGCAAAATGCTGGCTTCTGATAAGCTCTAGATTATAATCCGTTTCTTCGAACAATTTGTCTTCTACTTCCTGAAAATAAGATTCAGAACCCTCTTTTTTTATGTTGAACATTTTCATTGCGATGGGCCTTACCATTTTCAGATCGCTGGAAATGCTTTCTCTCACTCCCGGATACTGAATTTTAACAGCCAGCTTCTGATGGCCTTTTCTGGCAGTATGAACCTGTCCTATACTTGCCGCGTTTACAGATTCAGAAGAAAACGCATCAAATAGATCTTCAGGATTTTTTCCAAAATATTTTCTAAATGTTTTCTTCACAAGAGCACCGGAAAGTGGTGGGACCGAAAACTGAGAAAGCGAGAATTTTTCTACATATTCTACCGGAAGAATGTTTTTTTCCATGCTCAGCATTTGGGCCACCTTCAGGGCAGAGCCCTTTAATTCCTTCAGAGAATCGTAAATATCTGTTGCGTTATTCTCATTCAGAATTTTACGAGCTTTTTCTTCATCTTTCGTGATTTTATTTCCGTAATATTTCAGGTAGTTGACACCCACTTTCGCACCTGCTTTCAACAGGCTGCCCGTGCGTTCAATTTTTCCTGTGGGAATTTTATCTAATGTTTTCATTTTAATTTCTGTCAGGTATTTTTTTATTATTTTACAGCTGTTTCTCTGACGCCTTTATTAAAAGCCAGGAGAATAAAAACTATCATCAGCTTATGGTAAATTTTTCTTTCCAAAGGAATTTGCCAAGATCAAATACCTTCTTTAACGGTTCATTATCCATAAGTGTGAAACCCGTATCGATAGTCTTTTCGATGAAAATATCTGTCTTTTCAAAATCAGGGGAAGTGTCTTTTATCCAGAACTCAATAGAGGAAATTAAATGAAGCCAAAGAGCTTCATATCTCGTTTTTTCGCTGAGTTTTTGAATATCTTGTTTCGCTTTCTCAATGATTTCCCACTTATCAAAATTCAGAGTACTGATGAATTCCTTATGCGTTTCACGCAGGCTATTAAGCACCTTAATTTTTTGAAATTTATCAGTTCCTAAAATCAATAATACCAATGATCGGTTCATGGTAAGGTTTTCAAAGAAAATATAATAGACATTCAGAAGCTTTTCTTTGGTTGCCAACTGGTCTGAAAAATTGATTTCAGAAGAAAGTTGCCATGATTTTATGAAAAGATGATTCAGTATTTCTTTTTCAATTTGTTCAAACCCCGCGAAGTAGTGATAAAATTCTTTTTCTTCAAAATCATTTTCCTTAGCGAACAGATAAATGTTTTTCGGTTTTTCTCCATATTTCAAAAGATAGTCACCGTATAGTTCAACTATTTTTTCCTTTGTGTTATTGGATTTTTCTTGCATAACTGAATTTATTTGCAATAAAATTAGTACTTTATTTTATCATTATTTAAAATAAAGTATAAATTTTTACTATTGTGATCTTTTGATTTTTTAAATAACTTTATTATCACTGCAGACAAGTAAAAGATTTAGAATTTTATGAAGAAGACAAAAAGTAGAAGGAAATAAGATATAAGTAGTTGGACTTAAAAGAGATCACAGCAATTTCTAATGTAAGAGTTTGATATTTAATTCTGATACTGTCAATCTTATATGCTTGCATAACAAGCTATGAAGAAGGCAAAATGAATTGGAGTGTTATTTTCCCTTGTTTAGATATTGTGGCGTTGAATTTTTCAAAGAATAACAATGCCATGATTTTCCACTTAATTTAGAGTAATGATAATTATCAAAAAAGCAAAAGAGCTGTAATTAATTACAGCTCTTTTGTAGATTTTTAAGCGTTTTAAAAATTTTACACTCTGTGGAGAATACGGGATTCGAACCCGTGACCTTTTGACTGCCAGTCAAACGCGCTAGCCAACTGCGCCAATCCCCCGAATTATTTAAAGCGGTACAAAAGTAAGTATTTAAATGAAACCTGCAAATATTTATGTCTTTTTATTGAATAAAAATAGAATAAAACGATAAGTAATAAGAGAAAAGTTTCTATTCTAGGCTGAATTGCCTTTTATTTAATCAGAATTATTAAAATGATAAAGAAATAAAACATCGCCCACATAGGCAGGTTTTGTTTCACCTTCAATAATTAATTTTGCCTCAACAATCACTTTTACAGTTCCCCTCAGGTTACAGATAGATTTTGCATAGGCTTGCAGTTGTACATGGTTGTTTACAAGGACAGGTTGCCCAAATCTGAAATTTTCGATGCCATAATTAATTTCCATTTTTACATTTCTAACATCCGCTATCTGCTTCCATAAATAGGGTATAAGTGACAGAGTCAGATAGCCATGGGCAATTGTTGACTTAAAGGGACAGTCTTTTTTTGCTTTCTCCTGATCGATATGAATCCATTGATGGTCCAATGTTGCATCAGCAAATTTATTAATCTGCTCCTGATCAATGGTATGCCAGTCTGATACACCGATTAACTTACCTTCAAATGCCTTATATTCTTCAAAACTATTGATAATGACCATAAATGTTGTTGATTATATTCTAATGAAAATCTCGAAACCTGTAATATGATTTCAAACATCCGGCCAAAATCTGTCGCAGTGTGGTACCTGCTTAAATTTTCAACTGATGGAAAATAATGTAAGAGAATCTGGCTTGCATATTGTTAAACTTATTATTGTATTGCAAGAAGTATATTTTTCACTAAACGGCTTGGTTTTTGCAATTTTTTACACGTAATGTATTGGTTTGATATATTCATAGAAACAAATACTCTATTACAGGAGAATATTTGAAATCTATATTGGGGAAAAGGAACCAATTTTAAAAAATACCTTAGATCAGTTTTTGATGGAGCTATATAAAGAGAACAAATTTTAAACTAGATTTTTAACAATAAAAAATTAAGGCTATGAACGTTAAACGAACATTTGGAACTATATTGACTATTCTGGGAATTGCAGGTTTAATTTATACCGGATATGAGCTCATCAATAAAAGTGCTGCTTACATCACATTGGGCGTTATAGGAGTTCTCGGACTCATATTCTTCTTTTCCGGGATAGGGCTTGTCAAAAATACCAAAGACGAAGCATAATCTACTTAAAAAAACAGGAAACAGGATTGCAAGCCAGAAAAACTTCTGGTAATGATTTTATATTGTGTTTACTATTCACATATATTTCTCATCGTTACCAGCTGTTTACTCCATTTTCCAGTGCCTTTACATAATTTTCCTGATTAAAGGAATAGAGATCCTGTGCTTTATGGGCACCTCCTTTTCGTTGCTCATCAAGCTTGGTTAAAATTCCCAGGTTCTTTATTTTTCTGTAGAAATTACCCCTGTTCAGACTTCTTCCTAAAATCGTTTCATACAATCGCTGCAATTCTGTCATGGTAAATTTCTCCGGCAGTAAATTGTAGCCGATTGGCTTGTAGGTTATTCGTTCCCTGAGTGTCAGCAGAGCTTTTAAAATAATCTGTTTGTGGTCCATAGTAATCTGATAATGATCGAGGTTATTAACGTCGAGCCATTCAAATTCTTCACTCAGTTCATCTGCTTTTGGAGAAACGTCATGATAGTTTACCAATGCATAATAACCAATTGAAATAAACCTTTGCTTATGCCACAAGTTGTCATCATAATCACTGAAAACTTCCTCACTTCGGCCATTCTTTCCAAAAACGGAAAACTCTTCCAGAAATATATCCGTAACACCGGCGCGCTCGCTTAAAATTCTTACCGCTGCATCATCAATATTTTCTTCTTTCTTCAGGTAGCCGCCTGGCAGAAACCATTGTTTGTTAAACTTCATCTTTATAGCCAGCACTTTAAGTTCGTTTTCACTGAATCCGAAGATGACAGTATCGATAGAAATATGAGGAAGGTATAACTGATAGGCTTCTGTTGATCTTTCTAAAAGCTGTTGACGAGAGTTCATATTTATTTTTAATTCTTCTTGCTGAACAAAGTTAAGGTGATATTAAGGAAGTAGCAAATATTCAGGCTTTTTAGCATTACTTTTTGGTAACATATAATTTACAATTCCGGGTAAATAATGATCTTTTTATCATTTTATTTTGATTTTATTGATTATAATTTATTGATAATCAATATATTAGTATAATGTTAATATTTTTTTAACATTCATTTGCCTGTATCAAAAAAAGAATGTAATATTGAGTCGCTTCATTATGAAGCAACTAAAAATATCATGGGATGTCAAAAATTACAAGGATAAAATCCAGTTAGCTATTTGTTTAATTTTAAATCAGTTACCTATCTGAAATTCATCATTTCATTACACAATTCAAACAAAAAACAGATTAATTGATCATTATGAAAAACTCAAAACTCCGAATTTCCACTTTACTGCTTATGTTTTCTTGTGGAGCAGTATTTGGACAGCAAGCCGACAGCTTAGCTTTAAAGAAAAAAACGATCACTTCCTCCAAAGAAGACAACAACAGAAATGTGATGCTTAATGCTGCCAATAATACCAGCCCCCGCGATGTCAATATTGGTCTTCCTTCTACAGTAGGAGGAATAACAATTCTCGAAAATGATCTGCCAGTTGTTTATTTTTTCTGGCCCGAACTGCCCAATAAAACATGGAGGCAAAGTGTTGGACTGGAAAGAACGGGACTTTTAAAAATGGACCAGTTGGCCAATACGACAGGAGATCTTGGTTTTGCCGTCAATTCATATTCGCAGACAGGAACTAAAGATCTTAAGATCAAAGGCAAATTTACCACCAGTAATTTTGGCTGGTTACAGGGTGATGTCAATGTCTCAGGTCCTATTTCTAAAAATGGCTGGACGTATACCGCAGGAGCTTTTGCCAACTATGATCCAAGTACCTATAAATTAGGATTTGCAAGAAATGCTGATGAAACAAAAATTTTCAGAGCAGGGGTAACCAAGTATTTTAACGACAATAAAGGACAGATTACCGCACTTTACAAATATGCAGATTCGTATAGCATAACCAATTATGCTGTTTTCCAATACGGGGAAAACGGAAAAGTAACAGAGCTAGATAATTTCAAAATTGGAAGAGATTCTTATGTAGTAAGAGACGGACAGATGAAGGTCAAAGATATTCTTACAGGAAATTATTATTGGGCATCTATGAGTGGAGATGATAACAGGTCTAAATCTCATAACATTGATATTTTTGGTAATTATCTTTTGAACAACGGATGGAATTTCAAATTCTCAACAAGAGCGCATTTTTCAAAAGTGAAAATGTCCAATATGATTCCTTTAAGTATTTTCAATGCAGATTCTTCAGCAGGATATACTTTGGCTTCCAACGGCCAGGCTTATTCAGGGCAGGTAGGAACTACTTTAGGAATGTATACGCCGGAAACCCCGATTACCAGCATTGCAGGACGTTTTTCTCTGAACAAGCAGGTAGGAAATCATAATTTGACATTTGGAGCGTTGGAGCAATATTATCACGTCAACAAATATACGTCCAACCGTACTTTTTTCTTCCAGACTGTTGAACCGCAGCCTCAACGTTTGATCGGTCCGAATACTGATTCTGACGGTTTTTACAATTACAATGCAGGCGGAGAATACCATAGCGGAACAGAGAATAAATTTTCACTGTATGGTATTGATGAATGGAAAGTTACCGACAACTTTAATCTGAGCTATGGTTTACATTTGAGAAATCACATCATTGACGGAGAGTATTCTTTGACTCCAAGGACTATTGGTTTTAGTTTTACAGATCCGGGTCAGTTTAATCATATCAGTCAAAGTTTCTTCCAGATTGCAGGAAGTTTGAACGCAACTTACAACATTACCAAGAACTTCGGGGTTTTAGCCAACTTCCTGTACACAGAAGAAAACAGAAGACTGGAAAGTTATTCCCAGGCTTTTGAACCCAATACCAATAAAATTAAAAGCCCGTTGGGAGCATTTGGAGTTTTCTGGAATACCAACTGGATTCAGTTGATTTCCCAGGCTACCTATCTGAAGAAAAATAACAACCTTAACAGATATAATCTGGTAAATCCTGCAAATAGCTCTCAGGCGCAAACCACAACCGTTTATTATGATATTCAAACCCTGGGCTGGACCACGGATTTTGTTTTAAAACCATTCAAAGGATTCAATTTACATTACCTGGTTACTTTCCAGAATCCTGTGTATAAGAAATTTAATTTCAATGCATTCGGAAAAGATTATGACTATAACGACAACAATGTATTAGGCGTTGCTAAAGTTTTAATGGAAATCGATCCAAGTTATTCTATTGACAAGTGGAGATTCTGGGCGAGCTTCAGATATTTCTCCAAACAATACGCGAATCTTACCAATGCACTATATTTTGCACCGAGATGGGAAACTTTCGGGGGAGTAAGCTATACCGTAAACAAAAACATTAACATAGGTGCAACGGTGATCAACTTCCTGAACCAAAGAGGAGCCAGTGGAACCATCAATGGAGCTGAATTGATTACAGATGCAAGTCCGTATTACGGAAAACTGTTAACAGGAACGTACATTATGCCATTGACAGGTCAATTATCAGTAAACTTCAATTTCTAAAATATAAACAATGAAAAGGACGGTTTTAAATATTGCTGCATTATTTTTAGGAGTAACAGCATTTTCACAGAATATTCAGTTGGTGACGAATCCCAAAGGTCCTGTTTTAGGGTATTCTGCAGATTCAGGGGTGAAAATTCTTACAATTGGAGGAAATAAATTCAAAGATTTAAACAGAAACGGAAAGCTTGATCAATACGAAGACTGGAGACTTCCCGTTGACGAAAGAGCGAAAGATTTGGCTTCAAAAATGAGCGTCGAACAGATTGCAGGGTTAATGCTGTACAGCGGCCATCAGTCTGTCCCTGCGCCTGCAGACGGTTTCCGGGCAGGTAAATATAACGGAAAGCTGTATAGAGAAAGCGGGGCAAAAGCCTCGGACTTAACAGACCAGCAAAAGAAATTCTTAAAAGAAGATAACCTGCGCCATGTTTTGGTAACAACTGTTGAGTCTCCCGAAATTGCAGCCCAATGGAGCAACAATATCCAGGCTTATATTGAAGGTTTAGGATTGGGAATTCCAGCCAACAACAGTACAGACCCGAGACATTCTGCAACCGTAACGGCTGAGTTTAATGAAGGTGCAGGCGGGCAGATTTCACTTTGGCCGGATGGCCTGGCAATGGGTGCAACTTTTGATCCGGAACTGGTCAGGAAATTCGGAAATATTGCTGCTCAGGAATACAGAGCATTGGGAATTTCCACAGCTTTATCACCCCAAATCGACCTGGGAACAGAGCCTCGCTGGTACAGGATCGCTTACGTTTTTTCTGAAAGTCCGGAACTGACAGCTGATTTGGGGAGAGGGTATATTGATGGTTTCCAGACAACCATCGGAAGCAAAAACGGTTGGGGTAATAAAAGTGTGAATGCCATGGTAAAGCACTGGCCGGGAGGCGGCCCTGAAGAAGGCGGCCGTGATGGGCATTGGGCAATGGGGAAATTCGCGGTTTATCCGGGAAATAATTTCCAGAATCACGTAAAACCTTTTACCGAAGGTGCTTTCAAATTAAACGGAGGAACTAAAGAAGCTTCTGCGGTAATGCCGTATTATACAATCAGCTTTAATCAGGATACGAAAAACGGGGAGAATGTTGGGAACGGTTACAGCAAATATCTGATCACAGACTTACTTCGTGGGAAATACAAATACGATGGTGTGGTGTGTACCGACTGGCTGATTACCGCTGATGAACCCAAAACTCCGGGAGGATTTGCAGGAAAACCCTGGGGTGCTGAGAAATTATCCATTGCCGAACGTCACTACAAAGTGCTGGAAGCCGGCGTTGATCAATTCGGAGGCAATAATGATAAGGGACCAGTTTTGGAAGCCTATCAGATGGGAGTGAAAGAACATGGTGAAAAAGCTTATCGTGCAAAATTTGAACAGTCTGCCGTTCGTTTGCTGAGAAATTTCTTCAGAACAGGATTGTTTGAAAATCCTTACGTCAACATTGAAGAAACCAAAAAAATAGTTGGTAATCCTGAATTTATGAAAGCAGGGTATGAGGCTCAGGTAAAATCGATCGTGATGTTGAAAAATAAATCCAATATTCTTCCTATCAAAGAAAGAAAAACAGTTTACATTCCGAAGAGATATTCTCCGGCAACATTTAACTGGTGGGGAATTTACACGGCTCCTTCGCTGGATTATCCTGTTGACATCGAAAAAATCAAAAAACATTATAACGTAACCGAAGATCCCGCTAAAGCTGATTTCGCATTGGTTTTTGTGAAAAGTCCGCACAGTGAAGAAGGTGGTTACAGCGATATTGATGCTGCAGAAGGAGGAAACGGATATCTTCCGATTTCTCTTCAATACAAAACCTATACAGCAACTGAAGCCCGTGAGAAAAGTATTGCAGCAGGTGACCCGGTTGTAGCCCCGAATGTACACGACAGGACATTCAGAAATAAAACATCAACCGCTACCAACTTTACAGATCTGCTGACCATTGAAAATACTTACAAGGCCATGAACGGGAAACCTGTCATTGTTTCTGTAACAGCTTCAAAACCGATGGTTTTCAACGAATTTGAAAAGCATGCTGATGCCATTCTGATGAATTTTAATGTTTCCAATCAGGCGGTTGTAGATATCGTAACCGGAAAATATGAACCATCAGGATTACTTCCGCTTCAGATGCCTGCGAATATGGCAACTGTTGAAAAGCAAAAAGAAGATGTTCCTTACGATATGGAAACCCATAAAGATTCTGAAGGCCATAACTATGATTTCGGATACGGAATGAACTGGTCCGGCGTGATTAAAGATGCGAGAACAGAAAAATATAAAAGGTAACTGATGATTCCGGGTCTGTATTTTACAGGCTCAGAATTTTATTTTTGAATTAAAAACTGATTAACTTTTTAACCACAAAAGTCACAAAAGGTTTTAGCATTTTAGTTATTTTAAGTTCAATGCTAATTTTTTTTAAGATCCCTTAAGTTTTGAAAATCTTTGATTTTCAATTTTATGAACTTTTAGAATTATAATTTTAGACTTGAAGCTTTTGTGACTTTTGTGGTTAAATAAAAATTTAATATGAAAATCAAATTCACAATCTATTCATTAATGCTGGGTTCATTAATGTTTGCCCAGGAAAGCCTTGATTTCAGCGGAAAGAAAGAAATAATTTCACCGGAGATCAAAGGTAAAAGCGTGACATTCCGCCTTCGTGCACCAGAGGCGAAAACAGTAAAACTCCAGGGAAACTGGATGCCGGGAAAAGGCTGGGAACCGGGAACCGTAGAATTAAAAAAAGATGCAGATGGAATCTGGTCCTTCTCTCAGGATGATCTGGCCCCTGATATCTATACCTATTCTTTTATTGTGAATGGGGTAAAAGCCAATGACCCTAACAACTCTTATCAGGTACGTGATGTTTCATCAGTGATGAGTATGATTTTTATTGATGGAAAACAATCTGAAAATTACAAGGTTCAGAACGTCCCGCACGGAACAGTTTCCAAAAGATGGTACAAATCAAGCGGATTAAAAGAAGACAGAAGATTAACGGTGTACACCCCTCCGGGATATGAAAATTCAAAAGAAAAATTTCCTGTTTTATACCTGCTACACGGAATGGGGGGTGACGAAGAAGCATGGATGACCTTGGGAAGAGCTTCGCAGATTCTGGATAATCTGATTGCTCAGGGAAAAGCAAAACCTATGATTGTTATAATGCCAAACGGCCATACAAGCAATTCAGCCGCGCCGGGCGAATCTTCGAAAGGTTTTTATAAAATCGATATGAAAACACCAGATATTTTCAGCGGTGATATGGAAAACTATTTCAAGGAATCATGGAGTTTACAGAGCATAATTACCGGGTAAAATCAGACGCCGGAAACAGAGCAATTGCCGGGCTTTCAATGGGAGGATTCCATTCCTTGTATATTTCTGCCAATCTGCCGAAAACGTTTGATTATGTAGGGCTGTTTTCTCCGGCAATTCTTCCGCCTGATGAAAAGAAAAGTCCTGTTTATCAGAATTTAGATCAAAAACTGAAAACCCAGCAAACCAATTCGTACAAGTTGTATTGGATTGCCATCGGAAAAACAGATTTTCTCTACAAAAACGTGACAGAATACCGTGAAAAACTCAATAAGATGAACTTCAAATATCAATACGTAGAATCCGAAGGCGGTCATACGTGGAGCAATTGGAGAACCTATCTGAATGATTTTCTTCCTCAGTTATTTAAATAAACAAATTAAAAATGAAAAGAATATTCATAGCAGCACTATTTATCTCAGGAATAAACCATGCATATGCACAGAAATCTATTCCTTTATATCAGGGAAAGGCACCGGGAACAGAAAACTGGACGCAGAAAGAAGCTCAGCAATTCAGCGAGCTGTTCAAAACGGAAGTTGTTTTCAATGTGTCCCAGCCTTCGATACTGGTTTTTGAGGCAGATAAAACCAGGGCCAACGGAACAGTTGTTGTTATTGCTCCCGGCGGTGGTTTTCAAAGCTTATCCATCAACCGCGAAGGAGTTGATCTGGCAAAAAAGCTTGCAGAAAACGGAATTACAGCAGTCGTTCTAAAATACAGACTGCTGGAAACGAAATCCAATGACCCTGCCAAAGAAATGATGGAGAATATCAAAGACAGAAATGCTTTTGATGCCAAAACAGCTCCTGTTAAAGTGATGGCCGGAGAGGACATCAGAACTGCCATCTCATACATCAGAACGCACGCAAAAGAACTAAAGATCAATCCTGAAAAACTCGGAGTGATCGGGTTTTCTGCCGGTGCCAGTGTAATTTTAGAGAGTGTCCTGCATAGTAAAGATGCTTCAACGCTGCCAAACTTTGCGGCATCCATTTATGGCGGACCAAGCCAGGAAATTCTAAATACCGAAGTTCCTAAAGCTGTTCTTCCAATGTTTATCTGTGCCGCAAGTGATGATCAACTGAAACTGGCACCAAAATCAGTTGTATTGTATAACAAATGGCTGGAAGCAGGGCAGCCCGCTGAACTTCATATCTATGAAAAAGGAGGCCATGGCTTTGGTATGGGAAAACAGAACTTACCTGTCGACAAATGGTCTGATGTATATCTCGACTGGCTGAGATTCCATAACTTTTTGTAGTTATTTAATCAATTTAATACTTTTTATATAGTTTCTTTCATGGCATTTTCTGTCCCAGGGCAGAATATGCTGTGTTTTTTAGAATAGCATATTTCAAGCTTATGCTCTGTTTAATAAAAACTAAATCTAAATATGAATAAGAATAAATCAACACTGATCGGACTTTTTTCCGGGAACAAATATTCGGTATTGTTTTTGGTTTTAATGGGGGTGTCACCTCTTACAAAGGCTCAAAATAATCCAACAATTACTGTTGGTGGAAAAACGTTCACAGATCTTAACAAGAATGGTAAACTGGACATCTGGGAAGATACAAGACTTCCGGTTGATCAAAGAATTGATGTTATCATCAGCCAAATGACCAATAAAGAAAAGGTTGATCTGTTGGTTGGAACAGGAATGCCCGGAATTGAAGTCTTAACCGGACCTGTAGGAGACACAAAAAAAGGCCTGGTTCCCGGAGCTGCAGGTGGAACAGCGAATCTGGACAGATTCGGAATTCCGGCTACTGTTGTTGCGGATGGGCCTGCAGGCTTAAGAATTGCACCAACAAGAGAAAATGATTCCAAAACGTACTATGCAACAGCATTTCCTGTAGGAACGGCTTTGGCTTCAACCTGGAACAAATCCTTATTGGAAGAAGTTGGAAAAGCAATGGGGAATGAAGTGAAAGAATACGGTGTTGATGTTTTGCTGGCGCCTGCCTTGAATATTCAGAGAAATCCATTAAATGGGAGGAATTTCGAGTATTATTCAGAAGATCCCTTAATTTCAGGGAAAACTGCTGCGGCTATTGTTAACGGAGTCCAGTCCCGGGGAGTGGGAACTTCTGTCAAACATTTTGCTGCCAATAATGAGGAGACCAATCGTTTAACAATCAATGCACATGTGTCTGAAAGAGCATTGAGAGAATTATATCTGAGAAATTTTGAAATCACCGTAAAAGAATCCCAGCCCTGGACTGTAATGTCATCTTATAACAAAGTGAATGGAGTGTATACTTCAGATTCCAGAGACTTACTGACCCAGGTTTTAAGAAACGAATGGGGATTCAGGGGCATTGTAATGACGGATTGGTTCGGTGGCTTTCCCGGATTTGAATCCATCAGAACAGGAGGAATTTCTGATGTAGTCAAGCAGATGAATGCAGGAAATGACCTTTTGATGCCTGGAATTCCGGCACAGAAAAAGGTATTGCTGGAAGCTTTGGATTCAGGCCGATTACCACAAGAAGTGGCAGATCTGAATGTGAAAAGAATTTTGAAATATATTTTCGGGACACCAACATTTGCACACTATAAATATAGTGACCGACCGGATCTGAACGCGCATGCCGTAGTAACCAGAAGCGCGGCAGCAGAAGGAATGGTGTTGCTTAAAAATGAAAACAATGTTTTACCTTTTGCAGACAGGCAGAAAGAGGTTTCCTTGTTTGGAGTGACTTCCTATGCGTGGATTACAGGAGGTACAGGAAGTGGCAGTGTCAACAACAAACATACGGTTTCTCTTTTGGAAGGACTGAATGCTGCGGGGTATAAATTAGACAAGGAGCTGGTAGAATTGTATAAACCGCATGCTGAAAAAGAAGCTGCAGCAGAAAAGGAAAGGAGAAAAGCACGGGGAATTTTAGCTTTGCCGGAGAGGCTTCCAGAAATGAAAATGGATGATGCTTTCATCGCTAAAAAAGCGGAAACTTCTGAAATTGCTTTTGTAACATTGGGAAGAAATTCCGGTGAAGGAGGGGATAGAGTAGTGAACAATGACTTTAATCTGGCCACGGAGGAAATAGAAATGCTTGATAAAATTTCCAAAGCTTTCCATGCAAAAGGAAAAAAAGTGGTGGCTATACTGAACATTGGTGGGGTGATTGAAACTGCTTCGTGGAAAGATAAGGTAGATGCTGTTTTATTGGCCTGGCAGCCTGGCCAGGAAGGAGGGCATTCCGTTGCAGATGTGATTTCCGGGAAAGTAAATCCTTCCGGAAAACTGACAATGACATTTCCTGTAAATTATGCAGATCATGCATCAGCAAAGAATTTTCCGGGTGAACCATCGGATAATCCTACAGAGGTAACTTATAAGGAAGGTATTTACGTAGGATATCGTTATTTTAATACTTTTGGAATAAAACCTTCGTTTGAATTCGGGTATGGAAAGTCGTATACTGATTTTGAGTATTCTAATATTAAAACCAGTTCAAAGACATTTAATAATTCAATAGAAGTAAGTGTCAATATTAAAAATACAGGAAAGGTACCGGGAAAAGAAATCGTTGAATTATATCTTTCTGCACCTGGAAAGACCATTGACAAACCAAAATCTGAATTAAAAGCTTATGCAAAAACAAAAGAATTAAATCCAGGTGAATCCCAGACTGTTATTTTGACTTTAAGCAAGAAAGATTTAGCTTCGTTTGAAACGGGAAAATCAGCCTGGATTGCTGAAGCCGGAACGTATAAAATTCTGGTAGGAGCTTCATCGCTGGATATCAGGCAGACCGCCGAATTTGAAGTTGCAAAAGAATTATCAGTTGAAAAAGTACAGCACATTCTTCCTGCTGACAAACAATTTGAAGATTTAAAACCATAAGAATAATAAAGTAAAAAAGAAAATCTAATGCTTAAGTATCTTATCAACAATCTGATAGGATGGGAAATGTAACATCATAAAGAAAATATCGGAAATTAATTTTTTATTTGCAAAAATTTGTATATTTGCCCAGCAAAAAAAGAAATAATGATATTATCTAACTTAAAAAAGGGAAAGAAACAGTACTTACGTCGAACGTCGTGAGTCATTTTCCTTTGGTTAGAAACTAAAATAAATCAGGAGCTTGTCATCACGACAGGCTCTTTTTTTTTGAGAAATATTTAACAATTAATAAATTATGAAAGTACTAAAATTTGGAGGGACTTCAGTAGGAAGCCCGGAAAGGATTGAACAGTTATTACCCATTATCAGATCTCAGGCAGCGGATAAACACCTGGTTGTTTTATCAGCAGTATCCGGTACAACAAATGATCTGGTAAAGTTATCAGAACTGTATGAGAAGAAGGATATTGAGGGAGCCTACAAACATATTGATGTACTATATGAAAAATATAAAAACTTTGTAAATAAATTATTTAAAACAGAAGAAGGTATTCAGGAAGCTTCATCTTTTATTGATAAAATCTTTGATCTGTTTTATCAATTCAAAAATAAAAACTTCACTTCCAGTGCAGAGCGTGTTATATTGGCACAGGGCGAGATTATTTCTACAACTCTGTTTCATTTACATTTAAAGGAAAAAGAAATTTCTTCCGTTCTGTTATCGGCATTGGATTTTATGCTGATTGATGAAGATAAAGAACCGGATATTGATTACATCAGAAAACATGCTGGTCTTGAAATAGCAAAATATCAGGAAGAAACCTTATTTATAACCCAGGGATATATTTGCAGAAATGCTCAGGGGGAAATTGATAATCTGCAAAGGGGAGGATCAGATTATACCGCTTCATTACTGGGAGCAGCCTTGCAGGTAGAGGAAATTCAGATCTGGACAGATATTGACGGCTTCCACAATAATGATCCGAGATATGTTCAGAATACCAAATCCATTGCCAGACTTAGCTTCGATGAAGCTGCCGAATTATCTTACTTTGGAGCCAAAATCCTTCATCCTCAAAGTGTTTTCCCTGCAAGAAAATATAATGTTCCTGTAAGATTACTGGATACAATGAATCCAAGTGCGGCCGGAACATTGATTTCAGGAGAAATTTCCAATCAGAATCAGATAGTAGCAATTGCAGCCAAAGACGGGATTACGGCAATCCGCATCCAGTCTTCCCGTATGCTGATGGCGTATGGCTTTTTGAGAAAAGTTTTTGAGGTTTTTGAACGTTATAAAACTCCGATAGATATGATTACGACTTCTGAGGTAGCTGTTTCTCTTACCATAGATCAGACAGACCAGCTTTCTGAAATTGTAAAAGAACTTGAGTTCTTCTCAGCTGTGGAAATTGACAATGAGCAATCTATCATCTGTATTGTCGGAGATTTCAGAAAAGAAAATCACGGATACGCAACTATTGTCTCTGAAGCGGTAAAGCATATTCCGATCCGTATGATTTCTTATGGAGGAAGTGAAAATAATATTTCATTACTGGTTCCGTCTGTTTATAAGATAGAAGCCCTAAGATCTCTGCATAACAGATTGTTTTAGAAAAGAGATAACAGAATAAAAAACCGCTTTTAGAGCGTTTTTTTTGTTTACAAATATGCAGATGAAAAAAGGTGGACAATTCAGTCCACCTTTTTATGTATAGTTTGTTAAGACTGGATAAATTCCAAAAGGTCTTTATTAATCGTTTCATGCTCTGTAGTCGGCATACCGTGAGGGAAACCAGGATAGACAATCAGTTTACCGTTCTTTAATAATTTAGCTGATTTTATCGCAGAATTTTCGATAGGGACAATCTGGTCATCATCTCCGTGCATTACCAGAACCGGAATATCAACTGCTTTCAGATCTTCTGTGAAATCCGTTTCAGAGAATGCTTTAATACCGTCATAATGAGCAACAATTCCTCCCATCACACCTTGTCTCCACCAGTTTCTCTGAACTCCGTCTTTTACATTGGCACCTTCTCTGTTATACCCATAGAAAGGGAATGTCAGATCATAATAAAACTGGTTTCTGTTGTTCATGGTCTGTTCCCTGATATTATCAAAAACTTCCATAGGAACGCCGTCAGGATTCGTTTCACTTTTTACCATAACCGGCGGAACGGCACTGATCAATACTGCTTTTTTTGCTCTTCCATTAGCATATTTATGTACATATCGGATCACTTCACCACCTCCGGTAGAATGTCCTATATGAACAACGTCTTTCAAACCAAGAAACTCAACAAGTTCTGCAGCATCAGAAGCATATTGTTCAATAGTATGATTATAAATATTCTGGCTTGAGCGGCCATGGCCTCTTCTGTCATGGGTAATAACCCTGTAACCTCTCTGTAAGAAAAAGATCACCTGTGCATCCCAGTCATCGGATGATAGTGGCCACCCGTGGTGAAACATCAGTACAGGTCCTTCTCCCTGGTCTTTATAAAAAATTTCAGTTCCGTCTTTTAATGTTAATGTACTCATAGCTTTAAATTTTTAATGTTGATGATTAAGTTATTTTGTAATTATGTGTTGTCTTAATTCTTTAGCAAATGTAATAAGGCTAAGTTGGATTGAAATTAAACTAGATTAATTTCGTTCATTTGAAAGTAAAAAGTTATAGAAATTAATTTATTTATTGCTTGATGTTAAGTAAATATAATGAAAAAAAATGGCCTTTCCTGAAAAGGGCTTGTATAGTCTGTTTTTAAATCAAATAAAAATATCTTTATCAATAAGATGGTTAAAGTTCTTTTTGACTATGCTTTCCGTTTCATCGTATTTGTATACATTTGTCAGATCTACCGAAACAATTTTAAAACAATTAAAAAATAAAGCATGGAATTCTCACCTTTTAATAATGTGGTTAAACTATGTCTGCAAGGCATGGCCATGGAAGAAAACGGAATGTCAGAGGAGGCAGGAAGACTGTTTTTGCAAGCCTGGAATGAAGCAACGGATGATCACGAAAAATTTCTGGCTGCTCATTATGTTGCCCGTCATCAAAAAACAACTGCAGATGAGTTAAAATGGCTGGAAACATCATTGGATTTTGCTTTAAAAATAAATGATGATACCGTTAAAAGTGCGCTGCCTGCTCTTTACCAGAAAATTGCTCAGTGCTACGGAAAATCAGGAGATACGGAAATGTCAGAAAAGAATGCTGAACTGGCATTGCAGTTAAAAAACCATCCGTCTGATAAAGGCCCTTTTTATCATGGAACAAAAGCAGATTTAAAGGTTGGAGACTTACTGACGGCAGGAGGGAACTCCAACTACCAGTCTGATCTGAAAATGAATCATATCTATTTTACGGCTTTGGTTAACGGGGCAGGACTTGCTGCTGCATTGGCAAAAGGGGAGGATAAAGAACGTGTCTATATTGTAGAGCCAACAGGAAATTTTGAAAACGATCCGAATGTTACCGATAAAAAATTTCCCGGAAATCCCACCCGCTCTTACCGCTCCGAAATGCCTTTGAAAATTATCGGGGAAGTTACAGAATGGACCAGACCGGCGCCTGAAGATCTTCAACGGTTCCGTGAAAAACTGGAAAACAGCAATGGGGAGATTATCAATTAGTCTCCTTATTTGTTTTCACTGCTTTTAATATATATTCCAGGGGCTTATCAATACCATTAATCTTATCCTGCAATGTCGGAACTATGAGGATATCAGGAACTACGGGGGTATAACTACTTGTATTGCAGTCAGCACCGAAGCTCATGGATGAAGTACTCCGCATTTGAATTTTACTGTTGGGAAGGGTAAACATAAAGGCTTCACCAAAATCATTGGTATATTCACCCGTTGGCTCACCTACAAGCTCTGCCAGTTTGTACTGCTTCATTCCGTCTGCTACAAGATTGGCGCTTGAAAAGGTAAAAGGACCAGTTAACACATATACTTTTCCTTTAAAAACAGGATCATTTTTAAATTTATTAAAATCCGGTTTACAGTTTCCTGTTTCCCAGACGGTTCCGTTCTCCATTTTCAGATATTCACTTTCGGTATTATGGTCTGCGATGAGTTTGTCTTTATAAATCTGGCTTATTTTCCAGCGTTTGCTGCCTTGCAAAGAATATTTCTGATCTGTAATATAGCTTAGCAACAGGTCTCCCAGAATAGAATTTCCACCGCTGTTGTTCCGGAGATCAATGGCTAAATCTTTAATATTTTCTTTTCTTATTGTTGAAAATGTCTCACTGAGGAACTTATCAAAATCATCCATATTTCCGGACATACTCCTGAAGTCCAAATAAGCCAGTTTATGATTGATGATTTTGAAATCATAAGGCTTTGCAATTCCCGGCATTGATAAAGCCAGGAAATCTCTGAACTTCATTCCTTCATTAATGGTAATTTCTCTGATATCTCCTTCAGGTAACTTATACTTTACAGAGAAAGGAGCGGTTATATTTTCCAGATACAGAAAATAGCTGAATAATTTCAGGGATATAATATCTCTGAACTGGCTGGTTCCGCCGATATTCTTTTTCATGTTCTGGAACAAAGATTCAATATCTTGCCCATTAATACTGAGAATTGCTGATCCTGCAGGTATTTGTCCTGTATTTGCTGATGAATATAATTTTTCATGATCTGAAACGAGTAACAGCGGAAAGAAAATGGGTTTGGAAAAGTCCTCTTTCATGAAAGACTGGGAAATGCCCGGATTGGAATGGGCATCCTGCAAAAGAGCACTTACCTGATACATCACCAAAGTCATTTCCTTTAATGATAACTGATCCGGCAGTTTGTTTTTAATCTTATCCACTTCCGTATTGTATTGCTTTTGAGATATAAACAGGAAAGGGCTGTAATGAGAGTCCAAAACCGTTTTACTGTAATAGTCAATATCATCCTTGGCCTGCTGCCTGCTTACTGTATTTTGAGAAAAGCATAATGATATTGATGAGAATAATACAATAACTAAAATTGATTTCTTTGTAATCATAATAAAGATTAAAAATTTTATCTTCAAAAATACTAATTAATGAAACATACTGGAGATGTGTGTGTTAGAATATTCTGAAACATGATTGATTTTTTACACGATGAAACAGACAGTAATAATAAACATTAATACAGCTTCGGTTATTAAAGTAAATTCAAAGGTTATCCGAAATATATCGGAAAAAAATACAGATGTTTTTGTGTGATTGATGTATAATTTAATAATAAAGTGTTTCAAATGAATTATATTTACGCTATTGATAAAAATGATTGGTTTGTTGCGTAGAAATATTCTTACAGTTGGTTTTCTGTTTGCTTTTCTCTTGTTTTATTCCCAACAGTACACGGAGCAGGTTTTCAACACAGATAACGGACTTCCTCAGAATAGTGTAAAAGATATTATAAAAGATAAATATGGCTTTATCTGGCTGACTACAGAAAATGGAATTGTAAGATATGACGGACTTAATTTTTTTGTTCATAAAAACTTTCCACTGAACAGTCAGCGGTTTACCTATTTTTACGGTGATCCTGCTAAAGACAGCATTTTTACGCCGGGAGATCATGGAAAAACAGTGTTGATACACCAAAAGTTTCCAAAAGTAATTAGTCCTGTAAAAAAATCTCCAACAATTATTGTTAAAGACAATATCAATTATCATTTGTGTATTTCAAACTACAGCTACAGTCCTTCTCCGGGAGTTTATTTTTTTATGGATTTCAGAAAAGGGAGGTATTTAATAGCACAAAATTCCTTTATTTATGAAGATTTTCGTTCAAAATCACAGATAACACTTGATGTAAAGCCACTTTATAAAAATGATCCGAATGCCTTTACGATAGGAGATGTACTGTTTTATATTGACCGAAGCGCTAAAAAAGTAAAAAAAATAGAAGAAGGAAAAATTACAGGTTCTTATGATTTGCCTGTTGTAGCAGATGTCAGAAGTAAAGTTTTCTGGAACAGAACCAATGGGCAAGGATTTGTCCTGAATAATGATATCCTTTATAGATTAATTTCCAATAACGGAGCACTTACACTCTCAAAACTGGTCAGGCTGGAGCATATAAGTGAAAGCAATCTGATGAGCATTTACTATGATGAAAAATACAAAAAACTTTATCTTGGAAGCAGTACAGACGGACTCAAAATAGTGAGTTTAACAGATTTCACCTCTTCGAAAAAGAGCACCCCAAAATCATCAGCTGTTTTTTATGCGATCCAGCCTTACAATGATTCATGTGTCATTAATCCGGCAGGGGAAATTTATAACCGGAACGGATTCATTAAAAGCAAAAACTTCGAAAAAAATATATCTTATTTTTTTAATTTTGATAAATACGGCAATATTGTAACCCGGAGAGAACAAACTCTTTTTGTATACAGTAAATCGTCCGATTTTATACATTTCCAGAGCATTTCCACCGGAGAAGACACTGTGAAAGATTTTTTCTTTGACAATGGAAAGTATTATGTGCTGGCCGTGAAACAAAAAAAAGGGAATACCGAGTTCACAGGTACATTAAGCATTTATGAAGACTGGCCTTTTAAATCGTTAAAGAAAAAATACCTGTTTGCCAGCGAACCTACGAAAATGGTATTGACAAAATCCGGTGATATTTTAGTGGGTACAATAAAAGGATTGTACAGAATATCCGTCGGTCATAATAAAATCTACAATTTAAACGGGAAAAATGAATTATCAGTTCGTGATATTGTACATACTGCAGATGGAAATGTATGGGTAACCACGCTTGGAAAAGGCTTTTATCTTTTAAAAAACGACCATCTTATAAAGCTGCCTGGTGATACAGAAGGCAATCTTTTGTCACCGCATACACTGCTGGAAGACCCTAATGGTTACTTCTGGATTCCTACCAATAATGGATTGTATAAAATAAGAGAAAGCATGCTTTTAAAATATGTACAGAACAGGAGTTTTAAATTGAATTACTACAGATACTCGAAGGAAGCCGGTTTTAGTACCAATGAATTTAATGGGGGAAGCAACATAAATGGAAACAAGTTGAAAAACGGTGATTTTGTTTTACCTTCATTAAGCGGACTTGTATTTTTTAATCCTTTGAAAGTTAAGAGTTATTATCCGGCAGCTCTGTATATAGAAAGGGCTTTGGTTGATGATAAAGAGAGATTGTTTACCAATATCCTCAATCTGAGCCAGGAAAACAAACGGATTGAATTGTTTATTGATGTCCCATATTATGCAAATCCTGATAATATTGTCATTGAAGCAAAAGTGGACGATGACAGAACCAGTAAATGGCTGTCCGTAGGAAAAGACCGCAAGTTTATTCTCAACAATCTTGGCCATGGTACCCATTTTCTTGTGGTCAGAATGCTTGTTTCTGATAAGCAGGAATATGTTTTCAAAAAAATTAAAATTATTATTCCTCCCTTTTTTTATCAGACGTTATGGTTTAAGGTGATTATCGTTTTCCTGCTACTTTTCCTGCTTTATTTGTCCATAAGATGGCGGACAAGTTTTCATAAAAAGAAAAACCGTGAACTTGAAGCAGTAATACGATCTAGAACCAAGGCGCTGTCACAAACAGTAGAAGATCTGGAGATGACACAAATAAAGCTGGGAAAAGAAATCGAACAGCAGAAAAAGCTCATCGGAACAATTACCCATGATATTACCACACCATTGAAATTTATTGCTTTAACCAGTAAAGAAGCATTAGACTATGATGAAAAGAATGCATACCGTACAGAAAGAATTCTTAATTCTATCTACAAATCATCTAACCAGCTGTACAATTTCACAAAAACACTGAAAGAGTATGCTGATATATATAGTGAATACAGGAGTGATGAAACAGATTGGTATTCCTTCTATGATCTTGTGCAGGAAAAGAAAGTACTTTTTGATGAGATTGCAGCCAATCATAACACAGCAATTATTAATAATGTAGATAAAGGATTAATGATACAGATCAGTAAAAATATTCTGGCTGCTATCATTCATAATTTAATGGATAATTCCGTAAAATATACAAGAAGCGGAACGATTACTATTAACGGATCAGATGAGCAGGAAGCGGTTGTCTTAGAAATTGCAGATACGGGAATCGGTATGGATGACCATAAGATTGAATATTATACCAAGCTTCAGGAGAACATTGAAAATGAAAAACTGTTATTGCAGAAATACGGTATGGGGCTTCACCTGATCCTGCAGCTGCTCCAAATGCTGGAAAGTAAAATTATAATCAGAAGAAATGAGACCAAAGGAACCTCTTTCCAATTAATTCTTAAAAAAACAAAAAAATGATTAAAAAGATCCTTATAGCAGATGATCATGATATTGTATTAACGGGAACCGCTATCATTTTAGAATCACGTATTACTGATGTTCTCATAGATACAGCTTCAGATTATCCCGAAGCCCTCGATAAAATCTCCCGACAAAAATTTGATTTGCTTATCCTGGATATCAATATGCCTGAAAGCAGAAATAAAAAAATGATCTCAGAAATCAAACAGCTTGATCCTGCCTTGAAAATACTTGTTTTTTCAGCTTATGAGGAAGAAATTGCCGTGCAATATATAAAAGAAGGGGCAGATGGGTACATCAATAAGCTCAGTAAGGTAGATACGATTTCTGAAGCTGTGATGAAAATGTTTTCAGAAGGGAATTATTATCCTAATGGTTTTGTTAATAAGCTATTGCAGCCTTCTGCACTGGATGCTATCAAGAGTTTATCAGAAAGAGAATATGAAATTTTTATGCTCATGGTAAAAGGAAACGGAAATCTGGAAATTTCAAATGAGATGGATATTCAGATGTCAACCATCAGCACTTATAAAAAGAGAATTCATAAAAAGCTGAAAACAAGTAATCTGGCCGACCTTATTAAACTATATGAAGCCTATATGTCATAATACCGATTTCTATGAATAAAAGCTATTTTTTGAGTGTAGAAAATTTTCTACAAATGGCTTAGTTTTTTTCTACGCATGGTGATGTTTTCTGTAGAATTTATTCTGATATTTTTACATTATGTTAAACAACCGGGTTTATTAATGTAAATAAAATAATGATAAATGTTTAAAATTTCTACAAAATTAATCTTTGCAATGATAGCCTTAAGTCCGGCTATTGCCTTTGCCCAGGCAGGAAATGTTGGGGTCAATACTGTCAATCCGGGTTCAACCATGGATATTAACGGATCATTGGCAGCGAATTATAAAGCGGTTACTACAGCCACTTATAATTTAACATTATCAGATTTCCATGTTTCATATAATGGGAGTTCAGATGCTGTATTCGGCTTACCAGCTTCTATCAGTGGGGTTGGAAACTTCAGAGGAAGGATTTACAGAATTAAAAACAACACAAACTTTAAGATCACCGTGAATGCTGTCGCTCCGGAAACAATTAACGGGAATGCCAGTATTTCGGTACCAGCCAATCAGAGTGTGGAACTGGTGAGCACGGGACTTACCGGAACGAATTCTACGTGGGAACTTCTTTCAACGGGGACATCTGCTACAGGAGACTATATTATTGTGAAGCCAAATGCAGCTCAATCAGTATCTACAGGATCGGATGTGACATTCGGATCTGTCATTGCTTCCAACAATATTACTTATAACGCAGGTGTTTTCAATCTGAAAGCAGGTAAAACCTACGTGCTCCGTTGTCAGCTGCATGCTACAGATTTTTCGCTGGCAGGAGGATTCTTTGTGTACGAATGGGTAGATGCTTCCAATAATTCCGTTCTTCCTTCCAGTACAACAGGAGTTGTGGATGCCATAAACAATTATCCGGCAACATCTATTGGCGGCCAGCCGGAAGCCTATGCTATTTACAAACCAACAGTTGATACCTCTGTAAAAGTAAGGCTCGGAGGTGCTGGAACCGCACAGCTGAATCCTGGAATAGGATTTATGACGGTTACCGAGCTGGCCGGAGGTAATGGAAATGGCGGGACAACAATCATTAATAATAATATCACGGCAAGTAACGGTCTTACTTTATCCGGTACAGATGTAAAATTAGGAGGAACGCTTTCACAGCCGACAGATATTGCTACGGCAGGAAACAATTTAAGCATCAACGGTACAGGAAAAGTTCTTGTGGGAACCAATACAGTACCTGCAGGAGCAGCCAGTGCAAAAATTGTTATTGATAACGGAACTACCAATGGTGCCCTTCAGATCAAAGATGGTACTCAGCAGCTGGGGTATGTGCTGACCAGTGATGCTAACGGATTGGCAACATGGTCTTCCACTGTTACTACAGCATTTGCCAATAACTGGACACCCTATACCGGAACATTGGTAAATCCTTTTACAGGAGGAACGGGAGGTGGCGGATTGAATACCGGAATTCAGGTTACTATTCCGGCAAAGGGCTGGTATTTTTTCCGATGTGGGATCGCTATCAATTCTGATTGTAATGATTATTTTTTCTATATCAATGGCATTGGTGATGTCTGGAGAAGCTACTGCGGATCAAATACTGCAGCATTTATGTTTCCAAGAGATCAGAACAGGGTGTTATATTTTGCTGCACCAGGAACGTACACTGTGTTGGCTGGAAAAACAAATGGAGTAGTGCCGGCATCATTCAATGGTGGTAACCCTTCTTTTTACCTGGATTTTGTAAAGTTCCAAAACTAAGATGTAGTCTGAACAGACTAAAAAAGATTCTAAAAACATACTATGAAAACGAAGCTGTAAAGTTGATTCTTTACAGCTTTTTGTTTAAATCATATTTAATGTTAATATCTTGCCTGGTTCGGAGGAATGCCAAACTTTTTCTTGAAAGCACTGCTGAAATGCTGCAAAGAACAATAGCCTAGTTCCAGCGCTATTTCTGTTGCCTGCTTTTTACCGTTTATCAAATCATTCTTTGCCTTTTCTAAACGTAAATCCGACAAATAGGAAAAAGCGGTCTGATTAAAAATTTCTTTAAATCCCCGTTTTAGTTTATATTCATTGATGCCTGCTATCTTTGCCAGTTCCGGCAGGGTTGGGGGAGAACTTATATTTTTCACCAGATAATCACGGGCAAAAACAATGCGTTCCTTATCGTAATCATTTTTTATATACTCCGGTTTGTGATTTTCAACAATATTAAATGATTCTGCCTGTAAAACAAGAAGCTCAATTGTCTTTGAAAAAAGAAACAACCGTTTTGATCCGCTTGAAAATTCACAATTTAAAATTGAATCGATGCAGGTACGTAATGGTAAGCCGATATTCAAATTTGAAACTGAAAAAGCAGTGGGAGTCCCCGAAACTATTTTATCTGCAAATTGCTGTAGAGATTCATTTCCGTCTTTTGATATTGCAAGAAAAGCCTCTTTTGAAAATTGAATCATAAATGATTTCATCTGCGGTTCATCCCATTTCATTGTACCTTCAGCACCGGTACCATAAAATAAATTATGCTGATTCCCATTCAGTTCAAAAGAACTGTTCATTCCATGTTGCTGTATTGAAGTTTTTCCCTGCAGATTAAAATGCATCGTGACAAGTTCCATATCTCCCTTCCAGTCAAGCTCTGTGGATTTCTCAAGCTCTGTTTCAGAATAAAGCATTCTGATGCCGTCAAAGAGCCATTGTTTGGTCGTTATCTGCCCAAAAGGAATATCTGTCTTAAAGACATTTTCTTTAAAACCATAGGAATTGAAGTCGTTTTCATCAAAGCCTGCTGTAAATATCCTTTCGCTGTTTTTCAATTCAAACCCCATTACTCCCTGATTTGCTAGTTTAACTCCTTTTTTTACAAGTTTCTTCTTTCTTTGTGTGATAATTTTACCACACAGGATTATCAGAATTAAAGATAGAAAAAATTCAACAGAGAATAGCTTGCAGAAGAAAAACATACATATCCTTTGATGTAATATAGAAAGCAATGAATAAAAAAGTAATTATAATAGGTGCAGGTGTTGCCGGCCCGATACTGGCTTTGCAATTGAAAAAAATAGGTTTTCAGCCAGAAATATTTGAAGCAAGACCTGAAAATAACAGAAATGAAGGAGTCTTTTTAGGCATTACTCCTAACGGATTAAATGTATTGAAAGAATTTATAGATCTTGAAAAACTTAAAGAAGATTACACTCCGGGTTCAATGAAATTTTTTAATGCCAGAGGAAAACAAATAGCAGAGCTGGGAACTGCTTATCAAAAACAGAAGTATGGAGTAGAGACCTTGCAGTTAAAGAGGGCAAATCTCAACACCTATGCCCGGGCGGCAGCAGCTGAAGCCGGTATAAAGATTGAATATAATAAAAAATTTGTCCGGTATAATGAATCAGAAGATCAGGTAACAGCCTACTTTGCAGATGGAACTTCCGTTACAGGTGATATGATAATTGGCTGCGATGGAATGTTTTCTGAGGTAAGGAATCAGCTGTTCCCGGAAAAGTCTGTCATCAGATATACAAAGCTCATTTCTACCGGTGGATATGCCAAAATTGCTGAGCTCTCAGAACCTCTTGATTCGATAAGGATGACATTTGGAGAAAGAGGCTTTTTTGCTTATTCGGTTTCAGATAAAGGAGAGGTATGGTGGTTTAATAATTACTTCAGAGATCAGGAGCCGAAACCACAGGAAACAGAAAAGATACTGAAAGATGAAATCAAAGACCATCTTGCAGATATTCATAGGAATGATGACCCTTTATTTTCCCGCATCATCAGGAATAGCTACGAAATTATTGCTTATCCGGTGTATGATCTCCCCAGGCTTTCGAAATGGTATAAAGGGAAAGTCTGCCTTATTGGAGACGCGGCGCATGGTATTTCTCCACATATAGGACAGGGAGCTTCGTTAGCACTGGAAGATACTGTTGTTATTGCTGAACAATTACAATTAAATAAAGAATGTGAGGCCGCCTTTCAGTCCTTTCAATACGAGCGGCAGCCCAGAGTTGAAAAAATAATAAAAAATGCAAGAAAAGTTGGAAATACCAAAACAAAAACAAACCCGATAACGGCCTGGTTCCGGGATCTTTTTATCAGATTCTTTATCAGTAAACAGATTAAGCAACTAGACTGGATATACGGATGGAGCTATGCGTCAGAAAATAAAGGTAATTAGCTATTAAATATCTCATTATGACTGTACTCATAAAGAACCGAGGAATGTTTTCCTAGATTTGAGAATAAGTTTTTCATTCATCCAATAGTTTTTAGCCTCTTTTGGGAGGCTTTTTATATGAAAATTATTTTATTTAAGGAGTTCGTATCAAAAAACAGCCACAGTATAAAACTGTGGCTGCCTTTTTGAAATCAAATATCGACTATTATAAAGATCCGGAGCGGTGAATTGACAAGGTGCACAAGGTACCATGATCCGCTTTACAGACTCTACTTTTATACTTCAGTGGCCTGCCTGGCAACAGCATTTGAAGATCCTGTTAACATGATGAGATCTTCAGCATCCCTTTATAAGAAAACAGAAGTACTGATCTCAACCTGTGCTATTAAATTGCCATAAAATCCAATGATATCAAAGGGAAAATTTTATTTTCATAATATATCTGAAAGCTAAATTTTTCACTAATTTAAGAAATATCTTTAAAAGCTGAAATATAAATCATTTAAAATTTTATTGGGTAATTAAAAACTATTGAATTTCATTATTCTGAAATTTCCGATGATATTTTTTAATAACTCAAATTATTTACACTCGTAATTGTTTGAAAAATATTTGTATTTTAGCCGAAATATATCGTTTTTTAACAAACATATTGGTTGCTGATTAAAATTCAGATAATCTGAAGGAAAAAATTAGTAGATTTGCACGAAACAAAAAAATAATAAATATTAAACAATATTCTCTGTGACTGGATTTTTAGAAGGAAAGTGTACAGGAATAACAGGATTTTAGGTTATAAAACTACTGAAACTATGAAGAAACTTTTTTTACTTTTATTAACGGCGTTTTTATTTATCGGTTGCAGCTCAGATGATGATACGATCTTTGATTATGTAGGAACATGGTCTGGTTCTTATGAAGGAAGCGATAAAGGAGTCTGGAACTTTGTGGTAGACGAGAGCGGTAAAGTGGTAGGAACAATGCATTCCGATGTTAATAATGAAAACTACAACATTTCCGGGAATTTAAGTGAAACAGGAGATCTGAACGCAACGGTAGGACTTCCTTCGAAGGGAGAATTCAAAGGAACATTATCCACAGATAAAAAAGGAAACGGAAACTGGTTAAACTCACTTCCAACACCTGCAAAATCGGGAACCTGGAAAGGAGAAAAGAAATAAAAAAGAAAGTCTGCAGTAGATTCTGCAGACTTTTTTTATTTAAACAAATCCCATATGGGTAATTTTATTATTTTTATTCTTTAGGACTACAAAATAGAGTAGAACTTCTTCCCCGGAAAAATACTGCTTAAAAGTCTTTTCCTCTTGCCGTTTCCAGCTGATTATTTCTTCATGACTTTCCGTAATGTAGTTTTCAGAATCTATTTTTAAAGTCAATATGACACATTCATCTGCGGTGCAGTCCGCATTCTTGTATATAACATGATCCTGAATTCTGATACAATCTGAAACATTAGGAATCACACCAAATTGAAACTCCTTCAAAAGTATTTTCCCATCTACAGTTTTTAACCCATCTGTAACTGTTCTTTTTCCTCTTTCAGAAACCTTGTCAAAATCTTTAATGGCTGTCATTACCTTGGCAAACTTCTGGTAGAGGAGGGGATCACCTGCTTCTTTGATATACTTTTCCAAACTGTTCCGGATGATCTTTCCGATTTTGGAACAATGCCCGAATTCCGAACTGTTTTGTCTTACCTTTTCATAGGTCGGGCTCTTTTTAAAAGCGTTCTTATTAAAACCACTTTTCTTCCGAACCACATTTTTCCCGTTCAGGTTATAAAATACCAGGTCGCCAACTGCTCCTGTGATCTTGATCAGACTTTCATATGTTGCCATATCTTTAAAATAGGTTCAAATATACCAATAAATAAATGAATACAAAATTTTAACATATATTTATAATATAGTTGTAGTATAGTTTTAGCATAATTTAAATATAAAATGTATATTTGTATAAAATTTGTTAAACAAGTATAAATCAGAAGGATATGGGACCGGCATTATTTGAAACAAAAATGAAAATAAAACAGTGGCCTGTTTTATTGATTGCATCTGTTTTTGCAGTTTCCTGCGGCTCTTCGAAAAGTGTTTCTGCCAGCAAAAAATCGAATACCAAAACGGTTGTTAAATCTGAAAATCTCAGAAAACTTGATTCAAAATTTAATGGCAGTGTTTCCAGATCAATTAATGATATTCTGAAAGATGCTGAAAAATATCTGGGAACGCCTTATAAATTTGGAGGAAATTCATCGTCTGGATTTGACTGTTCCGGGTTTACGGTAAAAGTATTTGAAGAAAATGATTTCAGCCTTCCGAGAAGATCTTCTGATCAGGCCGAAGCCGGAAAGAATATTGATATCAAAGATGTAAAACCCGGGGATCTTTTATTTTTTGCAACAGCCGGAGGAAGCAGGGTTTCTCATGTTGGAATAGTTCACGATATTGGTCCTGACGGGGAAGTGAAATTCATCCATGCTTCCACTTCAAAAGGAGTCATTATTTCATCCCTGAACGAGAAATACTGGAATAAGGCCTATCTTCATGCACAAAGAGTTCTCTAAAGTATTGTTTAAGATGTAGGATATTGAATTTCCGGAACAACAATTCAATAGGGACGGGCTTTAGCCCGTTTAATATAAATAAAACAATCAACTGGCTTTAGCTAAAACGTATAACTATATTCTTAGAAACCAACCTGTCAAAAATTCTCCGAATTTTCGTCACCCTCGCCGGAGGAGAATTCTGTTGCTTAAACTAAAGCTCCTTGTCATTGCAATAGCATTGCATCCAAAAACTCATGAAATTTGTCAGAAACTATAATCATATGACAGATTTCATCAGATTCTTTATTCCTTTTTACTTCATTCTTTTCTTTACAGTTTCCTTTGTGGGGATAAGTTATAAAGTTGCAAAACAGATCGGCAAAAATCCTGACGTTCTTCCTAAAGATGATTCCGCATACGGCCTTGTGGGATTCTACTTTAAGCTGATTTTGTCGGCTCTGTTTATCTACACGATGCTTTTATTACTCTTTCCGGAGGACATTTTTTCAGCTTTTAAAATCAATATTCCGGAACCTGATGCAGTCAAATATTCAGGACTTGCTATCATGATTTTGGCTTTGATTTGGGTGATTACAGCCCAGCTGCAAATGAAAAACTCATGGCGGATCGGAATCGACAGTACAACAAAAACAGACCTCGTTACCCGAGGTTTATTCAGATTTTCAAGAAATCCCATTTTTTTGGGAATGACAATGAGCCTGTTTGGATTTTTCCTTGTTGTGCCTACGGTTATTGCTTTTTCTTTTCTCATCATTGGAGGGATGTTAATGCAGATCCAGATACGCCTTGAAGAAGAATATCTGCAGAAAGAACACGGAGAAATCTATACGGCCTATAAAAAGAGGGTGAAGCGAATGCTGAACCTTTATTAAAACCGTAATGTTAAAAACCGTTTTGCTGAACTTTTTTGTATCTTTGGCCGGTATAATTTTAAATAAGAAACATGTCGTTACAACAAACTATTGAAAATATCTGGGACAACAGAGATTTATTGCAGAATGAAGACAGCCAGAAGGCAATCAGAGAGGTTATTTCTTTGGTTGATAAAGGTGAACTTCGTACAGCAGAGCCTACTGAAAACGGATGGCAGGTAAATGAATGGGTGAAAAAAGCCGTGGTGATGTATTTTCCGATCCAGAAAATGGAAACTATTGAAGTAGGTCCGTTTGAATTTCATGACAAGATGCCTTTAAAGAGAAATTATGCTGAAAAAGGAGTAAGAGTTGTACCGCATGCAGTTGCCAGAGAAGGAGCTTATATTGCTCCCGGAGTGATTATGATGCCTTCTTATGTAAATATTGGTGCGTATGTAGATTCAGGGACAATGGTAGATACATGGGCAACAGTAGGAAGCTGTGCACAGATCGGTAAAAACGTTCACCTGAGTGGAGGTGTAGGTATCGGTGGAGTATTGGAACCGTTACAGGCTGCACCGGTAATCATTGAAGACGACTGCTTTATCGGTTCAAGATGTATCGTTGTAGAAGGAGTTCACGTAGAAAAAGAAGCCGTATTGGGTGCTAATGTAGTATTAACTGCTTCTACAAAAATTATCGACGTTACAGGAGATACACCTGTTGAAATCAAAGGAAGAGTTCCTGCACGTTCAGTAGTAATTCCGGGAAGCTATACCAAACAGTATCCGGCTGGAGAATATCAGGTTCCATGTGCTTTGATCATTGGTCAGAGAAAAGAATCTACAGACAAGAAAACATCTCTGAATGACGCATTGAGAGACAATAATGTAGCTGTTTAAGATTAATTTTTTAAGCTAATACCACAATCTTGAAAGAAAAATTTCTTAAAATACTATTAAACCCTAAATATATATTTGGGGTTTATCTTATTATATCCGTTGTTACCGCAATTTCCAAATATCTGAGAGGAGATTATGCGATCAATAATTATCTGATTTTTAAAAATGTATTCTTTAATACGATACATCAGAAAAACTTATTTATCCATTATCCAGATCTTTATTTTGATCTGAATCATTACGGAGTGTTTTTCAGTGCATTGATTGCACCGTTCGCGATGATGCCGGATTGGCTGGGGATCTCATTATGGAATATTGCCAATACTTTTATCTTTATTTATGGTATTTACAAACTGCCGTTTTCAGACAGTAAAAAAGCCATTTTCGGATTGCTTTGTCTTCAGGAATACATTACTGCTGCTTTAAGTCTGCAGTTCAATGTGGCATTGACGGGTCTTTTGCTGTTGTCTGCAGTATATATTTACGAAAGAAAAGAAGTAAAATCTGTAACCGCAATTTTAATTGGGGTATTTGTGAAAATCTATGGAATTGTCGGATTAACACAGTTTTTCTTCATTAAAAACAAAACCAAATTTATTCTTTCAGGAGTAGCCATTGCCGTATTATTTTTTGTCCTTCCAATGGCGTATTCAAGTCCGCAGTTTGTGATTCAGTGCTACTCGGACTGGTTCCAGTCTATTGTAGAAAAAAATAATGAAAATCAGGTGTTGGGAAATATGCAGGACATTTCTTTAATGGGATTTGTAAGAAGAATTTTAGGTGATGCCTCCATTTCCAATCTTGTGTTTTTAGCAGGCGGATTGCCGCTTTTTGCTTTACCTTATATCAGAATTAAGCAATATAAGCATTATGCTTTCCAATTGATGATCTTAGCGTCAACATTACTGTTTTTAGTACTGTTCAGCTCCAGTTCAGAATCTCCAACATACATTATTGCTGTTGTGGGCGTTTTAATCTGGTTTTTCCTTCAGAAAGAAAGAACACCACTGATCATAGGACTCCTTGTTTTTGTCATTATTTTTACATGTTTTTCAACTTCGGATCTTTTCCCGAAATTTGTAAAAGAGAATTATATCATTAAATATTCATTAAAAGCCGTACCTTGTATTGTAATCTGGTTGAGAGTAACTTATGAACTTCTGACTAAAGATTTTGAGAAAAATTACAGCCTGAATTAATACATATGAAGAAAATTTCAATTGTAATTCCTGCCTATAACGAAGAAGGAAATGTAGCGATGATCCATCAGAAAATCAAAGAAGTTTTTGATGGCTTAAGTAATTATGACTTTGAAATCATATTTGTGAATGATGGCAGCAGAGATAATACACAACAGAAATTAGAAGAACTTTCCAATCAGTATGACGAAGTAAAATTCATTGAGTTTTCCCGTAACTTCGGCCACCAGCCGGCTGTAAAAGCCGGAATGGACAATGCCTACGGAAACGCAGTCATTTCAATGGACGGAGATCTTCAGCACCCGCCGGAGCTTATCCCGGAAATGATTAAGAAATGGGAGGAAGGCTATGATGTAGTTTTTACTTTCAGGACTTATCCTAAAGAAATATCCTTTTTTAAAAGAAAAACATCAGACTTGTTTTACAAGCTTTTATCAAGTCTTTCAGATGTAAACTTAACGAAAGGTGGCGGCTCGGACTTCAGATTGCTGGATGCAAGTGCAGTTGAAGTTATGAGAAACTTTAATGAAGATGATCTGTTCCTCAGAGGATTAACGAGCTGGATGGGTTTTAGACAAACTGGGATTGACTTTACCGCAGCAGAAAGACTTTCAGGAAAAAGCAGTTACAATATCAAAAAGATGTTTACTTTTGCTTTCACCGGAATTACGGCTTTCAGCGTGAAGCCTCTTTATCTGGCAGCTTACCTGGGATTTTTATTCTCAGCACTTTCAGTAATCGGATATGGAGCCTACGTAATTCATTCATTTATTGCCAAAACGGAGATTTCAGGTTGGGCGTCCCTGATCATGACTATTGTTTTCTTTGGAGGACTTCAGCTCATCATCTTAGGAATCATGGGGATTTATTTAGGTAAAATATTCAAACAAGTGAAAGACAGACCTAATTATATTATTAAAAACAAAAATTTTTAGAATGGTTTTATTGAGTTTTGACATCGAAGAATTTGATATGCCATTAGAATATAAGGGTGAAATTCCCTTTGAAAAGCAGATTTCAATTTCACAGACAGGATTAGAGAGAATCCTTGATATCCTTAAAAAACATAATGCAAAAGCTACCTTTTTTTCTACCGTAGTTTTTGCAGAAAACAGCAAACACCTTATCGAAAGGTTATTAAATGAAGGTCATGAACTGGCTTCCCACACCTGGTTTCATTCAGAATTTGAAAACAAACACCTGAAAGAATCAAGAGAAAAACTGGAAGAATTATTTTCTACAAAGGTGACCGGATTAAGAATGCCGAGAATGATGCCTGTAGACGAAAAAGAAGTGGAAAAAGCAGGATATGTATACAATTCATCCATTAACCCAACATTTTTGCCGGGAAGATATAATAATTTGAAAGTTTCCAGGACCTATTTCAAGGAAGGAAATGTAATGCAGGTTCCGGCTTCGGTTTCTCCTAATTTCAGAATTCCTCTGTTTTGGTTAAGCTTTCACAATTTCCCGTTGTCTTTCTATAAAAAACTGTCTTCAGATACCTTGAAAAAAGACCATTATCTTAATATTTATTTCCACCCGTGGGAATTTGCAGAAATTAAAGACGAAGCCTTTAAACTTCCTGGATTTACCGTAAAAAACTCGGGGAAAGATATGGTGGAAAGATTTGATTCATTTGTAAGCTGGCTGAAACAAAAAGGACATACATTCGGTACATTTCAGGAATTTCAAAAACAGATTCAACGATGAAGATTGCCTTTGATGCCAAACGGTTTTTCCACAATACATCAGGTCTCGGAAATTATTCGAGAGATCTTGTAAGAATCCTTTCTGAGTATGAACCGGATAATGAATATCTGTTGCTCAACAAAAACAAATCGGAGAGAGGAAAGGAGATTCTGGAACATTCTAATGTTCACTTTATTGAAACCTCTAAAGGAAACCTGTCTCGTCAGCTTAAAATGGGTAAAGATGCCCAGAAGCAAGGCGCTGATATTTTCCATGGATTATCGGGCGAACTTCCACTCAAATGGGATCCAAAGCCTATTAAAAAGGTGGTTACGATCCACGATCTGATTTTTGTTAAATATCCTCAGTATTATTCTTTTTTTGACAGGAAGATTCATTTCTGGAAATTTAAAAAAGCGGCGGATACAGCTGATAAAATCATTGCGATTTCAGAACAGACCAAAAGAGATATTATCCAATATTTAAAAGTTCCTGAGACTAAGATTGAAGTTATTTATCAGGGATGTCATCATGCTTTTAAAGAACAGCAGTCTCCGGAACTGATGGAAGCTGTTAAAGAGAAATTTAAGCTTCCCGAAAGGTTTGTACTGAATGTAGGAACTATTGAAGATCGTAAGAACCTTTTGAACGTCGTAAAAGCAATCAACGGTACAGAAATTCCACTGGTTGTGGTGGGAAGAAAGACCAGATATTACCTGAAAATAGAACGTTTCCTGAAAAAGAACAACATGGAAAAGCAGGTGCTGTTTCTGGAAGGAGTTTCCATGGATGAGCTGGCTGCAATCTATAAAATTGCCGATATCTTTGTTTATCCAAGCTTCTTTGAAGGCTTCGGAATTCCTGTCATTGAGGCGCTTTTTTCTAAAACTGTTGTGGTCATAAGCAATACGAGCTGTCTGCCGGAAGCGGGAGGAAAAGACTCTGTATACATCAATCCGGATAACGATCTCGATATTCGCGCCAAACTCAAATTTCTCTGGGAAAATGAATCCGAGAGAAAACGCCGTGAAGAAAAGGGTTTCGAGTTTGTTCAGAAATTTAATGACAGACCCATTGCGAGTCAACTGATGAATTTTTATCAAAAAATTATCTGAAAAAACTTTGCATTTAAAAAAATAATCCTACATTTGCATCATAATTCAATACAATGAAACCAACATTTTTAGCTTTACATCATTATCATCATCATCTCTGCTAGACGGAATTGATTGATATAAGTATATGCTAAAATCAAAAATAATTAAAAACCGTCTGAGTAAATAGACGGTTTTTTTGTTTCCTGAATTCTCCTCAGAAATTTCAACAGATCAGTTTTATTTGCTCGGACCCAAAAAAGGCAAAATGAGTAAATTAAAAATTGCAATCCAAAAAAGCGGCCGGCTTTACGAAGAATCTTTACAGCTTCTCAAAGACTGTGGAATCTTTGTTAACAACGGAAAAGACCAGCTCAAAGTTTCAGTAGATAACTTTCCGATGGAAATCATGTACCTGCGCAACTCAGACATCCCGCAATACCTGGAAGATGGGGTGGTGGATGTCGCTATTGTAGGTGAAAATCTTCTGATTGAGAAAGGCAAAAATATCAGAACCATCCAAAAGTTGGGCTTTTCAAAATGCCGTGTCTCATTGGCTGTTCCCAAGGAGGTTGAAACTGATGAACTCTCTTATTTTCAGGGTAAAAAAATTGCCACTTCATATCCTAATACCCTTAAGGACTTTTTAGAAAAACAAGGAATTTCTTCAGATATTCACGTTATTTCAGGTTCTGTGGAAATCGCTCCCAATATTGGTCTTGCAGATGGAATATGTGACATTGTCAGCTCGGGAAGTACTTTATTCAAAAACGGGTTAAGAGAAACGGTTACATTACTGAAATCGGAAGCTGTTTTGGCTCAAACGCCTCAGTTGTCGCCAGAAAAGGAAACTATTCTTGAAAAATTTGTCTTCAGAATCAAAGCTGTTTTAAAAGCAAAAAATTCAAAATACATTCTGATGAATGTTCCCAACGAAAAAATTCAGAAAGTATCGCAAGTTCTTCCGGTATTGAAAAGTCCGACGGTAATTCCGCTCGCAGAAGAAGGCTGGAGCAGCATTCATTCTGTGATTGATGAAGAACGTTTCTGGGAAGTGATTGATGAACTTAAAGAAAATGGTGCCCAGGACATTTTAATCATCCCGATTGATAAAATGGTTATATAAAGAATCTAACTAATTATTAAGGTGATAACGTGAAGAATGATAATGTTTGGTTAACGCAAAGGCGCAATGAAAATGAAATCAATACTGTTTTAAGGCGCAAAGATTTTATCTGCGATAAAATTAGTATGCTGCTTTAAGTAAAAAAATATAACTCAAATATTTGCTGAAAATCTTCGATTTTCTTGCGCCTTAAAAAAGATATAGGAATTAAAAATTGCGCCTTTGCGTTTATCAAAAAAATAGCAATTAAGATAGCTGAATAATATAGCTTCAGCTATGATCTTAATGAAAATTAACAACTTAAAAGAATCTTAATGGTTTTAAAAAAGTTAAAAATAATACAATGAAAATATACCAATATCCCACAAAAGACAGCTGGAAAGACCTCGTAAAACGCCCTGTTTTGGAACAGAAAGAAATTTCAGGACGTATTACAGACATTTTTGCAGAAGTTGAAAAAAACGGAGATAACGCTTTAAGAGAATTCAATAAAAAATTTGATAAAGCAGACACTCAAAGCATTTCAATAACCGAAGAAGAAATTGAAAACGCAGAAAAACAGATTAGCAATGAACTGAAACAGGCTATCCAACAGGCTAAAGAAAATATTTCAACATTTCACGCTTCTCAAAAGCAGGAAATTCAGAAAGTTGAGACAGTGAAAGGGGTTGTTTGCTGGCGTGAAAACCGTGCAGTAGAAAGAGTAGGAATTTATATTCCCGGAGGAACAGCTCCATTATTCTCTACCGTATTAATGCTCGCGGTTCCTGCTAATCTTGCAGGTTGTAAAGAGATTGTTCTTTGCACACCACCGGATAAAAACGGAAATATCAATCCGGCAATTTTGTATGCGGCAAATCTTTGCGGGATTTCGGAAATTTTTAAAACAGGTGGAGCACAGGCTGTTGCAGCAATGACTTTGGGAACAGAAAGTATTCCAGCTGTCAATAAAATTTTCGGTCCCGGAAATCAGTTTGTGGTAGCGGCCAAAGAATATGCCCAACGGTATGGAGTTGCCATCGATATGCCTGCCGGCCCAAGTGAGGTTCTTGTGATCGCAGATGAGCAGGCTGTGCCCGGATTTTGTGCTGCAGATCTTCTTTCACAGGCAGAACACGGCAGTGACAGTCAGGTGGTTTTTATCACTACGGACCTTAAAGTGTTTGAAGAGACGATAGAAGCTGTTAATCAGCAAATCAAAGATTTACCAAGAAATGAATTTGCCGCTCAGGCTTTGGAAAACAGCTCTTTTATTTTAGTGAATTCTCTCGAAGAAACTTTAGAGTTCAGTAATCTTTATGCTCCTGAACACCTTATTCTGGCTATCGCCGATTTTGAAAAATATATTCCGTTGATTGAGAACGCAGGTTCGGTTTTTCTTGGAAACTATTCCTGTGAGAGTGCAGGAGATTATGCCAGCGGAACCAATCACACGCTTCCTACCAATGGTTATGCAAAGAATTACAGCGGAGTATCATTGGATAGTTTTGTGAAGAAAATAACATTCCAGCATCTTTCAAAAGAAGGTCTTCAGAATTTAGGAAAAACCATAGAGCTTATGGCTGAAGCGGAAGGTTTGTTTGCTCACAAAAATGCTGTGTCCATAAGATTAAAATGATAAATGTTGAAAAACGGAAAACCATAAAACCATTTGAAAAATAAAGATCCTGGATTTAATGGTTTAACAATAGATTTAGATAAATAATACAATGAAAAATAGCAGTATCAAAACTCTGGTAAGAGAAAATATATTACAATTACAGCCCTACATCAGTTTCAGGGATCAAAATGAATTCAGTTCCCGGTCATGCTGGATGCGAATGAAAGTCCTTTTGGAGAATGTAACCGTTACCCGGATTCTACCCAGAAAAAGCTTAAAAACAGGCTTGCGGAGCTTAAAAACGTTTTGCCTTCACAGATCGCCATAGGAAATGGAAGCGATGAGTTGATAGACCTTATCATCAAAATTTTCTGTGAGCCTAAAAAAGATGCCGTTCTGATGATGAATCCGTCTTTTGCGATGTATGGCTTTTATGCAGCCATTAATGAAAATAAAGTTTTAAAACTGGATCTGGATGAGAATTTTGAAATTGTAAAAGATAATTTCTTAGAGACAGCGAAAGATTCTTCACTGAAGATCTTCTTTTTATGTTCGCCCAATAATCCTACGGGAAACAGCGTGGATGATATTGAATTTTACCTTCAGAATTTCAACGGAATTGTTGTGGTAGATGAAGCGTACATCGAATTTTCAGGAAAAAAATCAAGTCTGGAGTTGCTGGAGCAATATTCTAACCTTATTGTGCTACAAACCTTTTCCAAAGCCTGGGGAATTGCCGGAGCAAGGGTAGGAATGGCTTATGCCTCTGAAGAAATCATCGGGCTTATCAATACCGTAAAGCACCTTATAACGTGAATGTTCTGAGCCAGGAATTGATTTTAAAGACATTGGAAGATGAAGGCAGGCTTAAGGAAAACGTAAACCGTATTTTGGAAGAGAGAATGTGGCTGAAGCAGCAATTTGATGGAATTGCATGTATTTCGAAAGTATTTTCAACAGATGCCAATTTCTTTCTGATTAAAATGGAAAATGTTGATTCAGTGTATACAAGAATGCTTGAAGAAGAGATTTTGGCCAGCAGAAGAGATCCTGCAATTCCCGGATGTATCAGGATCAATGTGGGAAACCGTGAAGAAAATGAAAAATTAATTAACCTTTTGAAAAGTATCTAAAATGAAAAAAGTACTCTTTATAGACCGCGACGGAACATTGATTATTGAACCGCCTACAGATTTTCAGGTAGATTCTCTGGAAAAGCTTGAGTTTTATCCAGGAGTTTTTCAGAACCTGTCAAAAATTGCCAATGAACTGGATTACGAATTGGTAATGGTGACCAATCAGGATGGATTGGGAACGGAGAGTTTTCCCGAAGAAGATTTTATAAAACCACAGGAAAAAATGCTGCAGGCATTTGAAAACGAAGGAATCGTTTTTAGTGATATTTTAATTGATAAAAGCTTTGAATCCGAAAATCTTCCTACCAGAAAACCAGGTATTGGAATGCTGGGAAAATATATTTACGGCAATTACGACCTTGAAAATTCCTATGTAATTGGTGATCGAAGTACTGACGTGCAACTTGCTAAAAATCTTGGTACTAAAGCTATTTATCTTAATCAGAACTTAAATAGTGAAGCGGAGCTGTCTGCATCAAAATGGTCAGAGATCTATCAGTTCTTGAAATCAGGAATGAGAAAGGCGAAAGTATCCAGAAAAACCAATGAGACTGATATTGAAATTGAAGTTAATCTCGATGGCAACGGGAAGTCAGATATTTCAACCGGACTTCATTTTTTTGATCACATGCTGGACCAGATTGCGAGACACGGAAATATGGATCTTACCATCAAGGTAAAAGGAGACCTTACCGTAGATGAGCACCACACGATAGAAGATACCGGAATTGTTCTTGGTGAAGCTATTTTAAAGGCATTAGGAAAGAAAAAAGGAATTGAAAGATATGGTTTCCTGCTTCCGATGGACGACTGCCTTTCTCAGGTAGCTATTGATTTCGGAGGAAGATCATGGCTGGTTTGGGATGCTGAATTTAAGAGAGAGAAAATAGGAGATGTACCTACGGAAATGTTTTTTCACTTCTTTAAATCATTTACAGATTCCTCAAAATCGAATCTGAATATCAAAGCAGAAGGGGATAACGAACACCACAAAATTGAATCCATTTTTAAAGCCTTTGCAAAAGCTGTTAAAATGGCAGTGAACCAGTCAGATGCTAATTACAGTTTACCTTCTACAAAAGGAAGTTTATAAGTATGATTGCCATAATAAAATACAACGGAGGAAACGTAAATTCCGTGCAGAATGCCCTCAACAGACTGAATGTTGACTCGATAATAACGGATGATCCTGAAAAGATCTTAAAGGCGGATAAAGTGATATTTCCAGGGGTAGGAGAAGCTTCATCCACCATGAAACTGCTTAAAGAAAAAGAGCTTGATCTTTTGATTCCAGGCCTTAAACAGCCGGTTTTGGGAATATGCCTGGGCATGCAGCTGATGTGCGGGAAAAATGAAGAAGGAAATACGGAAGGAATGGGAATTTTTGATATCAATGTCAGAAAATTTCCTTCAAAGGATATTGTTCCTCATATGGGCTGGAATACCGTTTCCGGGCAGACTTCACCATTGTTTTCAGGAATTGAAGAAAGTAGTGATGTTTATTTCGTTCACAGCTATTATTGTGAGCTTTCTGACTTTACCACTTCTGTATGTGATTATATCCTGCCATTCAGTGCTTCTTTGCAGAAAGATAATTTCTATGCAGTACAGTTTCACCCTGAAAAATCGGGAATAGTAGGAAATCAGATTGTTAAGAACTTTATAAATTTATAATCATGAAAATAATTCCGGCTATTGATATTATCGACGGGAAATGTGTCCGTTTATCAAAAGGAGATTACAATACAAAGAAAATATACAATGAAGATCCTGTAGAAGTGGCCAAAGAGTTTGAAAGCTTTGGAATTCAGTACCTACATTTGGTAGATCTGGATGGGGCAAAATCGAAGCATATCGTCAATCAGAAAGTTCTGGAAAATATTGCCAGGTCTACCTCATTGCATATTGACTTTGGAGGTGGCTTAAAAACTCAGGAAGATATTGAAACCGCTTTTAATTCCGGAGCAAAGCAGATTACTTTAGGAAGTATTGCGGTTCAGGATCCTGAATTCTGTTTCGGAATGATTGAAAAGTATGGCGCTGAAAAAATTATTCTGGGCGCTGACTGTGAAAACAGAAAAATTAAAACCTCCGGCTGGCTGAAAGAAAGTGATCATGACATCATTGATTTTATCCTTCAGTATCAGGAAAAAGGAGTACAAACCGCTATTTGTACTGATATTGCAAAGGATGGTATGCTGGAAGGCCCTTCAACAGCTTTATATATTGAGATTCTATATAAAACATCAGTTCAGCTGGTAGCAAGCGGAGGCATTTCAGGCATCACAGATGTCTATAAAATGAAAGATATCGGATGTGCCGGAACAATTATCGGGAAAGCGATTTATGAGGGAAAAATAAGCTTACCACAACTTCAAAATTTTATTGAAAATGCTTAAGAAAAGAATTATTCCATGTCTGGATATTAAAGACGGGTCTACAGTCAAGGGAGTCAATTTTGAGGATCTTAAAAATGCGGGGGATCCTGTAGAGCTTGCTAAAAAATACGAACAGGAAGGTGCTGATGAACTTGTTTTCCTGGATATTACGGCTACTATTGAAGATAGAAAAACTTTTGTACAGCTGGTAAAAGACATCGCAAAAGAACTCAGTATTCCTTTCACTGTAGGAGGCGGAATTTCGTCTGTGAAAGATGTAAGAAAGCTTTTGGAAGCAGGCGCGGACAAAATCAGTGTCAATTCCTCAGCAGTAAAAAATCCAGATCTTATTTCTGATCTGGCTAAAGAATTCGGAAGCCAGTGCGTTGTGGTAGCTATTGATACAAGACAGGTAGGAGATAAGGATCTGGTTCATATCAAAGGAGGAAGAGAAGCAACAGAACTCTCTACAGTAGAATGGGCAAAACAAGCCGAATCTCTTGGAGCAGGAGAAATTCTGCTGACCTCCATGGATGGTGACGGTACTAAAAATGGCTTTGATCTCCGTATTACCGGACTGGTTTCGGAAGCAATCAGTATTCCTGTGATTGCATCCGGTGGAGCAGGTACAACAGATGATTTTGTTAAAGTGTTTGATGAAACAAAAGCTACAGGTGCATTGGCAGCCAGTATATTTCATTTTAATGAAATTGGGATTCAGGAATTGAAGGAACAGTTAAAAACGCAAAAAATTGAAGTACGATGAAAATAGATTTTAATAAAGACAACGGGCTTGTTCCGGTAGTCATTCAGGACAACAGAACATTGCAGGTTTTAATGTTGGGCTACATGAATGAAGAAGCTTTTGAGAAAACAAAAAAAGAAGGAATTGTTACTTTTTTCAGCCGTTCCAAAAACAGACTCTGGACAAAAGGTGAGGAATCAGGTAACTTTTTAACGGTAAAAAGTATTGATATAGATTGTGATCAGGACACCATTTTAATCAAAGCAGTTCCAAAGAATGTGGTTTGTCACACCGGAAGTTTCAGCTGTTTCGGAGAAAAGAATGCGAAAGGATTCCTGTACGAACTGGAGGAAAAAATAGCTCAGAGAATAGATTCAAAAGCTGAAGATTCTTATACTTATTCGCTCTATCAGAGAGGAATCAATAAAATGGCTCAAAAAGTAGGAGAGGAAGCTGTAGAACTGGTGATTGAAACAAAAGATAATAATGATGATCTCTTTAAAAATGAAGCAGCCGATCTGCTGTATCATTTTTTGATTTTATTGAAAGCAAAAGGATTTTCGCTGGAAGCGATTGAAGAGATCCTGCAGAACAGAGACAAGTAAAGCCATAACAAAGTATATGGTTTCTGTCAGCTAAAATAATATATTTGACAACTAATATGAACGATACAGCCTTAACTGAATTTTCCGGATACGAAAAAATGCCTGATTCATTGAAGAAACTCGGTCTCAATGAAGGTGAATTGTCAAAAATGGATAAACTGAAATGGGTGGTTACTGAGAAAATCCATGGTGCCAATTTCAGTTTCGCTTATGAAAATGATACACTCAGATATGCCAAAAGAAGAGAGTATCTTGACTGGAAAGATGATTTCTTTGGGTTCCAGCTTGTTGTCAGCGAATTGGAGGACAGAATGCTTTCATTGTTTGAGCATCTGAGAACTGCAGTGTCTGGCGTCAGGTATATTGTATACGGAGAATTATTCGGAGGACATTATCCGCATCCGGAAGTCTCTGCCGTTGAAAATGTACAAGCTGTACAGACAGGAGTTTATTATACACCTGATATTCTTTTTTACGCTTTTGATATAGCCATTGTTGATGAATCAGGATTGAAAAATTATATGGATTATGAAACTGCAGCTTCTTATTTTGAACAATTCGGGATATCCTATGTAAAACCATTATTCATAGGAAAATTCAATGAAGCTCTGAATTTCAATACCAGAATAGATTCTCCGGTTCCAAAAGAGCTTGGACTTCCTGATCTGGAACATAACCTGATTGAAGGAGTTGTGATTAAACCCTATAATTTAAAAGATAAGGAATTGCTGTCTAACCGCCCGGTCATCAAGCTGAAAAATCCTGAATTTGATGAAGAAGAAAAGTTTCATAAAGCAGAAAAATGGTCATTGTTCCGGATATCTCTTCAAAAGCGGAAAGTCTTTCTTTTATTACAGAAGAATTAAGAACTTATGTTACACAGAACCGGTTTGAAAGTGTAACTTCTAAAGTCGGGGCGCTTGATAAAAGCAATCTGGATCGTCTTAATGAAATTCAGCATGAGTTTTTACAGGATGTCCTTACAGATTTTAATGAAAATAATGGGAATCTGCTCGGAGACCTGGCTTCTGAAGAACAAGACTGGATCACAGAACGGATAAAGTCCGAAATACAGAAAATAATAGCATTACAATAATAAAAACAGCAGGAAATTCCTGCTGTTTTCTTATGTTGAATCTGATAATATTTACCTTTCAATCATAATATTCTTAACAAGAGTTTCTTCACCAACTTTTAAAACTCCCACATACACTCCATTCTGAAGGCTGGAAACATCAATCTTTCTTTCATTATTTACTTTCAGCATTGATCTTCCCATAGAATTACTGATTTCAAAACTGAAGTTCGTTGCTTTAGAATCCGGTAATTCAATATTGAGTACGTTATGAGCCGGATTAGGATAGATTTTTGCCGTTTCCAGGGTATTTTTAGCAGCAGATTTACTCATTGTTGTTGATGCACTTGCAAAATGCTGCAATGCTCCTACGGTAGCCTTTCCGATATTGTACACATAAACAGGATCCATATTGGTAAAAGTATCCTTTGAGCTGTGAGGATAGCTGCTTCTTATTCTCTCAAAAAAACCTGTAATTACTTCTCCTTTCTGTTCAAAAGGTATATAATCAGTATCAGCAGCCGGGTCTACAGCGGTCTGAAGAGGAGAGTAAAGCGCCGTACAGTTTCTCAGCTGCTGGGTAACAGCTGCAGAAGCTGCATTATTACTGGAAACACCTCCCTGATCTTCATCGCAGTATACCGTATTGTTGTTATTTCCTTTTACACCGCCAACCTGATCCAGATTGAAGACCAGTTTTATATCTAACTTACGCACGCCTCCCTGGTATACGACATTATTCACATAATGGGAGCTTCCTCTCAACCCCTGTTCCTCACCGGAAAAGTGAATGAATTTAATGGAATATTCCGTCGGAACATTTTGCAGGATTCTTGCGGCTTCAAGGATAATAGATGTTCCGCTGCCATTATCATTAACTCCCGGACCGTAAATAGTATCGAAATGTCCGCAGATAATGACATATTTGTTAGGGTAAAGCGTTCCTGTTTTGGTGATGATCAGGTTTTTTGAGCTTGTACTTCCAAAGGTAAAAGGACTTTCTACAATCTGGCTGGCAGAATAACCATAAGAAAGATATTTGTTTTTGATCCAGGTCAGTGTATTCGCGTTAGCTACCGAACCAGTGGTTTTTACGCCTAAATTGCTGAATTCCTGAAGATTTGCAGTGATATTGGCTTGTGTAACCATATCCGCCCTGTCTTTGTAAGCCTGGATAAAACTCTGTGCGGCAATACTCTGCATCATTAATGCAGTGCATAAAAGTGTTGTTAATTTTTTCATATTATGATATTATTTTTGGTACCACGAATGTAGTAAATAAATCACAATAAAGTGTTTAATGTATCAAAATCACATGAATTTTATTATGAATATCATACTAATGTTGGCCATGTGCTATAAATACTTCAACAAGGTGTTGAAAAAAAATAAAACCTCTGAATTACTTCAAAGGTTTCTGTTACTATTTTTTATAGTCATGTTGCTATCTTTCAATCATCACTTTCCTTACGACCTTTTGATCTCCGGTTTTTAAAATACCGAGGTAAGCACCATTCTCTAATCCTGAAACATTAATTTTCGTTTCATTGTTTTTCTTGAAAACGGAACGCCCCTGAAAGTCAGTAATTTCAAAAGTAAAATTTTTAATTCCGGAATCAGGAAGTTCAATATTGATGATGTCTTTTGCAGGATTGGGATAAATTTTTACCGTTTCCAATGTATTTTTTACAGTGGCTTCATGAGTGCCCAAAGTACCGGTAGCAACGGCAAAATGCTGTAAGGCCCCAACAGATGCTTTCCCTATATTGTAAATGTATACAGGGTCTGTATTGGCAAAAGTATCATTCACAGTATGCGGATACGTACTTCTGATTCTTTCGAAGAAACCTGTGATCACTTCACCCTTTTGTTCAAAAGGAATATAATCCGTATCAGCAGCCGGATCCACCGCTGTCAGAAGAGGAGAGTAGAGCGCCGTGCAGTTTCTGAGTTCCTGGGTTACAGCTGCTGAAGCTGCATTATTGGAAGTAAGCCCTCCAAGGTCCTGATCACAATAAACGGTATTGTTATTGTTGCCCATCACTCCACCTACCTGATCCAGGTTGAAAACCAGTTTAATATCCAGAACACGGGTTCCGTTCTGATAAGCAACCGTATTGGCATAATGCTGGCTTCCCAGAAGCCCTTGCTCTTCACCGGAAAAATGAATGAATTTAATTGAATATTCTGTAGGTACATCTTTCAAAATTCTTGCTGCTTCAAGAATGATAGAAGTTCCGCTTCCGTTGTCATTGATTCCCAGACCGGTAATACTGTCGAAGTGTCCGCATATGATCACATATTTGTTGGGATATACAGTTCCTGTTTTGGTAATCACCAGGTTTTTAGAATTATAACTTCCTGCTGTAAAAGGATCTTCTGTAATCTGGCTGGCGGAATATCCGTAGGAAAGGTACTTGTTTTTAAGCCATGTCAGTGCGTTGGCATTGGCTGTTGAACCCGTGGTTTTAACTCCCAGGTTGGCAAACTCCTGAAGATTGGCTGTGATATTGGTTTGGGTCACTATATTCGCTCTGTCCTGATAAGCCTGAATGAAGCTTTGTGCTTCAATGCTCTGCAAAGTGGCAGAAGTGAGTAAAAAAGTAATGATTTTCTTCATTATATAATCGTAATACGGATATCTTTTGAATACTGTCTGATCTAAAATTTCCGTTATGATATTATTTATTAATGATTATTTTTTTGGTTGTATTTCCTTTATCAGTTTTGATGGTAAAGGTATATGCTCCGTTTTTTAATCCTGAGGTATTAATTTTTTCCTGATTTTCAAGGTTTAAAACAAGGTTTCCTGCCATATCATTCACTTCAATTTTGAATTTCTTTACTTTTTGCTCAAATTCCACAGTCACAAGATCTTTAGCAGGATTAGGATAAAGCCTGATGGCTTCACCTGATTTTTGTAAAGAGGTATCATTTGTGCTGAGCAGATTATTGGTTGTAGAAGCAACGGCAAAATGCTGCAAAGCTCCCACGGCTGCTTTTCCTACATTGAGAACATACACTGGATCCAGATTGGCAAAAGTATCATTTACGGTATGCTGATTATTACTTTCGATAGTTTCGTAAAACCCTGTAATAGTATACCCTTTAGCTTCAAAAGGCATGTAATCTGAGCTGTAAGTGTAAGAGAGGTTGGTCTGAAGAGGAGAATAAAGACTTGTACATGTTATAAGCTCATGCGTTGCAACATCTGAGGCTGCATTGTTGGCGGACATTCCTCCTTCATCTCTTTCACAGTTGATTGTATTGTTGTTATTTCCAAGCAATCCTCCTACCTGATCAATATTTAAAACAAGCTTGATATCCAGAACTTTTGTACCTGACTGGTATGCCACATTATTTACGTAATGGCTGCTCCCAACAAGTCCCTGTTCTTCACCGGAAAAATGGATGAATTTGATAGAATATTCAGTAGGAACATTTTTAAGAATCCTTGCTGCTTCAAGAATAATGGAAGTACCGCTTCCGTTATCACTTACTCCCGGACCTGTTATTGTATCATAATGCCCGCAGATAATGATGTATTGGTTGGGATACAAAGTTCCGGTCTTGGTAATGATCAGGTTTTTTGAAGCATTACTTCCATAAGTGAAAGTGTCCTCAGAAAGATCATTTGCGGTATATCCATAGGAGGCATATTTATTTTTAAGCCAGTTCAGCGCATTGGTATTGGCTGCTGTGCCTGTTCTTTTTACCCCAAATCCTGCAAATTCCTGAAGATTGTTGTTAATATTGGTTTGAGTTACCATATCTGCCCTGTCTTTATAAGCCTGGATAAAACTCTGGGCACTCGTATTTTGCAGTGCGATGGAAGTGAGCAAAAAAGCTGCAACTTTTTTCATTTTTATACTTTCTTTAGGATTGCTAATATAGTAATAAATGATTATTTATTGTTAGTAGTTATGCGATGCAATATATATTTTCTTGTTTTTTTGACAATGATATATCTTCTTATACCATTTATCATTAGGTAAGGCTGAATTTTATTATTTGTTTTAAACTCCACATAAGTTGCACAGGTTAGATTTAAACTGAAGCAAAAAAAAGGATACCACAAAAAAAATCCCGGGAAATCCCGGGACTTATATTGATAACAAAATCTATTCTACATTATTTTACTTGATCTACAACAGCTTTGAAAGCTTCAGGGTGATTCATTGCTAAATCTGCTAAAACTTTTCTGTTAAGTTCGATGTTGTTCTTTTTAAGAGCTCCCATAAATTGAGAGTAAGACATTCCGTGCTCTCTAGTTCCCGCGTTGATACGAGTGATCCAAAGTGCTCTGAAATTTCTCTTTTTCTCTTTTCTACCACGGTAAGCATATTGCATTGCTTTTTCTACCGCGTTTTTAGCTACAGTCCAAACGTTCTTTCTTCTTCCGAAATAACCTTTAGCGTGCTTAAAAATTTTCTTTCTGCGAGCTCTTGAAGCTACGGCATTTACTGATCTTGGCATAATTTAAATTGTTTTTTTGAAAAGGGCGGTAACAGCTGTTACTCTTTATTGGCACCGTTCCAGGGTTAAATTGTTGAATTTGTTTTGAATTCTTATAAACCGAATATAGATTTATAAAAACTACTTAATTGCTAATTGACGTTGAACGCTTTTTTCGTCCACTTTAGCTACGTAAGAAGTAGTAGTAAGATTTCTCTT